>CAZKZW010000010.1:20143-22376 GCA_964557365.1 uncultured Pseudomonadales bacterium | reverse complement strand
AGAGTCTGCTGAAATATAAGTACTCTCCGACTTATGCACGCCAGGCCGTTGACTATCTGAACCGGCAGGCGATCGCGCTGGGTAAAGATGATGCCGAGGTTTTGGGGCTGCTGAAGAAATTGAACCGGGTGTTATTAGGCTGATTAACAAGGCTTCATAAGAAACGTGTAAACCCCTTCACGAAATTTTTATCAGCACACATGTGTTGACAATTATTTTTCGTGAAGGGGTTTTACATATCTCGTTATCCTCACCTGCTATAATCCGGGTATGAGCAAAGAAGGGGAATGTGTTCCAGACGATCCGTCGACGTGGCCAGCTCAACCCGAACCTAATCGCGTCACATCTGATGAAGGTTTCGAAGCCGATAAAGAACCCTCAGTAGATACATACAACCAACGTCATCCAAAAAATGCTATCGAAACATACGGTCAGATTCCTACCGTAATTATCGGCAATGAATTCCTGCGTCCATCAGGAACCGTCAAAGTTCTCCAAGAAATTCTTGATTTACCTCCTCAAGTCAGAGCTACTGCACAAAAAATCGATGTTGGATTAGATGGAGAACTACACGCTCGACGCGCAACACAATCAGAACGGGGCGGGGGATTGAGGGTGGAACTCAAAGCCGATCTTCCCCTTGAAACAGTCAAAACATTACCCAAAACTCACCAAAATGCTTCTTTCCCAAAAAAAATTCACTTTCCTGAAGATGAATTCATGCAACAAAAATCAAAAGTTCACAAAGACACATTTCGCAAAAGATAATCTACCCACTCAAGAATCCTTCATCTCTCCCTCAATTGCACCTGAACAATGTGATTTTCCTTTTCCTCTCAAAAAAGCCACTTGACCAAATAATTGAGCCATTGATAAATCAGGATTTTCAGCCAAAACGCACATTACCGATTGCATTGCATTATCATATGCATCAGGACCACTAAAAAATTGTTTCAGTACATGGGCAGCTCTATCCGGAAATTCAGAATTTCGAGCCATATTATGTTTCATTGTATCGAATGAAAATTAATTTGCACACAGGCTTTTTTCATATTAAGAAAATTAAACATTCTATATATGCTAGGATGTGGTTATGATCAACTTTCTCAAACTCTATGCGGTTACATTCCCTGTCTTTTTCCTAATCGATATTGCGTGGCTCGGCCTCATAGCTAAAAACTTTTACAGTAAACACCTTGGCTTTATCATGAGCCCAACTCCCAATTGGGCAGCGGCGTTGATTTTTTATCTCCTATTTATTGCCGGCATCATTCTCTTTGTCATCTCACCAGCTCTCGAAAAAAATTCCTGGACCCATGCATTGATTTTTGGCCTCCTCTTTGGTCTCATGACCTACGCCACCTACGATCTCACCAATCTCGCCACACTTAAAAACTGGCCACTTATCGTCACCATCATTGATCTTGTGTGGGGTATGTCCATTTCCAGTAGCGTGTCGATCATCACCTTTTTCCTAGCCAAGAAGTTTGGTGTATGAACCCCGCACTAGCCATTGCCTTGATTCTTCTTGCCTACATGACTTCGTGGTTTATTATCTCAATCATATTCCGTCGCAATGATGTAGCCGATACGGCTTGGGGACTTGGATTTGTGTTCTTGGCTTGGATCACCTTGATTCGATCTGCAAATTTTCACCCCCTCAGTCTTTTAGTCATCTCACTCGTCACCATTTGGGGACTGCGCCTAAGCTTCCATGTCACTCGCCGCAACTGGAAAAAACCAGAAGATTTTCGCTATCAAACTTGGAGAACGGAGTGGGGGAGATGGTTTTATCTCCGGTCTTACCTTCAAGTCTTTTTGCTCCAAGGGTTTTTTCTCTACATTATTTTTCTCCCCGTATTGTTCATTATTCTCCGCGCTGCCGGATCACTTCATCCATTCATGAGTGTTGGACTCTGCATGTGGCTCCTTGGATTTTATTTTGAAACTGTTGGCGATTCACAACTTAAAAAACACATTTCAAATCCTGCCAACAAAGGCAAACTCATAACCACTGGTCTTTGGCGATACACGCGTCACCCCAATTATTTTGGCGAAGTCACCCAATGGTGGGGTATTTTTATTCTCGCTACATCACTCCCTCATGCGTGGTTTACCATTATTGGACCATCACTCATTACGTTTCTTATTCTCTTTGTTTCTGGTGTTCCACTGTTGGAAAAGAAGTATGCCGGTCGACCTGACTGGGAAACGTACAAACGTCAAACCAGTA
>CAZKZW010000010.1:6110-20043 GCA_964557365.1 uncultured Pseudomonadales bacterium | reverse complement strand
GAAAAGAAGTATGCCGGTCGACCTGACTGGGAAACGTACAAACGTCAAACCAGTATCTTTATTCCACTTCCTCCAAAAAAAGTATGACCACCGTCGTCGTCAATGACCGCATGCAGCAGGGTTATGTCTACACCAGGACCGAACCGATAGGGGAGCACTATGATCCCCGATTCACTCCCAAATTAACTCCACCAGAATTATTAGCCATGGGGATTTTTGGCGGCAAATACATGACCGATTGCGAAAAAGAATTTCCCAAAGAGTGGTTTACTCATGCCAAATTGTCGCCTCAAAAGAGTGATCCATCACTCAACTATTTTGGTGTCTCGGCCAGTCAACCATTATCTGTGTGGCAAGCCAAAGGCTGGCTTCATCCCGATGATCCCCGTGGTTGGTTCCAGTGGTATTGCCGCTACTACATGGGTCGACGTCATCCTGATGATGAACGTCAAATCAAACGATGGCTCGCTATGCGTCGGCACGTCACTCAAATCAAAAACCACTGTCTTCCCTTTGATGAATCATGTCATCGGCGTCAACGCCAAGCCTTACTCCATTGGGCATACGACTCCCGCAGGATATAATCTACTTCTATGCATCGAAATATCCGACTATTAGCATTATTTAATTTTTTCACTGACTTCAGTTTATTCAGTGCCATCTTGGTCATCTATTTTGCACAAATCACAGGGTCTTATGTCCTGGCCATGAGTCTGTACTCTGTCACCATGGTTTCATCAGCGTTATTTGAAGTACCTACCGGCATTTTTTCCGATTACCTTGGCCGCAAAAAAACCATGATTGCGGGAACCATATGCTCCACACTCGCGGTAGTATTTTATGCCCTTGGTCAAAATTATCTCATCCTATTTATTGGTGCTCTCTTCGAAGGGTTGCAACTTGCCTGGTATAGCGGTAACAATGAAGCTCTCTTGTACGAAACATTGCAAGATCATGGATTAAAAGAAGAATATGATCATTACCTAGGCAAAACCAGTGCTATGTTTCAGGTCGCCGCAGCGATTGCCATCATTATGGGTGGAATTGTTGCTATATGGTCATTACCCGCGGTTATTTGGCTGTCAGTAATTCCCAAAATATTTTGTCTTGTTATCGCGTTCAACATCATCGAACCGTCAATACGCCACAACAAGAGTACCAACATTTATGCCCACCTTGGCACCGCTATCAAAACAGTCTGGTCAAACAAGAAATTACGTCTCTTAACCACCAACAATACTATAAGTTTCGCTATAAGTGAATCAAGCTATCAGTTTAATTCTGCCTTCGTCAACACACTCTGGCCTATATGGGCGGTCGGATTTGCCAAAGTATTATCTAGTCTTGGAGCTGCTGCAAGCTACTGGTTTAGCGGCAAACTAATTAAAAAATATGGAGCACTAAAACTTCTGCTTATCGACAAAGTATACAGTCGAGTCACCGATGTCATTTCTTTACTGATGGCCAATGTTTTCTCACCCATTCTCATGTCCTCCTCATCACTTCTTTTTGGTGTCACCGAAGTAGCTAAAAGTAAACTTATGCAAACAGAATTCACCGATGGTGAGCGGGCCACCATGGGTTCTCTTACCTCATTCATGGGCAGCCTCGCTTTTGGAGTCTTTGCCATTTTTTTGGGGTTCTTAGCCGACAAATTCGGCTCCACTCACGCTCTTCTCATTGCCAATTGTCTCTCAGCTCCAACCATTCTCATTAACTGGCACCTGTTGAAAAATGAAAAAGACAGTTAACATGGGGATCTTGTTCGTGAAGAACAAAATCATGGATATCCATGAACTATCTTTTTTCCTTACTCACTAATCATTTGTCAGTGTAACAGAAACCCGTAAATATTGCTTATCCCATTGATAATAAATGAATGTAACTTCATTCTTGTTGTCTTGCTTCAAAAAACTAATTATGTTTCCAAACATTAATCTGATTTGAGATACATAACCTCGGGCAGGATTGACACCAGAGACAGAAACACTTGTACTTTTTGCATGATCCCAGGTGCACAGCTGAACTAATTCAAACAATTGAGGCAATGTAACAACATATTTTGTGACCTTGAATCCCGATGGATCGTCAATGAGAATTTCTGATTTGATACTGTCAGAAAAAATCACCTGAGCCATCTCAATTTTAATCTCTTGTTCTTCTGACTTAAAATTTTTCCGATACTTATTAAGACCATCATATGCATTTCTGTAGTCAAGATTGTTTATTGTAAAATTTTTATGACTTAACAGCAGCAGCATACTTTGTTCAATAATATTCCTACCGACAACAAACGTTTTTATTTGAAGATCCATATCCATTCCTCTCTCTATACCATCTTGTCGAATCGAATTCTTTCCTGAAAATAAAGTCTAATTCAAATGTGCTTTATCCCAAGGACCATCTGATTTCTTAATTACAATTGTGACAACGTTATCCTCATTATGAGGAAAGCCCACGATGAAGTAATTACGGATCATCTTAACTAGTTTCAATCGATTTTCAACCAAATCTCGTGGGACATACTCCTTCACCTCGTTTGCAATCGTATTACGATTTATAGACAACCATTGTTCGATCGAATTAATGTATCTATCCACCTCTTTTAAATTTTCATCCTCCAGGACACCACGAAGTAAAAATGATCCAATTTCCATTGTTGATATGACAGAAAGATCATTATCAACCATATACACATATACATATTCAAAAAATGCACAATACATGCCAATAAATGCATACTCAATATCACCTAGTACTCCTGAATTCGGTTTAATGAAACTACATTTTCCACATACAACGGGTGAAGCAGCTGATGGATCAAAAATATGATCAGTGTCATTATGAACTGTGCCACAAATATATTTTCGGAAATGATTCAATTTCATATTCAGACTTTCCAGCGTTTCTTCCATTTCGTCTATCTCCAGTAATGTTTTGAGTACTCTCTTCAAAGAGTCCGTTCCGAAGACAACGATATATCTCCGCAACGGACCCTTTGACGAAAAAAAATAGTTCCCCATGTTAACGTGCAAAAAAACAAAAATCTGCCGATTTCATACAGCAATTGTCTGAAGCCAGCAAAAATATCAAGCTACTATACCAGAAGCCACCTCAAGAATCAATGTTATAGGATCAGAATCTCCGTTATTGAAACATATGTGCAGCATAATTGCGCACTCTCAATCTGTTCTACCAACAACACTGCGTAAATAATTTTCCTACCTTCTGTTTAGTAACTGTAAGTGACCCAACCCTCATCCTTCTCTCTCAGTAACCAAATGTTCATTTTTCGTGTTCTAACATCCATTGTTATTCTTGCGATCGTTCGTTCGTTAAATATACTCTTATCTTTTCCAATCGATGTATCACCTAAAATATTTTGTAGTTTCTGCTCAGAAATCAATCTCTTAACTTTACGCTGCGCCACCTGTAAACGTGAAGATGTTCCATATATATCTCGTCCTAAAACACTCGTTCTCCCTCCTATAAGACGATGGTTTGTATGAACAAAAGGTAATGTTGGTTTTCGCATTTTTATCTGCTTACTCGTGCATTCTACATTTAGCACGTGCCCTCTATCACTTATTATCGTGTGATTATATCCAGACGCTCTCTTCATATTCTTTAGTGTATCAATGTCGCATCCTGGATTATTAGTATCCAAAAGAAACCGAGCAATAAAATTCTTCGGTAAACCAATTTGTTTTTGCGTATATAACAAAGTATTTACCGAATGAATATAACCATATGAGTTGCATCCCACCGAATTTCCACCCAAAGTATTGAAGTAAAATATTTCAAGTGTCGAAAAGTCATTAATTGTTTTTTTAACAACACAAATACTATTTTCCAATCCAGGACTGTATTGATCTTCATTATGCCCAATAAGAAAGCCGTCACTAGTCACTATCGTTGTGCATTTTGCACTAGATTTAGTCCCACTCGAAGGAACATCATCTTCCAAGCTTATAACCCAAAAATCACTAAAGCTTATGTTTGCTCCAACTGAATATCCACGTAACTCATCGACATAACGTGGAAAATATTGAAGAGCATATGGCAGTAATTGATTTGCTATCCGTTTTCGTTTTCCCCAACTACTTTTCGAAACTTCCTTTTCAAACACTTCTCTTGCCTGAGGACGAAAAGTCTCTCCAATACCTTTGCCTAAATCAAAATGCGTTTTCGCGCTGAAAGAAAAGAAGTTCGTATGCATTTGTGTTACCGTCAATAAAAATTTAAGATCCATGTCTATGCTACTATAAAAGCATGCAATATAAACAACTGGGTACCACAAACTTAAATATTTCTGTTGTTGGATATGGGACATGGGGATTTGCCAATGATCCCGATTCATGGGTAGGCGCCACCAAAACCGAAAGTGAACGCGCTCTACTCACCGCGATGGATAGAGGAGTAAATTTCATAGATACTGCTCGGATTTATGGCAACGGCCTAGCTGAAGCATGGCTAGGTGACATTCTCACACACAATTCCCATCAATCAGTCATTGTTGCTTCCAAAATTCCTCCCCTCAATCAAGAATGGTCGGGGATGAAAGGAATTCCGATTCAGTACGCATTTCCAAAACAACATATTATTGATCAAGTCAACCAAAGCCTACAAGCCTTGCATCGAGAATATCTTGATCTCATGTATTTCCATGTGTGGGAAGACGAATGGGCCAACGAATCCGAATGGCAGGAAACGATTACTGCCTTAACCCAAGCAGGAAAAGTCAAATACTGGGGTATATCCACCAACGACTTTGAACCCACCAATGGATTAGCTGCCTGCAAAACGGGAAGAATTTCTGTGTTGATGACAATTTTTAATTTGTTTTATCAAGCACCTATTGAGTCGCTTTTCACCCAGGCTGAACAAGAGGGGGTTGGGGTCGTTGCCCGCGTCCCGTTAGACGAAGGCGGATTAACGGGTAAATTCACCCCCAACACTCGTTTTCCTGATGGAGATTTTCGCCAAACCTACTTCTCTCCATCACGTCTGTTGGAATTAGAACAACATATTCAGCAATTGTTGCCGTTCGTTGATGGTGAGAATATTAAAACTATTCCTGAGCTTGCATTACGATTTATTCTTTCCTATCCCCAAATCAGTTCCACCATTCCAGGTATGCGGAATGCCAATCATGCGATCAGTAATAGTGAAGTGGCTGACTTGCCCCCATTTGAACCAGAAATGCTGGCCAAATTGCAACAACATGCCTGGAATAGAAATTTTTACGACTAGTTAATTAAACCTTCAGCGCTTGAAGATAATGAAGTAATAATTCCTTACTTGAACTGAATGATGAGACTGTAGTTATTTTAGATGGATATGTTTTTGACCCAGAATCAAAAAAGGATGAGCCTTTTAATTCAAGACCACTTATAAACTGTTGAAGTGGTAGTTGTTGAGTTATGGATTCATGCCTAACAGCGTCTAACCACTGATCGAAAGGCAATTTTTTAACACTTTTACTATAAATGTAACTAATAGCATTTTGAATATCACCAATCACCAGCGGTTGTTCATTAGTTACTATTACTTTCTGCCCCGATACATAATTGCGAGAACATAAAATTTCTGACAAACCTGTCACAGGCACTAAATCAGCCAACCAATCTATATCAGGAACCGATCCTGCCATCACACATGACTGAATAAAACTCCAAAAAAAATCTTTTCGAGAAAATACCGGATTCTCAACCGGAGGTGTTATTATGGCAGGAGAAACTATTGCGTATGGATAACCCATTTGTCCATAATTTTCCAATTTCCTTTCATTAACATACTTAGTCAATTCATACCCATCGTAATCGGATAGAAAATCTTGAGGTTTGATTAGTGAAGCACTTGAAGATGAAACAAAAATGAGCGGCTTAGGCTTTCCCTGAGATGCAAAGAGCAGTATGTTGTCAAGACCTCCAACATTTTCATCCTTAAGTGAATGGTAATCCAATAAAAAGTTTATCCAATATCCAGCGTGAATTACTCCTGATATATCTGAAGATAACGAATTATACTTATCTTGTTCCATACCTAAACCTGGTTTCGTAAAATCCCCTAAAACAATGTGACATTTTTTTGCTGGAAAAGAAGTATTAAAATACGATGTCCACTTTTCCTTAAGTCTGTTAAGTGCACTTTCAACACTTTGAGCTCTTACTAGACAATGCGCTTCTGCTTCTTGATTGACTAATAATTCATGCAATATATGTATCCCAAGAAACCCGGTACTCCCTGTTAGCAACGTATGATTCATTTCGCTTATTTGAAACTCTTCCTGCCGAGTTAATTCAAAATCATGATTACAAATAGCTGAGGGGATACTATAATCGCCGCGCAAATCATCTACGGTTAACCGCGTCGACAGACAACCTTGTTCTAGCTTCACATTTAATGATGAAATTATCTTGTAAAAACTTCTTTCATGGTAAAAAGATTCATATGGAATGACTATTCCCGTCTCTCTTTCAAAATTTACAATTATCTCTTCAACCATTAGCGAATCAGCTCCTTGAAGAAATATATCCTTGTTCTCATCAAAATCATTTCCTAAATATTCACAGAAAATATTTTTATATAAACGTAAATTTGCATCAGAAACTGAATCATCATTCGTGTGTAATGATAAAGACGAATGATCTTGAAGCAAACCTCTTAGAGCTGAATAGTCTGTCTTTCCATCCTCCTTTCGAGGAATTTTTTCAAGATATTTGAAATCGACTGGAATTGTTGGAAGACTCGTTATTTCCTGAATTTTATTTAGAATTTCTTCGCTCGAAACATGGCTAATACTTTTATTTAAACATATAAAACATGTTAGATTGCCCAAATTATCTTTTCCGTAAGGTAAGAAGGCAATATCTTCTACTCCAAACTTCATATCAAGAATACTTTTTTCAATGTGTTTTAGATCAATTCTCCTTCCATGCATTTTCACCAAATGATCTTTTCGTCCAATTAGTTTTGTTAGACCTTCAGAATTCTGAACTACAAGATCACCTGTTCGAACAATGCGTTTGCCGTCATACCAGTCAAAGTTTTTTGCTGAAGTAGAGTCAATATATCCTGATGCTAACCCTTTTGAAGCAATACAAAGTTCTCCCTCTTCGTCGGCCTCTACGCGCTTATTTTTATCATCCAGAATAATAAATTCAGTTTCGCCAAATGGATACCCAATTGGAACTAGTTCCTTAGTATCCAACACATTTTGAACTTCATCTGCCCAATATACTCCGCTATCAATCACTGCTTCGGTTAAACCGTATGAACTCATAACTCTAGCCTGCGGACACAGATCCTTCAAAGTCAGCATGTCCTCAACAAACCATGATTCTGAGCCAACAACCACAAGAGATTCGCGTTGTAAAAAATCTGGACGTTTGGTTAAATAACGATTGATTTGCCTAACATAGGCTGGAGTCAAATCTAAAAAATCAATTTCATTATCACGGATATATTTGGCCAATCGGTTAATACTTCGCTTTGTTGTTTCGTCACATATATGCATCGTGCCACCAGAAAAATGACACATAAACATATCGTCAAAAAAACCACTAAAATTAAAACCTGACATTACCAAGAACTGATTATACTTAGATATACCAACTTCTTTTTCCCAAGTATCCACCATCCCTTCCCAACCTATTTTTGGAATTACTACTCCCTTAGACTTCCCATTTGAACCCGAAGTAAATAAAATTGCCGCTTCATCATTCATTGAAAACGCACTTGCTAGATTATGTACTTTCTTTTCATAATCGCGTTGCATACTCACACGTATAGCTTCAATTTTTGATGTCTCAGGAAAATGTGTGTTTGAAACAACAACATCTGACTTTGTTCTAGCCAGAATATCACAAATACTATCAATACTCTCTTTTGGTGATATGGGCACGAATACAAAATGAGAAATGATGCATGCATACGTCGAGACAACCCCCTCAACAGAAGGATCGAACGCAAGAGATATTGGTGAATTTACATCTGATATATTTTCACGCAATGTATTAGAAAGTGACACTGCATTCTGGTATATTGCCTCATAGGTATATTCAACACCTTTATCGACAACAGCGATCTTTTCAGGACAATGATCAACTTGTGACTGTAATAAATTTTCAAGCTGCATGTAATTTATCCTAAATGATTTTTTCAGCCAAATTATATCTATACGTATAAATCAGTACCAGAAAAAGAAAATATACCATCAAAAACCTCAAGAGTCAATGTTATAGGATCGAAAAAGACACTCTTCCAACAGGCAAATATGATAGCTATACTAACTCTTAATCAAGAGCAGTAGTCCATGAGTCCTGGCTCGTTTACGAGACTACTCAGCAACCGAGAGCAATTCACGGTGCTTCATCCAGCCCGCCGATGAGGTGGGAAAGATTAGCTACCATTTAACGAAAGGTGGAAACATGAACTTCCATTCGTTTGCGTCTGAATCTGTGTGCGCGGGACATCCCGACAAAGTGTGTGATGCCATTTCCGATAGTATTGTCGATGCTGCCTATGAGCAAGATCCACATTCGCGTGTGGCAGTAGAGACCATGGTCACAGAAAATTTTGTCGCCCTCGCTGGTGAAGTCACCACCACCGCCAAACTGGATTATTCAGCTATCGCTAAAAATATAATTCATGATTTAGGATATACCGACCCCCATTTCCGTTTCACCCCTGAAGCAAAAATCGACATCCACATTCATGAACAAAGTCCAGAAATCTCCCAGGGAGTGGACGAAGATGGGGCAGGGGATCAAGGTATGATGTTTGGCTATGCCTGTACCCAAACTCCTGCATATATGCCCCTACCCATACAACTCGCTCATGAATTGACCGCCGCCATTGATACAGCCCGTATCGCCAGCACCATTCCCTATATCCGTCCCGACGGCAAAGCCCAAGTCACCGCTGCGTATGACCACGGTCAGCCCACCGGAATTGAATCAGTCGTCATTGCCGTACCTCACCAAGAATCAATTACTCAATCAGAACTATCACACGATATCTATCGCCACGTAGTCACGCCTATTTTGGAAAAATATCAGTTCACCTTTCCCGAACGGCAACTTATCGTGAATGGGACAGGTTGCTGGTATATTCCCGGACCAGCATCTGACACCGGTGTCACGGGACGCAAAATTGTGGTCGACACCTATGGGGGATATGCCAGGGTAGGTGGGGGAGCCTTTTCCGGCAAAGATGTCACTAAAGTTGACCGGTCTGGCGCGTATGCCGCTCGATACCTTGCCAAAAATATTGTCGCCGCTGGTCTTGCCACCGAATGTGAAGTAGCTCTGGCTTATTTCATCGGCGCCAAGGCTCCAGTCATGCACCAATTTGAAACCTTTGGCACCGCCACAAAAAGCGATAAAGTCATCAGGGATTTCGCCGCCTCATTGCTGGATTTATCTGTCGCCGGCATCATCAATGGTCTCCATCTTCGCCAACCAATCTACCGGGATACTGCCAGCTACGGCCACTTCGGCCGTGACCAATTTCCCTGGGAAAAAATCAAAAAATAATCCAACCGGAAATTCTTACTGATCCTGTAACTGCAAGATCACCCGCCGCAAATCTTCAATTTGTCCGACGGAAAAGATTAACAACAAAGCGTTCATCTTACCTTCATTTTCTTGAAGATAGGGGACAATCCGTGGACTATCAGCATTTTCTATAGCACACACTTGGATCGATTTATCCAATGCATCAAGTAAAGCATGAGCAGGAAAATCCGGCACATCCGGAGATGGTAGCGGCTTGATCCACGGAAGACCATCTCGTCGAAATCCAAACGGCTTCCATGTTTCATCACCAATATTTTTTTGAGCACAATAAAAATTATCAAAACCGTTCACATTCTTCACAATATCGGGGCCATTATCCATCAAAGATATCGTCTCTTCACTTTCCAAACAATCTTTTCGTAACATATATGGATTCCCTGATTTATCCAAATTCTAGCAGATATCACGACACCTTGTTGTTCCGCTTGTGTTACATTAAGGTAAAGTTGAATTACCAGGACTCATACTCATAACTTCACCGACCACCACACCAAAATCCACCCCCACTATCGATCCTGTTACACCTGTATCTGCCGACACTGAACTATATAAGGTAGGCAACATCGGCGGCTGTAGCATGGGCGACAATTCCGAATTCAAGCTCACCAAAAAATCCTTCATTACCAAAATTTCCACTTGGTATTCCTGGGACAGTAAAGAAGTCACCTTACCGTATGAAATCATCAAAGATAAACAAGTCATCAAATCAGGTGCATTATCTCGCCAAGGTTGCGACCCCCTATCAAAAACAATGGTGTGTCGCCGGCGATGATCTCATCAATCGCGATTTCGAAGCAGGGGAGTACACCTTGCAATTGAAGACTTCCAAAATCTGCCGCAACGCCGAAAGTAAGAACAAGGGCTTCATCACCGTCATGGGAAACTAATACCTACTACTGCGTAGTATTCTAGTCACTTAAACATAAATTAATGATACGATTAATGTATGGCATACATTTTCATGGATGAAAGCGGAGATCTTGGTTTTGATCAAAACAAGCAAAACTCAAAATTTTTCATAGTTACATTTTTGTTTATCGAAAATCAAAACCGACTCGATAAAATCATCAGGAAGGTCTTCAAATCTCTACCTCTCAAAGTTAAACAAACACACGTGGGATATCTACATGCCATAAAAGAAAAACCCAAGACAAGAGCGCTTCTTCTTAAACTGTTGAGTGAGGAAAACATATCAATCATGTACATCTATCTTAATAAAAGTAAGGTGTATGCCACATTAAAAAATGAAGTTCACGTCCTTTACAACTATGTCACAAATATATTACTCGATCGAATCTACTCCAAGAAAATAATTCCCACCAATCAGCCAATTCAACTCGTTGCCTCACGACGAGAAACAAACAAGTTCTTAAACGAGAATTTTAAGCGCTATTTAAAAAACCAAATTTCTCTACACCATAAACTGAGCATCACCATCACTATCGAACCGTCACAGACGAACAAATCTCTTCAAGCAGTGGATTTCATTTCATGGGCAATATATCGCAAAATTGAACACAACGACAAAACGTATATCGACATTATCAAACAAAAAATTATTGAGGAAAACCCATTATTCCCCTAAATAAAACAAAACCCTATGCGCTATTTACGAGCCACCATCCGGAAGCCCACGCATAAGGATTTACTTGTCAACTTAATTATACCCACAAAGTCAAATCCAAGGCAACCGCGTCCTTCCGAAGCCTTGGCGAAGGAGGATATGTCTATAAAAGATCTACCTAAACACTTACGTCCCCGAGAAAAACTGATCGATAGGGGAGTCGAAAATCTCAAAGACAAACAATAAACCCAGTGGCATGAAACAGTGACCAACTGGGTTAACAAACCAAATTATATACAAGCGGTCAAACCAATATCAATCCTCGTCATCCTCGAGGAGGCCATCAGCGTTGCACCTGCCTCGCCGACAAGGCGGGTCGAGGATCCATACAAATAAATTCCCACCCGACCTCCCTCAGTATTTCTTCCTACCATCTCTCTGAATCCCAGTGCTAGAATGACGAAGTATGAATAATAATTTGTCTGATCTACAAAAGTTAATTGTTGATTTTCGAGACAAACGAGATTGGAAGCAATTCCACACTCCAAGAAATCTAGCTGAATCACTTGTTCTTGAAGCTGGCGAAGTGCTCGAACATTTCCAGTGGAAAAATGAGGACGAGATAAAAGAACATCTCGAAAAACACAAAGGAGAATTTTCCCACGAACTGGCTGACGTTCTTAATTATCTATTGCTATTAGCCAACGAAACAAATATTGATCTGTCCGAAGCACTTAAGTCAAAACTAAAACTAAGTGATCAAAAATATCCCGTCGAAAAATCAAAAGGTAAGCATACAAAATATAACAGTCTGTAACTATGGCATTAATATACCAATCTGATTCTGAAACATTTCTAAAGAATATTCGAGAAAATAAACTAACAAATATAATGACCGATGCATTTAAAGCATCATTTGTTAGAGAAGTGCATCCTAGTGAAGAAAATTCATGGCGACATTCTTTACCAAAAATAAAAGATCTTATCGAAATCGTTAACTTAAAAAATATTCATGTCGCTCTCGAATATGAAATCCCATATAACCAAAATAGAATTGACTGTCTATTATTTGGCAAAGACGAATCAAACACCGACAATATAGTTCTATTTGAATTGAAACAATGGACAAGTGTCCAACCGCTTGAAGATGAGGGGAATTTTGTCGAAACATTCACAGGTAGGGGTAATCGAACTGTTCCTCATCCAGCTCAACAAACAAAAGGGTATGACGAATATTTGAAATCATTCATAGCTGAATTTGATAAAGAAAAACCGTTAATTCTTTTTAGTTGTTCATATTGTCACAATTATAAAAAAATTGATGGTGAAGGATTATTTGCTCCAGTGTATGAGCAAATCTTAAAAGATTATCCTGTGTACACGGATGAAGATACGGTATTTCTTGCTAATAAAATTAAATCTCTTTTATCTAAAGGTGATGGTTTCGAAGTATTTAATCGATTCATGCAAAGTGAAATTATTCCATCGAAAAAGTTGTTGGAGAATGTATCAAAAATAATATCTAACAAGGTTGTCTTTTCATTATTAAATGAACAACTCGTGGCAAAAAACTTAATATGGTCAAAAATTAGAAAAACTCAAAAAAATAATAATAAAGCAGTCGTTATTGTTCATGGAGGACCAGGAACTGGCAAGTCAGTTATCGCGTTAAATCTTTTAGCCGAAGCGGCAAAAAAGAAAATTAAAGTTTTTTATGCGTGTAAATCAAAGCCATTCGTTAGTGGAATATCAAATTTAGTCGGTCATGATGCAGAGAAATTAATATCAAATTTGAATCGATTTATCCCTTCGAAAGTTAAAGAAAATGAAGGTGATTTAGTATTAATCGATGCAGCACATAGAATTGGTAAAACCAGCAACAATCAATTTACTAAAGCTACCGATAGAACCGACATGCCTCAAATTGATCAAATTATCCGATTCGCAAAAACATCTGTTTTTTTTATTGATGATTTACAAAATATTAGATCTCTAGAAATCGGAAGTGCTGAGCTCATCAGAGAAACAGCGAAAAAATTTGGTTGTTCAATTGACGAAGTAATACTAGAAACACAATTTAGGTGCATGGGTTCAAACAATTATTTAAATTGGCTCGAGTCGACTTTGGGATATGGAAATCAAGAATTACTCTTAACAGAAACAGATAAATACGACTTTAAAGTATTTAACGATCCTCAATCATTGTATTCTGCCCTCCTTGAAAAAGAAGCTGAGGGAGTACGAAAATACCCAGGTAAAGGAAACTTCTCACGTATAGTAGCTGGTTTTTGTTGGCCATGGTCTCAGAAATTAGATTCAAATGGTGAACTTGTTAAGGATGTTGTTATTGGCAATTTTGCTATGCCTTGGGAAACTCATGATAAAGTCACGCCACCAAAAGGATATGCGAAATGGTACGAATGGGCATATAAACCAGAAGGTATTAAACAGGTTGGCTGTATATATACCGCGCAGGGATTCGAATTTGATTATATAGGAGTAATAATCGGCAATGATCTTAAATACAACTCTGAAACAGATAAACTTGAAGGAAATGTGTCTGCTACAGCAGATCCTATGTTAAGAAGGTCGCAGGGTGATTTTGATAAATACGTAAAAAATATTTATCGGGTATTAATGTCACGAGGAATGAAGGGGTGCTATATCTATTGCACTGATCCAGGCACCCAAGAATACTTCAAAAAACGACTATTCCATAAAACTGAAAAACCATTTAGCTCGGAATAAATATGAGGGCAGATTTAAAAAATAAATCTGTTAATGGCCA
>CAZKZW010000010.1:0-6100 GCA_964557365.1 uncultured Pseudomonadales bacterium | reverse complement strand
AGATTATGAAGTAATTGAGCTTTTATTAACACTTGGAACTCCCCGAAAAGATTGCAAACAACCCGCAAAAGAAGCTATTAAAGAATTTGGTGGACTAGTTGGAACATTAAATGCTTCAGGTGATGAACTTGAACAAATTTATGGTATTGGTCCTTCAAATTCTTTTGGAATTAAATTATTTAAATCTCTTGCAGAACGATACGCGAAAGAAAAAATTGACCCAAAGAAATTATTAAATACTCCAAGAATGGTTTATGAATTCCTACGGGAAAAAATTGGAAACGAGAAAAAAGAACATTTCGTCGTTTTATTCTTAGATACAAAAAATAACCTTATCTACGATGATGTTTCTATTGGAACTATCAACGTAAGCATTGTTCATCCAAGAGAAGTTTTTGTTAAAGCTTTACTTCATCACGCATCTCATGTTGTCCTTGCTCACAACCACCCCTCGAGCGACCCGACACCATCAGGTGAAGATGTTGAAACGACAAAGCGATTAATTGAAGCGGGAAAAATCCTCGGTATTTCTATCGCCGATCACATAGTAATTTCCAATCATGACTATCGAAGCATGAAGGAAATAAACTTGATATAAAAAAATTACAGAAGAGAAGTAAAAATGGGACTACTACTCTTAGATTCCTCTTAGATTTCCTAGGTTGATAACCATATTTAAACAAGTCAATATATAAGATATGAGCAAGATTCATACTGCAATTGCTGGAGAATATGCCGTCATGGCGCAACTAGCTTTACACGGGCTGGATGCAAGTATGACACTCAGAAATACAAAAGGAATTGACATTATAGTGTCTAATCCTATATCTCAAAAAATGTATAGGGTGCAGGTAAAAACAACATCAATCATGAGCGGGAATCTTGAAGACATATACGGACGAACGATTCGTTGGCAAATGAATGTGAAGCATTTAGAAATTCAAGACGAGATACTAATATATGCATTTGTATTAATGGATAAGGAATTGGGAAAATTTAGTTTTTTTCTTTTACCAAATGAAGTAGTTGTGAGAGCTGTATTAAATGAGCATCAACGGTATCTTGATAAATCCGGAAATTGCGTACACTCGGACGATAGAGCATTTCGTATAGGATTAGATGAAAAATATGATTACTTCGTTCCACTAGCTAAATATTACGAGAATAAGTGGGAACTATTTATCTAGTTTAAATCTTCACTTTTCACAAAGTATTTCACCCCAAGGGTGGTTTTCTCAAGCCTGCCCGCCTATGGAGGGACACCTCGGAAATGATCTACTTCCTAGGTAGTCTTTGTAACACCTTCCAAATCTCCACCATGGCCCAGGTGTCGAGAGCGCAGTATCGCAAAAGATCTTCTTTGATTTTTTGCGATCCACCTTGGACGGACACCATATTCCACCAGGAAATCATGGCCATATCACCTTTACCGATTGCCATATTGTCATAGGACAAAGAGGGGACCAACACGGGCAATACTTTTTTGATTGAAGCACTTCCGTGACAGCGAGCATCAACATACAGCCCTTTGGAAAAAATCTCCATCAAGTCAAACAGCCGCTCATTCACGCTGAGCAGAAATGTTTCGTATTCCGGATACAGTTGCCCCATCTCACTATTCCGTCCACCTTCAAATCCTTTATTCCACACCACCACCGACCCGGTATCTGCCATATCCTCCCGCAAATGATGAAGCAAACCCGCAGCTGGATCACTTTGATCCGTACATATATATTCATAGTGCTTTGGCTCACTGGTAGGGGAATCAAACACATGTAAAGAATACTGAAACGTCATACACTGCTGCGGATGATACCGGTCAAACAAAGGTACGGCTGAGTTGTACGTTTCATAATCCAAAAAATGAATCGGGTACGTAAGCTCCGCTAATCGTTTGGCAATCGCTTTTTCTTTGATAATCGGTTGGCCAGTTTTGACTGCCGTCACATAGTTTCGTTGCAAAGGACTTAACGGATAATCATCTGGAATTTCTTCAATTGCCCCTATCCCATCCTCACGCAATTCACTTGATTTTTTCCCATTGATCCGCGGAATCGTGTAGATATGATGCTCAGGGAGTAGGGGATGACAAAGCGATAGTGAAGGGCAGACATCCGGCTTGGCACAAACTTCAACTCCAAAGCACTGATCGTGTCCGGTTATCGTCAGCGCTTGCTCGCGTAAATTTCGTACTTCATCTTTCATTGCTTCCACTTGCTCGCGAATGTTGTCAGCGACAAATAACTGCCGTAAATCCAACGCGCCTTCGCGCATATAGTTTTTGTTTAGATGCAAAATATGTATTTGCCGGACATCAGCAAACCGTTCCGAAACCAATGTCTGAAATGTCGCATCATACAAATGCTCTTTGTGAATTGAGGTAGATGATTTAATCTCAAAAATATCGATTGCGTGTTCCGCACTATCGTAGATGACCGCATCCGCAATCGCTTCAAACTCACCATCCACAAATTGGCGCTGCCACCATAATTGACCTTCAGTGTATTGTGATAGCACAAACTGCTTCACATACTCTTTGGCCAATTTTTCTACCGCGTAACCCTCCCTCATCAGATGCTGATCGTACAGTGAAGGGGTCACTTCTGTCAGCTGTCCATGTGCTTTCGCCCACAGATGCATGGGCGCTTCCAAATACAGTAAAAAATCCGACTTCGTTACCATGATGTTAGTATACAATCCCATCTCCAACCTGATACTCTAAATCTATGGACAACATATCTATTTATTTGTGGGTCATTACTATTCTGTTGCTGATAATTATCTTCAAGTTGATGTCGCGGAAAAAACGAACATCATACAATTCCTACGGAAATAAAAATGGTCTTCTCTTCATGCTGGCCACGACTTTACTAAAACCTGTAATTGAATCGTTCGCACAAAACTTGCGGGGAAAATCGAACAATCCAAATGAGTATCACTATCAACGCCGAGAATACTTCATGACACAAACTGAACATCAATTCTTCGACATTCTCGATCTCTCATTTGGTCAGTACTATCACATTTTTCCACAAGTTCATTTATCCACCATCTTCAATGAAAAAATAGTTAGCCAAAATTGGACAGGAGCACGCAACCATATTGACAAAAAATCTGTTGATTTTGTCTTCTGTGATAAACAAAACATTTCACCGCTTCTCGCAATAGAGCTGGATGATGTCACCCATGAACGGGAAGATCGAATATCGCGAGATGAAGAAGTTGAACGAATATTTAAAGAGGCTAATGTTCCTCTTTTACGTTATGACTGTCGCGGTTCATTGGATAGGGGATTAATCGTAACTATGATTGTTAATGCGTTACCTCCCACAACAGAACATATGAACTTCTATCAAAATCCACCCAATAGATCTGATATTCAGATGTAGTAATCAGCCTCTATATAAATAGAATATGTGGAATAAAATTATCCAACTATGATCAAACATATTATCTTCGATTTTGGTGGAGTGATTTTGGACATGGGTGCGGATGCAGGTATGGGGAAGAAAACCACCGGCATTCCCGACGATCTCGCTGAAATACTTCAAATGCCTAAAGAGACAATTACTCAACTGTGGACAGAACATAAAACCGATATCATCACGGGTTACGAAACTCCCAAAAATTTTCTCCACCGTGTGCGAAACTTGTTGAAAATCGATGTTGATATCGACGCTGCCTATCAACAATGGGAACAACGGTATGCACTGAAACATGATCAGATTAATTGGGACTTGGTTAAGTTCATTCAAAATCTAAAACCACACTATCAAATTCATTTGCTCACCGATGCTATCGATATCAGCCGAGGAGACGCACCGTGGATAGAAGATATTGATGCATTGTTTGATAGCTGCTTCCGTTCCTATGAGCAACATCTCAAAAAACCAAACCAAGAAGCCTATCAAAATGTCTTGGACACGATCCATGCCATGCCCGAAGAATGTATCTTTATCGATGATGTCCAAATCAACATTGATGGCGCTGCACAGCTTGGTATCAATGCCTGTCTTTATCAGGACCTTCCCACATTAAAAAAGTATTTTTACTCTCAGCACTGCTAGCGTTCTTAAAAATAATCACAGGATTTTTTATGATCACCGTTGATTTCACTCACGACACTGAAGGAATTCTTTCATTACTTAAAAGTAATGATCATTATTTTGGTGGAGCGGATCCAGCAGAGCAGCGAAAGAGTGTGGAAGAGGGGATATGCTACGGTGCATTTGTGAATGACCTAATCGTAGGTTGTATCGTCTATCACGAACTCAATCTAGAAGCCTGCGAAATTGTCTGGCTGGCAGTTCATCCTGACTATCAAGGCCAAGGCATTGGTTCAGAATTATTGGTTCAATCAATTAAATTATTACCCTCATCCTGCAGCCTCATTGAGGTAAAAACCTTAGCCGAGACTGATCCCGATCCCGGATATGCCCGCACGAGAAAATTTTATATCCGTCATGGATTTGTTTCACAACAAATTATTGACCCCTATCCCAGTTGGGGTGATGACAATCCTTGCCAAATCTTTATCCGCCCCCGCTAGTAGCATTCTCCAAAGTAGGCAATTATTTCTTTTTAAGAATGATACAATTACCCAATTATCAATCATAATTACTATATATGTCCGAAAAAATTAAACCTCGATTCGATGACGAGATTGAACGAGGGATATTTAACAAATGGGTTGAAATGATCTTATCCGAAGATTTAAACTTACTTGTTCGGACAGGTCTTGCTTGGGTGACAATTGGACACGGTAGTGTTTTTCCAGATATTTCCAACGACATGCAGGTATATTTATCCGATAACAATTTGGATTAGTTGTATATGAAAAATAAAAATCTTGGTGTGATTATTGCCATTGTCCTTATGTTTATCGTCGCAGTATTTGTAGCTGTAAATAGATAAACCACGCTATAGCCATCACAGTGTAGAATGAAAGTGATCATCAATCCTTGGTTATTCAAAGGAGGTGATTAGCATGAAGGTGATAAGCACGTCACTCGGAGAACTAACTCCCATAGAAGATGATGAGTCCGACAAATTAGTGCCGGATCCAATCAACCTCACAGATGAAATTGATGACACTGAAGACGCGTTTGAAGATTATCTCAATACCCAAAAAGAAGAACCAAAAGACGACGATTTAGAGTAATACAAGGAATGGCCAACAGTAATTTTATCACAAATTCAGTAGTGACAGGTTCGGGTATTGTTTGGTATACATACACGTATCGATGTTGAATAAATTGAGGAAGGAATATGACAAATAATACACCAACCATATTTGAATCAATCAAACAAATAAATGAATACCAATCAGACTACTGGTCTGCAAGAAAACTTGCAAAAACATTAGGATATTCAGATTATCGTAATTTCGAATCGGTAATAAATAAGGCAAAAGAGGCATGTAAAAATAGCGGTCAATCAACCAAAGATCATTTCGGTGATGTTACCGACATGATATCGGCAGGAAAGGGCGCGTTACGTCAAATTCTTGATATTCATCTATCCCGATATGCTTGTTATCTCATCATGCAAAACGCTGACCCATCCAAAGAAATTGTAGCTCTCGGACAAACCTACTTTGCCATCCAAACACGCAAACAAGAGATTTTAGAACAACAAACCGAAGATCAAAAACGTGTTTATTTACGAGATGAAGTATCCACCCACAACAAACATCTCGCTGAAGCTGCCAGTATGGCTGGTGTGAAAAATTATGGCACCTTCACCAACTATGGCTATATGGGATTGTATGATGGCATGAGTACGCAAGAAATTCATGAGAGGAAACGGCTTAAACCAAGTCAAAAAATTCTTGACCATATGGGCAGCGAAGAACTAGCAGCCAATCTTTTTCGCGCCACTCAAACCGATGCCAAACTCCGACGCGAACAGATCAAGGGTGAAGCTAAAGCTAATCAAGCTCATTTCGATGTCGGCAAAAAAGTTCGCCAAACCATCAAAGACCTTGGTGGCACGATGCCGGAAAAATTACCTGCTGCAGAAAATATATCAAAAACTAAAACTCGTCTAAAAAACCAACAAAAACAATTTCTAAAATAAGGTATCATGACCTCATGAAAAC
>CAZKZW010000009.1:21055-23445 GCA_964557365.1 uncultured Pseudomonadales bacterium | reverse complement strand
GGGAAGGGAATGAACAGTTTGAGCGATATGAAAGAAACTGGGTCTTACCCCCGCTATTTCCAGCCGGGAAAAAAGTTCTAGATCTTGCATGTGGGAGCAGTATCGTTGGCGAGTATGTCCAAAAAAAATGCGGTTGCAACGTCATTGCATTTGACATATCTCCGGTCGCTATAAAAGAAGCAAAACGTCGCGGCATTGATGGAGTTATTGGATCTGTTGAGGAACCTCTTCCTTTTAAAAACAGCACATTTGATATCGTTTTCTGGGGAGATAACATTGAACATCTCTTTTTTCCAGAAAAGACACTTAAAGAAATATATCGAATTTTAAAACCAGGTGGAAAAGTCATTTTATCTACACCCAACCAAGCCTATTGGCGATATCGTGTACATATGCTGTGTAGCGGTTCGTTACCAAAAACTGAGGGTTTAGATAATCCTCCGTGGTCATGGGAACATATCCGTTTCTTTAATCAAAAAATACTTCACTCGCTCTTATCTCAAACAGGCTTTATCATAAATAAAACGATCGGGGTATTAAGACGTCGGTTGGATAGACCATTTCTCTCTATTTTCCCCACATTATTTGGCATGATATTGGTAGTGGAAGCGGAAAAAAAATGAAAATAGCGATAACATTACTTTCGGGGGGAATCATTAACCGTGGAGCAGAGCATAGCATGCTCATGCTCGCAGAAGATTTGGTAGATCTTGGTCATCAAGTCACGGTTTTTCAAGCCGGACCAAAAAACCCAAAAGCTTCGTACAACACAATCGTAGTTCCACTCCCTAGTGTACCTACGAGTAAAAAACCAACCTCATTTTTTGGAAAAATATTGGAACGGCTGTATCTCAATCACCGAGGGATTCTCACGTTACTCTTTTCCTTTAAAATAAAGTCACAACTGAGATCATTTGATGCAATCATTCCCACAGATGGTTTTTGGTCAGTTCTCTGTGCCCAATGGGGGAGGAAAAAAGGAGCAAAAATTATTTGTGTAGGTTTAGCAGGAATGGGGTGGACCGATCAGGACACACTTCGTCTCAAACCTGACATATTTGTAGCGTTGAGTACAGTTGCACAAAGATGGGCCAAAAATATAAACCCACACGTACGAGTGGTCATGATTCCTCTTCAAGTTGATATTGGTTTATTTCTCCATGCGCCGCCACTTTTGCCCAGGAGATCAAACCCCATCATTCTGACAGTGGCAGCACTCACAAAATATAAACGCGTTGATGTGTTGGTAAAGGCAGTAGCCAAAATTCCTCACTGTATGTTGTTGATAGTGGGGCAGGGTGAGGAATATGAACGAATTCATGCGCTCTGTGAAAAGCTATTACCAAAACGATATCTGATAAAACAAGTTGATTTTGACGTCTTGCCCAGCATCTATAGAACCGCTGGGGTTTTCGCTCTACTGAGTGAGCCTCAAGAAGCTTTTGGACAAGTATTGGTAGAAGCTATGGCCGCAGAAATGCCTATTGTTACCACTGATGATCCAATCCGTAGAGAAATTGTGGGGGATCCAGGAATTTATGTTGACCCAACGGATCAGGCCTCGATTATCACCGGTCTTACTCAAGCATTGGAAAAGAAATATGAAGTGTATGATGTTAAACGGTTTAATAAACAAACGGTTGCCAAACAATACGAGCAATTATGTCAATCATAATTCTTGGACTCATCATTTCCTCAATTGTTCGCTCAAATAATCTGACTCTTTTTATCGGAAATTGCCTTGTTACGGTGATTATGGCAGGCTTTATTTTCTCAGATCGGATTGAAACAATAAGTCATCACCTGAAAAAGAAGATTCCCTTCATCGCTCTATGCATGTTATCGCTCCAATTTTTGATTCACAGTTGGATTGAGGGGGGTGAAGCACGCCAAATGATTACAAATCCACCACAACCAGAACGTTATCAACACGATACAAAAGTCTATTTACGAGCCTATTACCTCATGAATCAGGATATCTCGTACCATCAAGCGATTGCCACGAGTTATGACCAAGACACTCGGACCAAGGGAAATCCTCCCGACTTGTGGGGTTTTCGATTTCCAACCGTCTTTTATTTTTGGCATATTGCCACATTCGGTCAAGCCATCGGTATTTATTATCTGTTTTTACTCAACGGACTTCTCATTTTGGGCCTAAGCTACAAAATTGCCCGTATCCATATATCGCCAGGAGTTGCTTTACTCGCACCCACACTGGTTTTACCATATTTAGTTATGGGCTCCACTACCCCGGAATTACTTCAAATGGAATGGTGGGGAATTGCTCCACTGTTTTTATGTATGTGGGGAATCATGACAAAGAAAACAATTCCCATTTTCTTGGGAGCATTGGTGGCGGTCATGTGTCGAGAGACGTACGCATTACC
>CAZKZW010000009.1:0-21045 GCA_964557365.1 uncultured Pseudomonadales bacterium | reverse complement strand
CGCCGCGATTGTTGGTAAAGATAAAGCGACGCTAAAAGGCATACTATATGCAGGAATAGGCGCATTTCTCCTGTTTTTACTTCATTTTCAAGCAGTGACTCAGATTATGCAGCTGACTCAACAACAAATTTTTACCGGCCGGCAGCATGTGCTTACGTTTGAATTTATTCGTCAGGTCTTGGCGTATGCCACCCAACGTTATTTAGGTGCGCCCTACAAACTGTTTAGTATCTATATATTTATGTCATGCATTATGGCTGGAAAAGCATTATTCCGGCATCATGGGCAGATTCCGCTCTACAGTACATTATTATTCCCCATCGGACTGAGTTTGATTGCATTTATTCGGATTGGCTTGTGTTGTTGGAGTGACTATTGGGGAGTCATGATTGGTCCACTTCTCTGTCTTATCACCGCTATCAGTGTCGGGGTACAATTACCTCAGCAAAAAAACATATGATATTTCCTAAAAACCATTTCTCCCGCTCCTCAGGGCTTGTGCAATCTACCTTAGTCGCTATTGGGAATGTAGGCGCTTCTGGATTTTCAGCAATTTCATTAATTATCTTAAGCCGATTTTTAGGTCCGCAAGCATTCGGTGGATTCTCTGTGGCATTTTCCCTGACCCAACTTACCGCTCGACTGGGTGATGTGGGGCTCAGTACGGCACTACTGAGGATTGTGGCGGCTAATAGAGAACATCATCCTGAGAAAGCCGCCGCAGTCGTTCAATTAATAGGTAAATGTAAGCTAATTTCTATTGCACTTGCCTGCCTTGTAGGGTGGACTGCTGGTCCAGTGTTATCTCAGACACTGTTTCACATCAGTGATCCGTTTTTAATTACCATGGGCATTTGTTTTGGATCAGTTATTCTTTTTTATGAGTACATTCTTTCCATTGTTCAGGCGGTAGCCAAATTTGGTTTGTCGGTCATCATGAACGCAATTCAAGCGGGGACAAAATGCATCTTAGCGATTGTGGGATATTTTTGGTTACCTCCCGATCCTCGATTGGCCTATGCCTGGTATGGGAGTACGCCCATAATCGCTGGTGTGGTTGGCTGGTTATATATCAAGCAATTCTTCGCCAAGCATCCACCAGTACCTGTAAGTAAAGAAGTTGTTCATATTGCCAAATTTGCTGCCATCGGAATGTTGGCGGCTGCAGTGGGGGACAACATTGATGTGTTGATGGTAAATGCTTCGTTGACTGAATATCAAACAGGTCTTTATTCTGCAGCAGCTCGGGTTGCACTCATGCTGTCCATGTTTGGTATGTCGTTTGGTACCGTGTTCAACACTCGGGTTGCTCAATACAAAGATAAAACTCATTTAAACAAATTCCTCGTCAAAGCCACCTTTTTTGCCATTGGGAGTCTTTGTCTTATTCCGCTGGGGATTCTCTTTGCTCAACCACTTATTCTCCTTACTGCAGGAAGTAAATTCCTAGCTGCCGTTCCAACCATGAATTATTTAATAGCATCAGCTTTTATTCTCATGGCTAGTATGCCATTTATTTCCGTATTCTATGCTGTAGATTACCCTGCCTATTTCGCAGTATCTGGCATTATTCAAACCATTGTTTTAGTTGGTTTAAATGCAGTGTTGATTCCTTCAATCGGTATTGAAGGAGCAGGTTTGGCGAAGTTAATCACCCGATTTGTCATCGCGGTATATACGATATTTGCAGCCTACCGTCATGCTCATAAACAATATCAAATAAGTTGGCCCCATATAAAAACCATGCGACAAACGTTGTATGAATAAATCACCAGAAATATCCGTCATTATTTGTGTCTATAATGCCGCAAACACCATTGTTGCTTGTTTGGACACGCTCAGTCAGCAGACAATTCTTCACGAAACCATTGTGGTTGATGATGGATCCACCGATGAAACCGTTAAACTTGTTCAGAGCTACGGTGAGGTTCAAATCATTACACTATCTCACGGTGGTCCAGCCCAAGCTCGCAATGAGGGGGCTAATCAAGCTAAAGGGAAAATCGTAGTCTTTGTTGATGCTGACATGACCTTTGCTCCCGATTTCTTGGATAAACTCACTCAACCAATTCGTGCCGGAAAGTCGAGGGGCACGTTTACCAAAGCAGAATATGTCAAGAACTTTGAGAGTGAATTAGCCAAAGCATGGAATTTTGAATACACCCAGCAGACATCAAAGAGCCGTTTTCCCATCAATTATCCTGACGAAGCTCCCGTCTTTCGGGCAATTATCGCATCAGAGTTCCACAGAGTCTCCGGCTTTGATGCAGTAGGGTACAACGACGACTGGACGGTATCAAAAAAACTGGGCTATCAAGCGACCGCTGTCCATGATGCGGTGCTGTATCATGCAAACCCAGGGAATTGGCACGCAGTATGGCATCAAGCCCAATGGGTAGGAAAACGACAATATAGATGGGGAAACATGGGGCGTTTTATTGCCTTTGTTCGTGCCAGCCTTCCCGTTAGTCTCATGTACGCGATTAAAGGCGTTATTGCTTCAAAGAATAACGTTTATTTTCCATTCAAAATTTGGTATGACATGGCAATTATGTGGGGGATTATTCAATTTTGGTTGACGGGGAAAAATGCAAAATAAACGCTTTATTATAGGTATCATTGGTGTTATATGCTTGGCAAGCATTGCGAGAACTATTCATTTAGACGGATCCTTTTGGCTTGATGAAGCTGCTCAAGCTGTCGAAAGTGCTCGGCCACTTTCTGATCAACTTAATATCATTCCTGATTTTCAACCACCTCTATTTCATTTATTGGTTCATTTTTGGATGCAATGGGGTGGAAGAGCCGAATGGTGGCTACGATTAACGTCGGTAATACCAGGACTTTTCACGATTGTACTCACGATGCTGCTTACCAAAAAATGGGTCAATACACATGCTGCATATATAGCTGGTGTGTTGTTAGCAACATCTTCTTTTCACATTTTGTATTCTCAAGAGTTGCGTCCGTATAGCTTGGCAGCGTGTTTTGCCCTCCTCACCGTGTATGCCTTTTCATTGATTGAAAAGAAACCAAAGGTGGGCACAGTATTGCTCAGTGTGAGTAGTATTGCGGGGAGCTTTACCACATATACCTTTCCATTAGTGCTTATCACGCTTGGGTTGGTGACTTTTTTTTGGCACCGGAAAAATCTAAAACAGGTGTTGATCAGTTTTGGCGCAGTGGTTGTTGCTTGGATCCCATGGTTTCCCACATTCCTTTCCCAATTACACGCCGGTACACAGCTCGCGGCTGACTTCTCAGTGTGGAGTCAAATCGTCAGTCCACCTGTCTGGAAAATGCTTCCTCTCACTATCTTTAAATTTATCTTTGGTCGTATTCCTGTTGAATTTTCTCCTATCCATCTTATCGCCTATGCAGTCGTTGTCATCACAACGATCACAATTATCTATCGGTCCCGACATCAAACGCATTGGCAAGAAATGATTACCTTCGGTATTGTTCCCATTTTGTTGGCATTTTTAATTTCATTAAAAATTCCCATTCTTGATCCAAAACGAGTGTTGTTTTGTCTACCATTTATATATATGGCCATTGCTGCTGGTATTGGTACCAAACCAAAAAATTCAATAATTCTCACTGTCTTTTTATTGGTGAATATGTCTGGCTTATCTCGATATGCTCAAGATGCAGACGTCCAACGAGAACCCTGGCGGGAAGCAGTTGCGACAATTTCTCGTGAAATCCACCCAGGAGATCAGGTGGTATTTGCCTTCTCAGAACCGTTTGCTCCTTGGCTGTGGTACGCTGATCCTGCCATTCAGACGGTGACGTTGCCAATGCCGAATTCGTTTGCAGAAAAACGATATATTGTGTTTGACTACCTAATGGATATGACTGACCCTGACCGTCACATCTACCAACAACTAGAAAATAACGGGTATTATGAAGCATCATTTTTGCAATATCCCGGTATTGGTAAAATCCGTTTCTTTCCCCAAGCTTCTCCAGTAGCTCAGAGGTTGCTATGAATTTTCAGATGCCCTTTATGTCCCGTTGGCATCCCGTACTCGCACTCCGATACTTACCCATGGTCGAGGTGATTAATACCTACGACAATCCAGTGGTTGTAGAAATCGGTTCGGGAGGATTGGGGGTCGGCCCATATTTAAAACGGCCATTTGTGGGTGTTGATATTGCTTTTGATCCACCTCAATCAAAACATTTAATCCCTTTGACAGGGTCAGTTCTTGCGATTCCTTTACCGTCAAATTATGCAGATGTAGTGGTGAATTCAGACATGCTTGAACACATACCTTCGGCAAAACGCCAACAGGCAGTGAATGAACTGTTTCGTATTACCAAAAAATGCATCATTATAGGTGTTCCTATTGGCAAAGATTCCGCAGCTCAAGACAAAGAATTGGATACTGCATACCGAAAAATACATCATCAGCTCCATCCATTTCTTGCCGAGCATGTCACCAACGGCTTGCCTGAAATTGATGATGTAAAAAAATATATTGATCACGCGGCGAAGAAGTATCAGCGTCAGTATCAAGTATCCATTCAGCCCAATCAAAATCTTCAGCTTCGTCGTTGGTTAATGCAGGGCTGGGTGTCAAAAAATTTATTCGTAAATATTTTTTTCAGAAAGCTACTCCTTATTGCCATTCCGTTCATGCGTCATTTCAACCAGCCCCCAGTCTACCGCCAACTCTTTATTATTAGATTTTAATACTATAATGAAACGTATGACCTATTGTCTGGACATTTCCTCAATTATCTATGGTACCGGGGTTTCCATGTACACAGCCAACCTTGGTCGTGCACTCTCAAACCAACTAGGGGATTCACTTCGTTTTTTCGGTAGTTCATTACGGCAATTTAATGCACTTGATCAATATGCGGATGAAAATAGAGTAAAAAGCTACTTGTATCATTGTCCTGAGAAAATTATGTCAAGTGTCATGCAATCAGGGTTCCCCGTCGATTTTCTAAATCATGGCGCATCAGTATTTCACACCTGGGATTGGTATTTGCCTCGTGGTCTAAAAAGCCACTTAGTGATCACTATCCATGATGTAGCCTTGTTTAAATATCCTGATATTGCTCACCCTGATATTCGAGCCCATCATCAAGCAGTAATAAACCGAGTCAAAGAACACCATCCCAGCATTATTGCGGTATCCCAAAGCACCAAAGAGGACCTAATTGAGTTATTTGCAATTGATCCTTCAGAAATCACTGTTGTTCATGAAGCATTGCCCCAAGAGCAGTGCGTGAGAGCAAGTGACGAGGATGTAGAAGAAATTAAGACAAAACTACATTTAGACAAGCCATATTTTATGATTGTAGGAACTCAAGAACCTCGGAAGAATATTCCTAATCAAATCGAAGCCTGGAGAAAATACAAGCGAGATTTTGATTTGGTACTAGTCGGTAAATCTGGTTGGGACTCTATTAAGCCCGAGGAAGGGGTTATTTCACTAGGTTATCGGAGTGGTCAAGAATTAGCCGCATTATATCGAGGAGCATCGGTTATGCTCTATGCATCTCTTGCAGAAGGTTTTGGCCTTCCCATACTAGAAGCGTTTTATCACCATACCCCAGTTGTAACCAGTAATCGTTCTTCTTTGGCTGAAATTGGAGCTGATGCAGTCATTCAGGTAGATCCGTCGGACAGTAGTGCAATTGCGCACGGCATTCAAGAAGCATTAGATAAACGAAATGAATTAACCACGAAATGTATTACTCGATTGGCTGATTTTTCCTGGGAAAAAGCCGCCACAGAAACAATTAACGTCTATAAGAAGGCCGCATGTTAATTGGCATTGACGGTAATGAAGCAAACGTACCAAATCGAGTTGGTAGTAATCAATATGCCTTTGGCATTTTGTGGGGCATGTATCGATTGCGCCCAGAAGATATTCAAATAACCGTATATTTAAAAGCTGCACCTACGCCAGATATGCCTCCAGCTGCATCATGGTGGCAATATCGGGTGATCGGCCCTGGTTTCGCCTGGACTCAATGGCGTTTACCCCTCGACCTCTACACCCATTTTCCTCGGCCGCACGTCTTTTACACTCCAGGTCATTACGCACCACGGAAATCTCCCATTCCCACAGTGGTAACCATTATGGATTTGGCATTTTTAAAAATGCCTCAATTGTTTTTAAAGTTTAAACGTGGAGCCAAACAATTGGCTGACTGGACCGCCTATTCAATCAATCAAGCAAAAGCTATCATTACCATCTCCAAAAACACAGCCACTGATGTTGTCGAATCATACAAATATGCATCGAATCAAATTACCGTAGCTTATCCAGGAGTAGATTTGGATCGATTTACCAAGATTTCAGTGATAGAACAACACCGTGTAAAAGAAAAATATCATTTACCTGACAAATACATTCTTCATGTGGGTACACTTCAACCTCGAAAAAATATTGTACGTTTAGTCAAAGCTTTTGAATCACTTCCTCCCAAATACAAACACTGGCATTTGGTCCTTGCCGGTCAATCCGGCTGGTTAACTGAAGACATTGATCAAGCCATACGTGTAAGTAGTGCTACCAATCGGATAATTCGCACAGGCTATGTTGATGAATTGGATACTCCCGCACTTATGGCGGGCGCAGGGTGTTTATTGCTCGTCGGGCTCTATGAGGGTTTTGGTATGCCTCCGGCAGAAGCGTTGGCTTGCGGTACTATTCCGGTGGTGTCAAACAACACATCGCTTCCAGAAGTGGTTGGTGAGGCAGGCATTACGGTGGACCCATATTCTGTTGCAAACATAACACACGGTATAATGGTAGCGCTTGATTTAAATCCTACCCAAAAACAGCAAAGACTCGTACTGGGTCAAACACAATTAGCGCAATTTGATTGGCAGAAGTCTGCTGCTCGAATTCTTGAAGTATTAAGAAAGGTGGTTGAATGAGCATGTCTCCATTTAAAGACCGATATGGCAAATCACTTTCTTGGACTGTGGCACTTAAAAAAATTGTCAATCGCCTCTACAACTATAACCTCGACTTAGATGTAGCCATGCTGTGGTGGCTCGGGAATTTTCCTTTTCACTCATTTCGACGGTTCGTATTTCGTTGTGCTGGAATCAAGATAGGTAAAGGTTCCACGATCCATGTGGGAGCTCGTTTTTATTACCCTAAAAATATAACTATTGGGCAGGGAACGATTATTGGTGATCATGTCACCCTCGATGGCAGAGCTCCATTACATATCGGAAACCATGTTGATATTGCTTCCGAAGCTATGATTTTTAACAGTCAACATGATATTCACAACCCTCTGTTCGAGGCCATTGAAGCTCCGGTCACCATCCAAGACTATGTTTTTATTGGACCCAGAGTTATCATTTTACCGGGAGTTACTCTGCACAAAGGTGCAGTTGTGGCAGCAGGTGCAGTGGTGACGAAAGATGTTGAATCAGGTACTATTGTAGGAGGTGTTCCAGCTAAACCAATTGGCCAACGTGGAATTACTTCATATTCCTATCAATTAGGGCGACCTCGACTTTTCCAATAACTATGAAAACTCCCGATGTCTCAATTCTGATAGTAAATTACAAGACAAAAGATATTACGATACAGGCTATTGATGCTGTGATGGCTTCAAAGACGCGGTATTCCTATGAAATCATTGTCGTGGATAACAAATCTGAAGACGGCAGTCTTGAAGCGATTCAAGCCAAGTTTCCCGAGATTACTATCATCGCAAGCGGAGAGAATGGCGGCTTTGCTAAAGCAAACAATCTGGCCGCTACAAAAGCTTCAGGAAAATATGTTTGGCTTCTTAATAGTGATACGATTATTACCCCAGACACAATTGAAAAAATATTGGATGATGCAGAGAAAAACCACAGTTATGTTGCATCATGTAAACTTCGCAACAAAGATGGCTCAATTCAGCCACAAGGAGGAGCCTTACCGACCATTAAACGAATTGCCTTGTGGATGCTAAATCTAGACAGATTTGCTGCAAGAGAAGATTTGTATCAAAATTCTCGTCCAGATGATTTTACTCAAAACAGAGAATCTGGGTGGCTGGGTGGTACCGCATTATTGGTTCGCCGGGATTTGTATCAAAGTATAAATGGTTTGGATGATCATATTTTTATGTATGGCGAGGATGTTGAGTTTTGTATTCGCGTTCATGCAGGTGGACTTCCCATTCACTATTTTTCTGACCCTGAGCTGATTCATTTAGGTCAAGCAAGCGGCAGTAGTGAGCGGGCAGTTTTGGGTGAATTTTCTGGTTTAAAGTATATTTATAAGAAACACCATACTCGCGCCGATCAGGTAAAGCTTTCATTTTTGCTGAAAGTTGGCGCATTATTACGTATGCTTGTATACACGCTTACCGGTGATAGTAAACGGAAGGAAATTTATGCAAAAGCTTTTCAATTGGCTTAACCGCAACGGGCTTATGCTCTTGGCAGGTATCTTGTTGGTCTTCATTCCTCTTTATCCAAAACTTCCGTTGTTTGATATTATTCCCGGCTATATTGTCCGGGTGAGAATTGAAGATTTTCTTATTTTATTTACGGCAGCGATTTGGTTTGTTCAGGTGCTCCGCCGCAAAGTGGCGATCCATCCCTTGATGACAAAATTACTACTTGGTTACATAGTCATTGGTTTATTGTCTTCTTTGTCTGCCTTATTCATCACCAAGACAGTGCCATTGGTGGATATTCATATTGCCAAATTATTTTTAAACTATTTCCGTCGTATTGAATACTTCTCTCTTTTCTTCATTTTCTTTTCTGCAATAAAAACTGCCAGACAGGTAAAGATATGTATTAGTCTTTTGATAGTCAGCATGTTGCTCGTAGCAGGCTATGGCTTTGGCCAAAAATACCTTTATTGGCCAGTCTTTTCGACCATGAACCGGGAATTTTCTAAAGGCATGGTGTTGTATTTAAGTGAGCATGCTCGTGTGCCGAGTACGTTTGGAGGTCATTATGATGCTGCTGCTTACACCATGATTCTCTTGACGGTACTTCTCGCGATTACGTGGTATTCAAACAATAAATGGTTTAAGGTGTTTGGATTTATCGCTTTTATGGCAGGATTTTGGCTGCTTATCCTGACTGCCTCTCGAACATCGTTTATTGCATACCTGGGTGCAGTATCTTTGTTGGCATTTATCAAAAAATGGTGGTGGCCAATTCCACGTTATTTGTTGGTTATGTTTTTTAGTGTGATTATTATGTTGTCTTTTGGTGATTTGTCCGAACGATTTGCAGAAGTATTTGGACTAAAATCATTCAAAGAAAAATTTGCCCAAACATTATTGTCAGCAAAAATTAATAAACCAAAGAATGGTCAAGAAGTGAGTGAGGTGTCTTTGGTCACAACCTCATCAGACACTCCACCTAGTGCTGAAAAACCCAACAATTTGCCTGGAGGTGTCTACGAAAACATTCCTATCAATGTGGCTGAAGTAGATGCAGAGGGAAAATTTACCGGTAAATTTAAACCCGTGTCCCGAACATATTCTGAGAATGCGTACAAATATGGTTTGTCAGCAGCTATTCGCCTTGACACAACCTGGCCGCGAGCGATAGCTGGATTCCGAGCAAATCCATTGTTGGGATCAGGATATGCAACACTATCCAAAGAAAGCGTAGGGCACTTTACCGAAGCAGAATCAACAGACAATGACTTCCTGAGAAATTTGGGGGAGACAGGCATTCTGGGGGTAAGCAGCTTCTATGGTGCCATCCTCACTGCTGCGTTCCTAGCCTTACGTTCCATCAAGAAAACGACTGATGTTACCCTCAAGGGTGTCTTAATTGGGTACGTTGCAGCAAGTATTGGCCTGCTGGCTAACGGTATTTATATTGATATTTTTGAGGCTTCAAAAGTGGCAGAAGTATTCTGGGCACTCACAGGTATGGCATTAGCCATCACAATGTTTCAAAACGAAGCAGAACTAGCCACTGTACCTGAGAGTCCATTAGCGATAGTTAAGAAGCCAATGAAGACGAAGCCGACTAAGAAAAAAAAGTAAAACCTATGCGTGCAAAGCAAACCATTATTTCGATTGCTGTAGGGATTTTGCTTGTCTGTGGGTTTGTGGTACGAATTCGCAATCTCAACACTCCGCTTGCTGATTGGCACTCCTGGAGGCAAGCAGACACCGCTTCTGTGGCGCGTGAATATGTAAAACATGGCATTGATTTACTTCACCCCATATATCATGATCTTTCCTCCATTCCTTCAGGAAAAGACAATCCTGTTGGATATCGTATGGTGGAATTCCCCATCATTAATGCGATGGTCGCTTGGATACATACCACCATCCCAGGAGCAAGTCGCGTTGAAATCCATATTGTGTATCGATTGGTTGATATTGTTTTATCACTCATATCAGCTGTCATGCTCTATCTCATTATCAAACGAATCGAATCTCCTCTCACTGGTCTTTTTGCGTTAGCTGCTTTTCTTTTTCTTCCCTACAACGTTTTTTATTCTCGTACCGTATTACCAGAAGTTGCCATGGTTTCATTTTCCTTGATGGCTGTATATATGGGCATGGCCTATTTAGAAGATCATAAACTGCATCAGTTTGCGGCGACGGGAATATGTGCTGCTCTAGCATTACTCATCAAACCAGTAGCCATCTTCCTTCTCTTTCCGCTCGTTCCCTTCGCTCTCAAGCGATATGGCTGGAAAAAAACATGTACATGGCAACATGTCGCATTAATAGTTCTTGCGGTGGCACCATTGCTGTTATGGCGGCAGTGGATTCTTCAATTTCCTGAAGGGATTCCTGCATCGGATTGGTTACTCAATGGCAATGGTATCCGGTTTAAAGGCGCCTTCTTCCAATGGATCTTTGCTGATCGATTAGTGAGAATTATTCTTGGATACTGGGGGATTATTTTGCTTGCACTTGGTCTATTGGCTAAGAAAAGGACAAATTTTCCAGTCTGGATGACCATTGGCACGCTTGCGTATATAGTCATCTTTGCCACGGGCAATGTCCAGCATGATTATTATCAAATTCCCATCATACCTGCTGTTTCAATTTTGCTCGCGTACGGAATCCAATACATACGGCGTCTCCCCGGTGCAATTTCGGCTCGTTATGGTTTGATGATTGTTACCATTATGTTCTCCTTAGCGTTTGGTTGGTATCACGTGCGTGGTTTATATCAAATTAATAATCCCGCCATCGTTGAGGCAGGTAAAGCAGTTGATCGCCTCGTACCCAAAGATGCACGGGTGATTGCTCCGTATGGAGGAGATACTGCATTTTTGTATCAAACCAATCGAAAGGGATGGCCAATTGGCGGAGATATCGACAACAAAATTACTGTCGGAGCTACATATTACGTGACCACCACATTGGACACTGAAGCAAAGCTACTTATGAATCAACATCAAACCATTGAGAAAACCGATTCATATGTCATTATCAAGCTTCAATAAACGATCAAGCGTTTTCTTCTTCCTTTTTATACTGTGGGTGACATTGTATCTTGGATGCTATTTTTATTACCAAGTATGTCCTCAATTTATATGTTTTTAATCGCAATCTACTTTGCAGTGCTCGCGTATGTTATCCAGATAATGGGATTATTTGGTCTCATTTCACCTCTCAATTGCGCCATTATTACTCCTATCATTTCATTCGTTTTTCTCATTCTTGGCATTCGTATCTACCAACCTCACATTTCATTTCCCACGGGGCGATATATTTCGAATCATAGGTTGTTGATCATGCTGACGCTCGGATTTGGTGTAGTGATTTCGATCGGGGCACTTGGGCCAGAAATAAAGTATGACGCGTTATGGTATCACCTCACCCTGCCAAAGTTATATTTAGAAACCGGTAAAATCGCAATCATTCAGGGACATCCCCCATGGTATTACTCCGCTATGCCTGCATTAGGAGAGATGTTGTATGTAGTTGCATTGGCAATAAGGGGAGAGGTTGTTGCAAAATTACTCCATGCTATTTGCGTATTTTTCACTGCCCGCATCATCTTTTCGTTTATTCAAAAGCAAATCAACACGAGGGCAGCATGGTTTGGCGTTGTCTTGTTTCTTTCCAATATGACCGTGCTTTGGTCATCAACTACCGCCGATATTGATTTATTTCGAACGTTATACGAGACCCTGGGTTGTGTTAGTTTCCTCAAATGGTTAGATCGCCCCACCAAAAAAAATGGTGCATTGTTAGGCATATGGATGGGTTGTGCGATTTCTGTCAAAACACTCAGTTTGGGGACAGCAGCAATAATTGGGTTTCTGATGTTGGTAAAGGTATTTATATTGCGACACATGGTTGCAGAAAGACAGCGTCGAGTAATCTCTATCGTAATCTATGGTGTAGTAGCTGCATTGGTGGGAGGTTATTGGTATGTCCGTAGTTATATAGTCACAGGAAACCCGGTGTATCCGGCATTATCAACTGAATACAATCAACACTTTTATTTCCCCGGACCCCAATCTGTTATCGAGTTTGTTTCATCGCCAATGCTGTTGTCATCAACAATTGGTGGTTGGGATGCATCTATGTCCCCCATATATATTGCCCTATTACCATTAATCTTGTATTGTCTGAAGGGATCCAAACAGATGCGATGGATGCTTGGTTATTGCGCATTGTACTATCTTGTTTGGTTTCTTTTACCCAGAAGTGGTGGAGCTCGGTTCATTATGCCTGTCTATCCGATTGCTTCGATACTGGTCACTTATGCAGTTTTTGCAGTAGATTTACCCAAGCTTTTTCGTTTGGTTGGATACGTGAGTGCTCTCATGGTGGCTTTGAGTAGTTTGTTGATCCAAGGGTATATTGTGAAAAAAAATCTACCAGTCATCTTTCATCACCAATCAAAAGAAGCTTTTTTAGTACAAAATCTCAATCTGAACACAGTCTATTTCCAGCCTTCATCATTTCAAAAATATGCTATTTGCTCTGAAAGAGAAATTGCATGGTATTACGCACCATTTACCGTCATTGCTCCATACTTTCCCCCCACATATCTCCAACCTTGTGTTCAGGAAAATGAATCATTATAAGGCGCGGTGAAGATAGAGGTAGAGCGCAGATAAATTATGATGAGTGATATCAATTCGCTGGGTTTTGCATGAGTGATCGTAACAGATCCCACCAGACAACTGATTAAAAGTTGTTTTTCGATTGGAATAAGGACCGTTTAGTTGGAGTGTCATTAAATAACGAAGTGATTCTTCCATATAGGTCACCAGCTGACGATGATAAAGAGGATCAACTTCCTTCGCAACCCAAGCAGTATGAGCTACTCCTTCCAAATACACGCCAAGATTTCCAGCTGGAGGTTTTTGGCTCTTATCATGAAGATAGTTCGTGATGTTTTTACCTTGTGAATTTAAATATCGGTCAGTGTATGTTTTCATAAAATTCCAATAGATTGGATTCTTATCAATTTGGTAGAGATAGGCAAACCCCTCCATCGCCCAAGCAAACAGCGATGTGTTAAATCGTTTTTGTGAATACGTATTCTCAATATAAGTAGCTGCTTTTTCAGCACTTTTCAAATACGGTGTGTGCGAGGTAAGTCGATACATACGGATTAACGCATAAAACGATTCTCCATTGTTGTAATCAGATTCCTCTTCCGGATCCATTGTTTGTAAAAAGCTCCCCTCATCGGTTTGAGTCATCAGAAGATAACGTGCTAATTGATGAGCGGTTGGAATCAAATGCTGATTTGTTTCTGGATCAGCTTCAACATATTCAATTATTGCCAACAAAAACAATGCTACAGCGTTACTCTTTCGAGATCCTTGATGTGCAATTCGAACCGTAGGTGAAAAATTGTCAACTGATTCAAATAATTGTTGAAAATAATGAATGCCTCTTTCAATCCCAGCACGATATGATGAGTTCTTTGTATGTGCGTATGCGTGCCCCAGAGAATACAGGCTGCCGGCTTGACGAACAATATTATTTCCCGGAATTCTCTGACCTGTTTGTACATCCAATTCATACACAAAATCTCCTGCATCAGTCTGATTTTTTATCAGCCAATCAGCATAAAGCTTAAGCGATTGGTTGGCTGTCTGGCGAAAATAGTACTTGGGTAAGACAAGATTGGCGATGAGGTAAAGAACAATGCAAGTAAGAAAACTAATCAAAATAACAAACAAAACAAGGATTTTAGAGTTTCGATGCATTATGACGCACTTTGTAAACAATATGTCTTATAGAGATAGTCACGTATCATTGGTTCAAACCGCAAAATATCCCTGCCGATAAATATAATCTTTGACTCAGCAGTTGCCTCCGGTAAATCGGTCCAGGTCAACCGACCAAATACACCATTAACTAATCGGGTTACTCCATCATTACACAAGATAATCCCTTTTATTCGGTAAAAATTTGTTTGCTTACATGCGTGTAGCACTTCAGAAACGTGTCGTTTATCTACAGCGTTTGGCAAATGTACCACGAATGTTTCCATATCATGATCATGCTCATGATCATGATGAGTGAGACTTGGTTGATCGATATGCTCAATACCAAACAAGATTGCTGGATCAACCACTCCATCATTTGTATCAATCTTTGCCGTATCTGGATTAATGCCAAAAATGTCTTCTTTTACCCTGAACAGCTTATCGTCATCTACCATGTTAACTTTATTAAACACGATTAAGTCGGTGTGTTTAGCCTGCTCGCGCGCCACCACCGAGGTGTCCTTTACCCGATCAAAATTCACACAATCCACCACACTGATCACTCCGTCTACATACACATGATCATTCTTCTTCAGTTCAAGCAAAATCGGGAAAGGAAGAGCATTTCCTGATGCTTCAATAATAATTCGCTCAGGATGTTGTTTTTTAATCAGCTCATCAACTGCTTCATTGAGTGATCCTACCAAAATGCAACATAAGCAACCATTAACTAATTCGGTTACTGCCAGATTTTGCATTTTTCCCAAACTTCCATCAACACTCGCATCACCAAATTCATTCTTTATCATGGCAAACCGACGCGGTTCTTGGTATTGTTTCAATGCATTAAGAATAATCGTGGTTTTCCCACTCCCTAAATAACCGGAAAAAATGGTAATGGGTGTTTTTGTCATTCTTAAACTATAGCTGATTTATAGGGAGTTTGTGAATATAATGACTATATGAAAATTCTCATGCTTACACCATACCTGCCATATCCTTTGGTTTCTGGAGGACAGATTCGTACATACAACTTATTGAAAAACTTGAGTAAAAAGCATGACATTACTTTGTTTTCACTCATAAAAGAAGAGCGTGAGCGGCAGTATATCAAACACCTGGAACCATTTTGTAAAAAGATTCGAGTGTTTAAACGTTCAACCAAGCCATTTACGTTGAGAAATATTTTTAAAGCCGCTTTTTCTCTGTACCCATTTGTGGTTACCCGCAATCTTGTTCCAGAAACCATCGAAGCGGTACGCACAGAATTAGAATCAGAAAAATACGATCTCATTCATGCTGAGACATTCTACATGATGCCAAATATTCCCAAAACGAAAACTCCTATTATCTTGGTAGAACAGACAATTGAGTACTTGGGTTATCAAAGTTATGCCCAAAGTTCAAAACTGTGGTTTTTAAAACCCTTCTTGTATATCGATATCGCCAAAATCAAATATTGGGAAAACTACTATTGGCAATATTGTAACCGCCTCATCACCATGAGTCCCAATGATCGTGAATACATCTTGGAAGAAAATCCGAAAATAAAACAGGTAGATGTCGTTGCTAATGGAGTAGATACAGATTACTTTGATGCTGTTCCCAAGCGTTTGCCCAGTAAACCCACCATTCTGTTCGTGGGAACATTCTATTGGCTCCCAAATGTGCAGGCAGTTAATTATCTGGTGAAAGAAATTTGGCCTATCATCAGAGAAAAACTTCCTCAAGCCCACTTGCATATTGTTGGTTTCCGGCCAACTCCAGAAATTCAGTCATACAACAAACTTCCACACGTAAAAGTGAGTGGTTCAATCAAAGATATTCGAACTGCGTATTCAGGAGCACACGCACTTTTAGCTCCAGTTATGTGGGGGAAGGGGACTCGATACAAAATCCTGGAAGCCATGGCCACCAAAACCCCTATCGTTGCTACACCTCTGGCAGTTGAAGGTATCGAAGGGTTGCAAATCGATACGCATGTGGTGATTGGAAATTCTCCCGAAGAATTAGCTAATGCAACGATTAAGACGTTACTTGATAAAAAATTCCAACAACAATTGGCAAACAACAGTTATCAATTAGTAACCAAACATTACAACTGGCAGGCGATTTCCAAAGATCTCGATCGCCTTTATTCTGTTGTCGGACAACAGAATAAAACTCATAGGAAGGCAGCATGAAACAAAATTCTCAACCCGATATTTCCGTTATTATCCTTAATTACAACGCAGAAAAAGTCCTGTATGACTGTCTGATCTCTGTGCGACAACAAACCGGAATTACCGTCCAGACAATTGTTGTAGATAACAAATCAACTGACAACTCATGTGCCATGATTGTTGAGAAGTTTCCTGAAGTGAAATTGGTTAAAAGAGATACCTCAGAAGGATTTGCAGCAGGAAATAATGCTGGTTTACCCTTTGCAACGGCAAACCTTATTCTATTTTTAAATCCTGACACCAAATTCCTTCACCCCGAAGACTTAAAAAAATGTGTTGATAAATACACAGCGGATCCAAGCATTGGGATCTTGACGTGCAGAATAGACCTTGCCTTAACTGGCAGTATTGATGAAACATGTCATCGTGGTTTCCCCACACCTTGGGCAGCATTCACTCATTTTTCTGGATTGTCTCGATTATTCCCTCAAACACATTTATTCGGGCAGTATTTACAGACCTACAAAGATGTATCGACTGAGCATGAAATTGATGCGGCTGGCGGCATGTTTATGCTGATGAGTCGAAGAGTTGGCGATTTGGTCAAGTGGTGGGACGAAGACTATCCGCTGTATGGTGAAGATCTCGACTTTTGCTACAGAGTGAAAGAAAAAGGACTAAAAATCATATATTGGCCCAAAGTAACCGTCATGCACTATAAAGGATACAGTAGCGGCATGAGTAAACAGAGTAAAAAAGTGAGCAGTGCTTCAAAAGCCACCACCCGAAGAGTAAAAGGTTGGTCGATTCAGGCGATGGAGTTGTTTTACAAAAAGCATTATCTTCACAAGTACCCCTTTTTCATAAACTGGTTGGTTTTTTTGGGGATCAAACTGATGAAATTTAAACGAGTTAATTTGGCATGAAAATCGGCATTGATGCCCGACTGTATGGTCTAGAACATGCTGGTATTGGTAGGTATGTCATGAATCTTGTTGATCGATTAATCCAAGATCCAACACATCAGTGGGTTCTCTTTTTATCACCACACTACGTTCCAAAATTCGCTCATCATTCCAATGTGGCCATCATTCCGACCACGGTCAAGCATTACAGTTTGAGTGAGCAATACGCTTTCTTAAATCAACTCAATCAACAAAAACTCGATCTCCTCCACGTTCCTCATTTTAATGTTCCACTATTATATCGACGACCACTTGTTGTGACCATTCATGATATTTTGTGGCATCAAATTCGTGGGGGATCTGTTACCACACTGCCTCCAATTTTGTATTACGCCAAATATGCAGGATACTTACTGACCGTGCGCCATGCCGTTTCAAGAGCTCAGACAGTTTTTGTTCCTTCTAATTATGTGCGTGATGATATTATTCGTGCCTTTCCCAATCTTGATCAGAAAAAAATTATAGTCACATACGAGGGAATTGATGAATGGAAGGATAGTGGTTTGTCGAAAAAAAGTCCTTCCTCCTCAGATCGATTGATATATATTGGCAGTGCGTACCCGCATAAAAACATCACGGCTCTACTTCAGGCATGTGCGATTTTAAGAGCTACGAGCCACACTTCACTTACATTGACTATTGTGGGAAGCAGATCAATCTTCTTGGATAAGATAAAACAAGAGGTGCGTGAACGCGGTCTCACCGAAGCAGTTACGTTTGCAGGATATCAAACAGATGCTGCAGTAAAAGAGTTGCTGAGGCGGTCAACTTGTTTGGTCCACCCATCAAAATCAGAGGGATTTGGTCTCACTGGGCTTGAAGCAATGGCTGTGGGCACACCAGTAATTGCCGCAAATGCTACAGCGCTTCCGGAAATATATGGTGACGCAGCATTGTATTTCCATCCTGACAAGCCTCAGGATTTAGCTAAAAAGATTCATACACTAATTACTTCAACTTCATTGCGGGAACAACACATCCAAAAAGGATTGCAGCGTGTCAGACAATTTTCCTGGGATGATATGGTTTCAAAAACAAAAGGTGCATATTATCAGCTATGAACGTATGTCTTGTGTACGATCGAGTTAATAAGTGGGGGGGTGCCGAGCGTGTACTTCAGGAACTTCATGCCTTGTGGCCAAATGCTCCATTGTATACAGCGGTCTACAATGCCAGTACTGCTCCATGGGCAGACAATTTTACGGTAGTTTCCAGTTTTCTCCAACGAATTCCGGGCATCTCCACTCATCATGAGTATCTTGCCAATCTTATGCCATATGCATTCGAGTCATTTGATCTCTCTGCATTTGACGTCATAATTTCCATAACCAGCGCCGAAGCGAAAGGAGTAATTACAGGACCGAACCAACTCCATATCTGTTATCTACTTACCCCAACACGGTATTTATGGAGTCAGGCAGACGTATATGCAAATCAGTATTCAGGACCGGGACCCAAAGGATGGATGCGTCAACTTGGAATCAACATTCTTCGCCGATGGGACCGGGTTGCAGCAAGTCGGCCAGATAAAATCGTAACCATCTCACAAGAGGTCTCCAAGCGATGTCAAACCTACTATCACCGACAAGCTGATGCAGTCATCTATCCGCCTGTAGATACAACGTTTTTTTCATCTCATCCACAAACATGCTTTCACCCACAGCCAGGGTATTTTTTGGCTGTGTCACGACTCGTATCATACAAACGATTGGACATTGCGATTCAAGCATGCAACGAGCTTCATGAACGACTTATCATTGTCGGGGTTGGTTCTGAAATAAAACGATTACAAACGATTGCAGGTCCCACCATTGAATTTAGAGGAGCCGTTACCGAGGATGAGTTAAATTGTCTTTACCACCACGCAAATGCATTTCTTTTCCCTCAGGTTGAGGAGTTTGGCATCAGTGCAGTTGAAGCTCAGGCTGCTGGTTTATCTGTTATTGCATATAATCAGGGGTCATCCAAGGAAATTATTATTCCCGGAAAGACGGGAATTCATTTTCAGGAGCAAACAGTGGATTCAATGGTACATGCAATTAGGACTTGGAAAGATCATACTTGGTATGATAAAACCAATAAGGAACATGCCGTTGCTTTTGATAAAAAAGAATTCAAACAAACATTCAAGCAATTTGTGGAGGATTCATGGAAACAACATCTAAACCAAGAATGAAAGCAGTCATTTTCGCAGGTGGTGTCGGCACGCGAATGTGGCCATTGTCCCGGAAAAAAAGTCCCAAACAATTTGAGCCGATCATTGAAGGGAAGTCGACATTGCAATTAGCTGTTGACCGTTTGCGTCCCGAATTTGCCTGGGAAGATATATATGTTTCCACGGGAGCTGCTTATGTAGATATCATTCGCCAACAATTACCAAACGTTCCTGCCGCCAATGTCATTGGTGAGCCAGTGATGCGAGATGTGGCTCCAGCTGTCGGATATCTTATGACGTACCTTGATAAACAAGGAGCAGGAGATGTCCCAACTACTATCCTATGGAGTGATCATTTGGTCGAACGTGTTGATACGTTTAAAAAAGCACTCTTTGCTGGCGCGCAGTATCTTGAGACAAATCCGAATAAATATATATTTATCGGTCAAAAACCACGTTTTGCCAATCAGAATCTTGGTTGGATTCAATATGGTGAAATGTTGACCAACATTGATGGAATTCCTGTTCAACAATATAAATCTTGGCATTATCGTCCTGATCAGGCAGCTGCAGCCAGCTACCTTTCATCAGGAACCTGGGCATGGAATCCGGGATATTTTGTGGTAAAGCCAAAATTTGTTTTGGATCAATATAGAAAACATGCTCCAGAAATGTCACAATCTCTTGAAGAAATTGGCAATAGTATGGGGAGTCCAAATCATCAGCAGGTTCTTGAAACTGTGTATCCTACACTCGAAAAAATTTCCTTTGACGACGCAGTAGTAACCAAATCACAACCAGAGGATGCGGTTGTTCTTTCCGTCGACTTAGGATGGGCAGACATTGGCACCTGGGAAGCATTAAAAGAAGCATTAGTAAAAAATCCTGACGAGAATCTGACCCATGGTGATTCTCAATTACTCGAATGCAAAAATTGTACCGTATATAACTATGCTGGCCAGATGATTGCAGGGATAGGGCTCCAGGATATGACTGTGGTTGCGACCAATGATATTATTATGATCACGCCACACAAGCACATTCCAGACATTAAAAAATTACTCTCCCGCTTTGAAGGAACTGACTTAGAGCGGTATACTTAAGGTCTCATGACTGACTCTACCTTTTTTGCCGCAAAGCGGGTTATTGATATTTGCGCCTCCTTAGCCCTCATTATTCTCTTTTTACCGATCTGGATCCTTGTTCCGATTCTGATAAAGCTTGACTCGCCTGGACCCATCATTTTTCGTCACAAACGAGTGGGTAAAAATGGCGATGACTTTGATATGTTGAAGTTTCGTTCCATGATTGATGGAGCGCATGATTATCTTCACAAACAACATCCTGAATTACTTAAACAATTTAAGGCAGGTGACTGGAAATTGGAGAATGATCCCAGAATAACCAAGCTGGGACGTGTACTTCGTTCCCTTACCATTGATGAATTTCCTCAACTACTCAATGTTTTGAGAGGAGAAATGAGTTTGATTGGACCACGGGCATATATGCGCCAAGAAATTCAAGAACAAACAGAAAAATATCCTGAAACTAAGCCACTTATAAAAGAAATCCTGTCAATTAAGCCTGGAGTTACGGGCCCTTGG
>CAZKZW010000008.1:21295-26303 GCA_964557365.1 uncultured Pseudomonadales bacterium | reverse complement strand
TTGGATCGTGATTGTTTCACGCTTTATGTTCGCTAAAAAATGGCGTTTTGCAGCTTGGCTCTTTTGGATTGCTTTCGGTGGTTGGACATTTGCAGAAGGATTAAAAGTACTGATTGGGAGACCAAGACCAACAGCAGATCTTCTTGCGACAGAGATTTCACGAAGTATGCCATCATCTCATTCTCTAACATCTATCTTATTATGTCTAACATTGAGCTATTTATGTTTTCATTTTTCACGGAGATTTCTGTTATCATTCTTGGTATTTTTGTGCAGTATGTTTTTAGCTTTGGCAGTGGGAGTAAGCCGTATTTATTTAGGAATTCATTTTTTAAGTGATGTTATGTCTGGCTTCTTATTAGGAATAGGTTTTTTTGCTTGCTCGTTGTGGTTTTTCAAGAAAATTTGATTAATGCTAGTTGCAGAGCGCTTTTATATTGGGTATAACAAAATTAACTTAATGTATACGTTTTTCCTGCCAAGAAAGTGAGTAATCTATGGTGAAACCAAGCAAAAAGCCACAGCGGAGTTTGTTGGATCAATTTAAGGAAAGCGAATCCAGTGCGAGTATTGTATTTGGCGCGATAGTTGTGGTGGTAGTAGGCTTACTTTTGTTCAATTTCTACAAGGCAGGCAAATCCCCTATGACTGGCTCAGGTGAGATGACTGAAGGAGCTGCTGGTGCTCAGAAGGAACCAACGCTTCCTGCGAAACATACTGTTACTTCAGGCGAACATCTATGGAAAATTGCAGAACACTATTATGGCGATGGATATAAGTGGACAGAAATTGCTACAGCAAATGGATTAAAGAATCCTTCATCGATTAAGGTGGGTGTGGAATTACAAATCCCTGCGCTAGAGCCAAAGCTTGAAGCAGCACCTGCAACATCGCAAATTCAAGGGGAGTCATATACTATCAAAAAAGGTGACTCATTATGGAAGATTGCTGTCGCTGCTTATGGTGATGGATATAAATGGACATCAATCTGGAAAGCAAATAAGCAGTCAGTGCCTAACGCAAACATGCTTTTCGTTGGAACAACTCTCACACTGCCAAGATAACTTATTTTGATACATAAAAATGCAAACCCCGTCTTTAAGGCGGGGTTTTTGTTATATAATGAGCGAGTTCACGCGGGTATAGTTCACTGGTAGAATGATTCCTTCCCAAGGAATAGAAGAGGGTTCGATTCCCTTTACCCGCTCATAAAAACGTAATCGTAAATACTTCTTTTTTTCTGGTTTTTCATCTTGCAGTAGGTGGTCAATTTTGTTACGCTGAATCTGTCTAAGCTTTTGTAGAAAGCTCTTTGTTTTTATGCCGACCTTTATTAGAAAAACTCCAAAAAAAATCAGCAAATCGCAAAGCGCGGGACGTTTTTCTGCAAGAATTGATCCAAATGCACCCCCCAGACCAAGAGGTCGTCCAAAAAAACAGATTGATCTTCAAACCATAACTGACTTGAATATGCCTCAGGGTACTGTGCAAAGAAATGATTCTATTCATGAACAAGCTGAGGAGACAATTAAATCACTCGATTCTCTCTTATCACTTCCTCCTCAAAGAAGAGATGTTGATGAAGATGAGACGACAAAACAGAATGCAGTTTATCAAGAGGAACCAGACGAAGATCGAATAGAGACCTTTAATGGAATAAGCGACTTGAAAGAGCAAGAGGAACTATACGATGAAGCTATTGATTACGAACGGAAAAAGAAGAAGGTTTATGCAGAGCAGATAAAAGAATTGGAAGCAGAAAAAGATAAAGAAAAAAAAGCTTTGGAGCAGGAAATTAAGGCATTAAAACAAGAATTACATCGAACTGTCCCATTACAAGATAATAAATTCTTTTCATTGTCAAAAGAATTACGAGAAGCAATTTCTGATATTGAGAGATTGGCAACTCAAGGTGGAGTGCCGATAATTGATGTCCCTAGATCTTCACCAGTAAAAGAGATGCCCCTTTCTGCCGACGCGATAGCTCAAGTCCCTTTTCAGACTACTTCGTCTGTTGTGGCCCAATCACAACCTGCACAAACTCTTCTGCCTACACCACAAGTAACACCTGAAGCTACAAAGCCAAATACGATCACTCCACCGCCGGAAAAAAAAACTCTCTCTAAAACAAAACTCATGATTACCGGAACAACTGCTGCCGTAATTATTATTGGAGCAAGTGGTATTTTTGCTAATTCTATGTTGTCAAAACCAAAGATTGACCAAAAAATGGTAGATTCATATCTTTCCCAAAATGGACAAGTAAAAGGTGCTGCAACAACAGATCAGCCACAGAGTGCCACAGACACAACAGCTACCGGAGAAGTTGATCCTTCTCAAGCGGATGTTTCGTTTGAAAAAAGCTTGTGGAGTGATTTTAAGGATTCAAGCTTTGGAGTAACACTTCAATATCCTAAAAACGCAGTCAAGGCAATTCGTACGGATAGCAATATAACCTTTATTAGAAAAACTGGTTATTTGTTTAAAATACAACGAATTGAAACATCACTCACGGTTGACGAATATTGGAAACAGATAAAAGCAACAAGCTTAAACTACACTTCCTCCACTGATACGTTTAAAAATAAACCCGCATTAAAGTTGTCACTTGAGGATATGGCTGATTATCCCGGAGATAGGTACTTGGTCAAAGAAGGAGATTGTATTTACGATATTTGGTATGCAACTCCGTCAAATAGTTTTACCAAGGATGATATTTTGAGAGTTGAAAAAATGCTGGCAAGTTTGAGTATTTTGGGAAAGAAGAAATGAGGTTGTTATCTCGTTCTCCATTGTTATTGCCGGCTTTTTGCTTGATCATTACCGTATTGTCAGGATATTTCTTTTACCGATTTCAAACGGCAGGAACGATATCCCCTTTTTCATCAGGACATAAACAAGGTTCAATGTATTTTGAGGGTGCTCGCAGAGTTGGCATGTATCAACCATTGACCGTCAAAATTATGATTGATACTAATTCCCAAAGCACTAATGCTGCCGGTTTTTACCTCAAATTTGATCCTGATCGTCTTCAAGTTAATGAGATTAATACGTTGGCATCATTTTGTCAGTATTACCCAGAAAAAAAATATGATAACAGGTTAGGTCTGATATCGCTTGCGTGTGGTTCGCCTCACCCCGGCTTCAAGGGTGTAAATGAATTGATTTCTATAACATTTACCCCCGTATCAATTGGATCAACATCATTGCAAATGATGCATACCAGTAAATTGTTGCTGAGTGATGGCAAAGGTACGAACATTTTGTCCAACTACCCAACTTGGGAGGTGCAGATTGTCCAAGGGATTTAAGCATAGACTATTGATTTTGCTCTTCATATTTAGTTGGCTACTTCAATTAGCTTTACCTGTTTATGCGGCTCCCTATTTTTATATAACAGGAACTCATTCAGGTGAGTTTGCCAGTACTTCGTCCTGGCTTGTAAAGCTTAATACTGACACTACATTAACAGCTACACAAACGGTGATTAATTTTGATTCTTCATTATTTGGAGCAATACAGATCAACAACTTAAACTCAAAATGCTCTTTTTGGGCACCCCCAGAGCCATCATTGGGTTTTGGTAAATGGACAACTCCCTATTTTATGGATTTCAATAAAGTAGTACTGTCATGTGGATTTAGTAGCCCAGGATATGTCACAACAAATGGAGAGGGCGATTTCATCCTTTCATTTGCACTTCGTCCATGGTTTGTTGGTACGACAGAGTTTACTTTTTCAGATTCTGAGCATCGTTACATTGGAACCACCATCACACCTGGTACTGATTTGTCTTTTGAATATGAATCGATTGCAACTGTTGAGGCAACAGTTGTTATTGGTGCGTCTGTTTCAGCAGCACCAACTCCCACACCTCTTCCTCCTGATACGCTTGCAGTCGATGATTTAAAAATGGTTGACTATACAAAATCATTAAGTAGAAGAATGGGGTCAGCAGCTTATGGATTATTATCTTCAGGTTTGGGTTTAGTCCCAATGGACAATACAATTCCTCCACCACCAACTGATCTACCACTACGTCCGAAGGCAACTCCATACCCAGAAGCAACTCGTTCAGCAAATCAAAATGATGGTCAAGTACTATCAATTCAATCATTAAGAGAACTGCTTATACCTGGAAAGTCTGATGCAGATAAACGATTGGTCGCGTTTAATTTGATTGCATTATTAACATTTATTTTCTTACTTGCAGCCTTGATCTGGCGTTTAGTAACATCTGCGAGAGTGAATAAGGTAAAATACAGACATATGAAAGAGCTCCTGGAAGGCGAGATTTCTGTCATTCAGTCGAAGCTTGCTGGAGTTCAGTCGGGATCAGGGACGAATGAGGATGTTATCCAATCATTAGAAGAATTAAGAAGTGAATTGGAGAAGCAAAAGTGATGACTTTGAGAGGAACTATGAGAATACAACTGATTTCCATATTCGTTATTGCACTTGTTCTCTCGGGCTGTAGTTTTAATAAAAAACAAAGCCACTCGTTGCCTGAGTCGACTACGAATGAAGGAAATAATAATTCCGTATTCGTATATGCTGATGGTGCAATCCAAAAAATACGACAGTCTGATGGTGTTGTCGTCTCCTCTTTTCCTCTAAGCGAAGAATTTACACCGATAACATTTTCTGCATTCCAGACATTTAGAGTCAGTTTTGATCAGAAATATGTGGTATGGTTTGTCCCTGGAAAAGGTATGGTGAAATACAATACGGAGAAAAAAAGCATTGATGTCTTTTACACCCCGACAGAGTGGTTTTACGAAAATCCTTACTTTTCGTTTTTAGGCCAAGAAAACACACTTATTCTGATCGATAAAAAAGGTTCCGAAGATGTATGGATCAATTTAGATACAGGAAATACATCAACTCGGTCAGTTCCTTACCCCTTTGGAACTTTATTTTTGCTGTCTCCGGATTTGCAACGCATAGCCTATGTAGAAGGATATGGACAAACAGTTGAAAAACCAACGTACCTTATTACAACAATTGA
>CAZKZW010000008.1:0-21285 GCA_964557365.1 uncultured Pseudomonadales bacterium | reverse complement strand
GAGGGAGAACCAGTCACTCAATTTGATACTGCAGCTGAAGTTGCTCATAGATCGATGATTTCATGGATGCCAGATTCACGCTCTCTTATTACAGTTGAGGAAGGAAGAAAACTGGTTAGGTATCCCCTTGAACAAGCAGCTCATTCTGAACTGATGTATGAATTGCCTGAGGGAGAATCTGTTCTTTCATTTGAATCGCAAAATTCTCTTTTACTTATTAAAACACCATCATTTTGGTCACTTTACGATATGAAAACTAATAAACTATTGAGACGATTGCCACTAGAAGCTATGGATCGAATGGTAAAGCCAAAAATAGTGTGGTTTGATGAATCTTCTTTTCTTGTAGAAGAAGATGTTAAATCGTTTGAACAAACTTTCAAGCGATTATGGTCGAGTGACTGGGTAGGAAATAAAAAAATTGCCGTTCCTTCTTATGGGAGGAGAGTTACTCAGCAGAATGCCTATTAATTTTCTGCAATTCCAAGTTGTATTTTTTTAATTGTTTGACTCATGCTATTTAAAGACAACGCATAATCAATAGATTTCAAAGCCTTTTCCTTATCGTTTAGGACATAGTATTGCTTTGCATTGATAACATAGAGAGATGCAAAATAATCTTTTTGTGCAAGACCTAAGAAGTTTCGGCTACTAGATTCTTGTTTTTTAACTTGTCGAAATACATTGTCTGTTGAGAAATATGAGATTGCCGATGGTGTTGATGTTTCAACTTTAAACAAAAATCCTTCTGGAACAATAGAATATGGATTTCCATTCAACCCGGTATATTTTATGAAATAATCTTCAGGCATCATGAGATACGTAGGTCTTCTAGCTACATTCCATGTTACTTGCTGAGAATAGAACTGCGGCAATTTCAAATCTTGTTTTCCAATATAATCTGGATTTTGTTCCAAAAAGTATTTTCTTGCTCGAGGAATACGGCTGAGTATCACGACGTCTGGGCGATAGTGATTTATGAGACTTTGATAAAACAAGTTAAAACAGGCAATATCTGAGGAACAGATAATTACTGAATTTGATTCTGCTTGATCTAGAATTGATTGTGAAAATGTATTAATGAGATCATTATTTCTTTGGTCTGCCATTTCCACGTTTGCGATGAATTCTCCCATAACTGGTAAACAAACGAGGATGATAAAAAGAGATATTTTAGTATATATATTTTTAAAATGATTAAAGATATATTCCCCAATATACATGCATCCAATCACTGCAAAAAAACCAAGTATTGTATAACCGATGAGATATTGCCGTTGATATGTTCCAATAAGTTGAAGAGAGTTGAGCGCGGTTGGGGGTGTTGTGATGGTGACATATAAACCAAACAAAAGACCCGCAACACCATATAAGCTTAAAAAACAGAACAACAGCTTACGTTTAGATGAATAAAGCCAAAAAAGTCCTATGATGCAAAAAATAAATGGAATTCCTGCCATGTGATTCCAAAGAGTGGTTAGGTATATGGGGATAGCGGAAAAATTAAAAAAACCTGAAATATTGCCGTATGCATTGTCAACAACAATACCTTTGTTGGCAAAATTGCCCTGATAATCCTTTCGAGATATCATATAGAAAAATCCATCAATACTTTGAGGAAAATCCCAAGCTAAGGTCTGTTGTCTTCCATTGAGCCAAAATAGAAGACTATTAGCGAGAAAGAATACGATGACGCTGATGATAATAACACGAAACAATTGCTGTATGCGTTTACTCCACGTATTTGATTGATTCGCGTACAAAAATATGAGAAGGCCAGGTACGAGCGTAATAATTGATTGAAGGTGAGCGATTCCTAATCCAAAAAATACCGCGCAAACATCAACCCACTTATTGCTTCTCTCTTTATCTATAAGCCAACAACTTACTGAATACAGTATCAAGCTCACATACATATCCCCCAAAGCCATCACTTCTATCACGGATGAATAGAGCCAGAATAGACCATTAAAACCCAGAACAAACGTTCCAACTGCTCCAGAAATCCAGATTGGATAGCGCATTCCTTTGTATTTGAATATATTTACTGCACTTAAATACACAAAAAGCAATGTGACACTGTGTAGTAGTGCGGCAAATAAATTTGCTGCATATGCAGGAGAAAAATTCATATATTTAAGCACATGTTGGAATAGCCCAGTGAGGATGATTTGCTGGCTGTACCCTGGAGGGTGTGCTGGAGTAAAAAGATATGATGAAGTTATAATCTCGTCTGAATCTGCATATCCTGTAGGATATTTTGAAGCAAAAAAACTATTAATACATACAGAAATTAGCAATACTGCAATGCCAATTATGATATGAGACGAATACTTTCTCATCGAGTAATCTTATTCAATTGGTCAATTGCGACACTATTTTTCGGATCAAGTATTAGGACATTTTGATATTCTGTGAGTGCCATAGGTAAATTTCCTAATTTTACATAAACATTGGCTAATTCTAAACGAGCCTCGATATGAGAGGGATCGATAGTAATAGCTCCAAGAGCAAGCTTGAGCACTTGAGACTCTTTTTTTTGTTGATAGAGTGTGGGGATTTTCTTTAACAAATCTGATACGGGAACTGTACTTGATTCAAGTGTAAAATGAGGATTTGTAATTCCATTCTCAATTCTGCCACGGGTCCCAAGTGCTTGTTTTTTGTCATCTGCTGTCAGGAGATATGACAAATTGACAGCATGACTAACCTCAATTCGAGCTGCATCTCTCGATCCCATTGCAAGGAGAACACTGCCATTCGTGAAATGATTTTGTTCAAGTGATTGAATCAGAAGCCGTTGCATGTAGTCGTTTGAATTTATTGATGATTTCAATACAGATTGTGTTATCGATGAATCATATGATGGTATTGTTGAGGGCATTTGACGAGCAAGTTGACCATAATACCCCATGGGTATATAGAACATGTATCCTTGAGAAACTCCAAAAAGAGTGTAGTATTGGGATGAAAAATCGACCGCATACACTGGTTTTTTACCCACATTCCAGGTCACCACATCATACATTTTCCATGGATTTTTGTCGTAGAGAAAATGCTGCAATTCGACACCATTTTGCCTCAATTGGCTGGGATATCCAGACATGGTAACGATTTGAACATCAGGTCGTTTGCTATTCACGACCTGCTCATAGATGAGTGCAGCGCATGAGCGTTCACTATAACAGGTGACAATGCTGTTATCCGTAACAGAATCGAGGATGTGTTTATAAAGGGTTGATGTGAGGGTAAATTTCTTGAGAGATATATCGTTGTAGTAGATACATGCTAAGAAGAATGGAATTGAAGCTACGCAAAAGACAAAAATATTAGCAACTGTGGTTTTGACATTTAATATTTTCGCTATTTCAAACATCCGAACAAATAATTCATGCATCCCGACAATGATCAAGGGCAGTACAGTGATTAAACTGACTGTATAGAGTCGAATAACTTGTGATTGGTTCTGAAGATCGGTTGGCCAATTAAGGAAAGAAGCTTGAACAAACCCCAATGAAAGCAATGGAAGGCTGATTTCTAAGAGTAACTGCTTGTTTCTCTTCCAGAGATGTGTAAGTGTGATCAATAAGGGGATTACTATCCACCAAGAAAAGCTACTTCCTACAGCGACTACATAGTGAAGTGAACCATCAATTATCTGGCGTAGCGTTATAGATTTTGGGAAATATGCGGCCTTCTCTGCAGATGCACCAAAAACTTCTCCCCGAAAATCATTTTTAGTAATGAAAGTAACAAGTCCCTGAATTCCTGGTTCCAGTGGCCATGATACGAGTGGATGTGTGTCATTTTGAACGATAAGGATTACAAATGGTACGATAAAACTGGTTATTCCAGTAATAATAGCGAGCGAGAGTTGCTTTGGGGATGCATATAGCTTTGTCCGGTATAAAACATAAAGAATATAGGGGGACAAAAACAAAAGCGTTTGACTGTGAGAAAGTGCTAACCCATAAAACATCATGAATAATAAAATGCTTTTTATCGGTAATTTTTTGCTTTCGACATGAAGAATATTGTACCCAACATATATAATTAGTGAAATGAAAAATGCAGTTAAGAGATACTTTTCGGCGATTTGTGAATATGTCCAAAAAGAGGTAGCTGTGGCGCCTGACACAACGGTAGCGACAATTGCTGCGAGGCGGCCATATGCATTGCTATACTTTTGTTTACGGGGCTTTGTGAGTTGAAACGTGAGCAATGCCATGAAATATAGTGTGGCAGCAGCACAGATTCCAGAGACTAGATGAGCACGCTGCGTCTCTGATGTTCCAGGTATCTGTAGACTCATAGCTGTATGTAGCATTGTAGTGTAGAGGGGGAAACCTGGAGGATGTGCTATTCCCCACGTCTTACCCGCAGTAAGAAACTCGTCTGAATCACCATAACCCACATTAAAGATTGGTGTGGATGATGCGTAAAGACAAAAGGAGAGGAATGAAAGGACGATGGCAGTACGTCTTGGATGACGAAGAATCGTGTTGATCATGTTCATAGATTTGTGCCACAATGATTTATAGTTCGTTTTATATTAACGTTTTTAACAGTCAGGGTCAACAAATGTCTGGCACATCAATCCAGATTGAGGATAGAAAACTGATTTTTCAGGTTTTTTGTGGTAGGTGGGAAGAGGCAAATGTTCTTGACCACCAAGGTTTAGTCTTGAAACGAATGCTTAATTTTAAGTGGAATGAATTAAAGCAGGTATTGGGTTTAACTCATATCTACTTACTTGGTTTGTGGGATACAACAGGGCCAATTTTAGTTGATGAAGAACAGGGAATAGATTTACGTTCGCACGAGAATCGGTGCCCTTCACCGTTTGCAATTACTCATCATACTCAAGTATCTCCTTTACTTGGGACGAATGAAGATTTAACCTCTCTCATTCGTTGTCTTCATGATAATCAATTAGAGGTATTGGTAGATTTTGTCCCTAATCATACTGGTACTACTCACCCATGGGTTGGAGATCATCCCGAGTTTTACAAATGGGACGAAACAGGAAATCCAAGGCATGCATTTTCTGGTGATGTAATAGAACTAGATTACTCGAAACCTAAGGTATATGACGAAATGCGAAGCGTTGTACAGACTCTCTTTGAAGAGTTTCCTATCGATGGCATCAGATGCGATATGGCGCATTTAATTCCTACTGACTTTTGGCACGAAGTAATTCACCTGATCAAGAAACAAAATCCCAACGCAATTTTTATCGCCGAGGCATACAGCGATTCTGTTTTTGATCTATCACCTCAATACGCATTACTTGATGCAGGATTTACTGCTATTTATGACGAACCACTTTTTAGAAATATGAAGATATACGGATCTCAATTAATACGTCCACTTTTTGGTCACATTGAATATGAACTTGCTCAACATGATCATCGTTGGGTACATTATGTTTCTAATCATGATGATATCTTGGGATTTCAGAGTGATCCGGTATGGGTATATCAGCAATTATTATTACTCCTTGAAGGATGGCAACTTATATACAATGGCACGATGTGGGGTTTTGAGGGAAGATTGTCACATCATTGGGTGCAGGTGTTACCGAAGAAGTTTTACAATGTCGCACATTTACCTGTATCGAGAGCACAATGGTTGCACTGGTACACACAGGAACAGCCACGCATGATTGCTGCTCATGTCCTTTCCGACAAGACGGCAGAAATTGTTTGGAAAGGAAATATAACACAAGGTGTCCAGGGGTATACATTTATATGAGTTTTCGTTAGAGTTGAATTATGGATACTGCCCGAATTTCCCCCCATGGATTAGTAAAGCGTATAGTCGGCGAACAATTAGTTGTTACGATTCAATTAAACCCCGATTATCGTTACCAATTAGAATTATTTACCAATGTAAATAGAGAATCTGATACATACCCATTCGATTGTGAAGATAACACGTACAACTGCACCATTAGATTGAATAAAAGTGGTTTTTTCAAGTGGAGTGTTAGATACAGGCGTGAAGGTACAAAAACGTGGCGTTGGCTGACTTCTGAGGGTAAGAAAAAAATGGTGGGCCGTGTACAAGTGGATCCAAAATGGCTCGATGAGGCAGTGGTATATAACGTGTTTGTACGATTTTTTAATGGCATGACTCAAGGAGAATCGACATATATTCCCCCCGGCGAAGGAGGAACATTTGATGATGTTAAGGCATATTTATCAACACTTTGTGATATGGGAGTTAACGTTCTCTACTTTAATCCTATTCATTTGATTGGTGAGTTGTACCGAAAACACAACATGCTAGATCAACTTCCAACCTATCTTCAACCAGGAAGTCCCTACTCGATTAAGGATTATAAATCGATTGATCCAGAACTAACGTATGATAAAGACACAAAAAAATATTTAATGGCAGATCCTCAAAAGGAATTTAAAGATTTAATTGATGCAGCGCATGAACGTGGCATGTATGTGGTGATGGATTTGGTGTTTAACCATACTGCTCATGATTTCGTATTTCAACGGATTCGTCCTGAGTGGTACTTGTATAAAGAACACATCACGAGCCTAGATGAGCCATACCTCACCCCAGCAGATATGAAACTCGGAAAGCCTTGGGGAGATGCTGCTCATACTATGTCTCCATATGATCATGGCGTATGGTTTGATGACGCTGCTCAATTAAACTGGGAATACAGAATTCCTGATGGTCCAAATAAACCACCCAAAAACCCCAGCCTAAAAGAAATGTGGGAGTATTTTAAAGCAATACCCAAATATTGGATCCGTCATTTTGGCGTCGATGGATTCAGATGTGATATAGCGTACAAAGTGCCTCCGGATTTTTGGAGAGCATGTATTGCAGAATCAAGAGAAGAGGCACATATATCTAAAACTAATCTGTCAAATGACGTGATTTTTATTGCTGAAGCATTTACAGATGATTTAGAGTTGTTGCAGGAGGTTGGTTTTTCAGCAGTATATGGAGATTTTTCCAATAAGTTAAAACGACCGATAGATCTTAGTGGTTATTTAGATTATCTGTATAATTTAACGAATTCTCATTTTCCAGAACAATCTAAGTGGTTTATTTTCCCTGAAGGACATGATTTTGACAGAACACCACAAAAAATTCTGGGGTCAGATAACATTACACCTGATGCAGCATACCGAGCAAATAAGTCACGATGGCTCCTGACTGCAACTCTACCAGGTTTACCTCTTATTTTTAACGGATTTGAAAAGGTTGAGTGGCGACCAGTAAACTTATTCGGATATGGAGCAGTAAATTGGCAAAGAGAAGCAGACTTACGGGACTTTCTTGCGCTGGTGAATAGAAAACGAAAAGAATTGATACCACTTCATATGACGGGAGAATATATCCCTCTACAGACAAATCAAGGATTAGATGAAACTACACAATTATTTGCATTTTTAAGAAAACAAGGTAATAAGTACGTACTAGTGATTGTAAATATGGATGTTTTCTCCAGTGCGGGACCCGCCATCGTTCACCTTCCACCAGAATTTAATAGAGTATATCGTTTGACTGATGAATTAACCGATCAAACATACCTTCGAAGTGGTTGTGATTTAACCGTGATTCTAAACCCCGGAGATGGCCATTTATTTAGCGTGTCGTTTTTGTAGCTTTTATTGCTGATGGCGAGGATTCGTATATATCAATCCATTTTCCATTCTGTTCAATACCTGCGATTTTTATGAATGGTCGATTTTTAATGAGTGAATAACAAGCGTATTGAGAAGGTGAAAAAGGATGAAAAATGATAATTTGGCGGTTAGTTGAATCTTCTTTAAATGTATCGCATGGTTGGAAACGCAATGGTTTGACAACATATCCCATTCGAGGCTCAAGAAATGCATTATTCTCTGGAAAAGCTCCATAATAAATGGTGCTTTCGGAGTTGTTTGTCTGTCCGTAATATCCTAGCCACCTGAATATATATATGTAATCTAAAACACTTAAGTCTGTGGGTGGCTGATATCGAGTCGTAGACAGACGATTTTCCTTTGGATGCCATTGCGTGGCCATATAACATAAAATGGCAATCATGATCGTGTACGCCAGCGCAGTGATTAAATTATGCCTAGAAATAATCTTGTACACAAGAATTGAGATCAGATAGACAAAAAATGGATATACGAGAATTGCATATCGATAACTAAATTCACCTGTAACTGCGTAAAAAAGGGCTGCGAAAAAGGCCATGCAGACAATAGAAATTATGGGCGTAGTTGTAAATAAAGAAAAAATATTCGCACGCAAACGAATAAGTAACACAATACAGATTATTCCAAGTAGTACAAGCAGCCATCTTCCTTGACCAAGTACCAAATGGTAAAAGACTTGAAGCCAATTATTTAGTATTACTTGTATTCCATCAAGGATTGCAAGATGTTGATCTGAATCTCGTTTATTAAACCACCAACCAGTCACTATGTAGTGATATGAAAACCAACTAAGAGATAGTGTGAGTGGAAAAATAAGGCTCAATATTCTATTCTTCTTCTGACGTATAGATTCGATACAAAAATATGGGACTGCAATAAGAGCAGTAATTTTTGTTAAGATTGCTGCCCCAAATAAAATTGCCCAGGGTAATCGACGATTGCGGTGCCAAAAAAACGTTGCAGCCAGCACAAGAGCTCCTGTTGGCAAGTCAACATATACATTCATATATTCGGCTAGAACTGTGGGGGTAAACGCAACCAAAGTGGCGGCAAGAAATCCCAATTCGCGATTTGTAGTTTGCTTTACAATAAAATACGTACTGATAAGAAGCATTGGAAGAAATGGAAGACTGAGAAAGTGAGATACTGTCGTGCTATATCCAAAAAAATGCCAGATTATAGCTAATGCTGTGGAATAGAGCGTCGTATGAGCGTACCCCAATTGTGAACTAGAAAAGAGCGTAAAACCTGACTTTGCAATATCTCTGGCGGTATTGACGACATATGTGCTGTCCCAAAAAAGAGGGAAATTGCGACTTGGAAGCCATATAACAATTGAAAAAGTAATAAAAACTAAACAAGATAAAATATCCCACCCATATGTCTTAATAAAATGGGCAGATAGTAGAAACAACTTCTTTTTCATGCAATTCTTTTTACGCTGGAATGGCGTCTTTTAACATCTCCACATGATCTTCGAGGAAGTGAACCATTTGCATTCGATTGTTTGCTTCTTCCAAAAGTTCTGCAAGTTGATAATCCCCAACAATATCCATCATCCATTTAGAAATATCATTGGGAACACGTTCGCGATGGAACGCAATTGTTTCATCTGAAATTTCACTCAAAACTCGACCTAGTTCTTCAAGTGACCAGACTGTTTGACCTGATGAAAAGGTAAAGGGCAACTCAGCCTTACTCAGCCATCGGGAAGCAACATAGTCAGGCAAACTTAAGGTTCGCATCATTTGACGTTCTAAAGCAACAATGAGACCCCAGCGATGATTGTATTTTCGCATTGCCTGCGCAAGTTCACCATCACCGATGATTGATTGAACCCAATCAGCGAGATCATTTTTACCATCTTTGAGATGTGAGGCAATGCTATCTTCGCTCTCTTCAGTTAAAGCAACTTTTAGATCGTATAGTGATTTAATCCGTCTTCCTGAAGCGAATACGAACGCTTTAGAATCTGGGGTTATGTACGCTTGCCACTTCGGCTCTGCGTATCTACTGGGCACAACGTTAAGCATGAGTAAATCTCCTCTCCTTATTAGCATATACTCTCAAGCGAAGGTCTTGCAAGACGTTCATATAATTTGTGTACGCTTCGTATGGGGTATTGTTGGGTGAAAAGTACTTATGAACATCACCGTCAGAAAACCACTTGGTACACATGTAATAGAAATGATCACTCGTGCTTAATTTGCGCCAGTCTTCAATCAACTCATCATCTCCACTGGCAAAAACGTCTTTTTCGAGACTATAAAGTGCTCCCAGCGCCGCTTCCTGCATAGGATTTGATCTCCATGCAGAAAGATCGCGTTCCAAATCTGCCCAGGAAGTGAGTTGTGGCATATCCACCACATCAGAAATATCATACGCATATGCAGCTTCTGAGACGGTCTTAAACGTATTATCTGGATTCTTGAGGATGAGAGATGGGAGAACTTTCATAAAGTCAAAAATTCCGGTATCTTCCCATTGATGTTCTCCAAATGTTTCATAATCCATGAAAAGATTTATTACTTGTCCGTTCCCATTTATTGACGATAACCAGTCGGCATATCGTTCAGCTGTGAGTGGCCACTCACTCCAACTGCGATTTGAAAAACGGAAGGCTATATCATCGGAAAGCTTGTAATTTTTGAGAAGTAGTCGGATATTGCTAGAATGAGGAGGACGATAGACAAAATTTGGAGATCGCCATCCCAAATACCGTTCAACTCCCTCTGCCAGAATCGTTTTAAATCCAGCTGCTTCAGCTTCTTTCGCAATATCATTACTGTAGATGAGTTCAGTGTTTCGAAACGCTTTCGTGGTATATCCGAATAATTCTTGTAGTGCTTTACGGTGTTTATTAATTTGACGATGAAATTCATCTTTTGAGAAAAGAAAACTGAGGCTGTGATAGAACGTCTCATTGATTAATTCAACTCGTCCCGTTTCTACAAGCCGTCTAAAACTATTGAGTACTTCTGGTTTATATTCACAAAATTGCTCTAAGGCAACTCCGGAAATAGACATCGACACTTTGAATTCAGGATGTTTCTCAAGTAATTCAAGTAGTAATTGGTTGAAAGGCAAGTAGCTCTTATTTGCTACCTTTTCTAAGATCATTTTATTATTTAATCGATTTTCTTGATCAGAAAAGTATGCCCTATCTTGACCAATAGAAAAAAACGAGTAATTTTTTATTCGGTAGGGCTGATGAACATGAAGATAAAGAACAATAGATGCCATGGTTAATTAGTCAATCAATGATTGATATAAGGTAAGGGTTTCATTCGCCGCTTTGTTCCAAGTCATTTTTCTTGCTTCCAATTTGGCGCTATTTGCTCGTTCATGAGCTAATTTGGGGAAATTGAGAATGGAAAGAATTTGATGAGCTATTTTTTGAGTGTCCCAAAAATCCACCTTAAATACATGATTAAGTGTTTCAGATACACCTGATTGTTTGGAAATGATCGAGGGAATTCCGCATGACACTGCTTCTAGTGCAACGATCCCATATGGCTCTGAAACTGATGGCATAACAAACACATCAGCCATTTGATAGAGCGTACGGAGTCGTTCTCCTTGGGTAAAACCCGTAAAAATAACTCTATTACCGATTCCGAGGTAAGCGGATTCCATAATGAGTCGTCTTTCCATATCCCCGGTCCCCGCTACAATGAAAACCGTGTTTGGATTATGAGTAAGTACTTCTTTTGCTGATTGAAGAAAGTACTCAACACCTTTTTGGAAGGTGAGACGACCGACGTATAAAACAATTTTATCTTGAGGAAACACTTTTCGTACATCATTTGCGGAAAATTCAACAGCGTCTACACCATTATGGACAACGGCAATTCGTTCAAGTGGGATTGAATATTTATCGTGAATAATATTTCTTGTGTAATTACTCACCGCAATAATTTTGTTTGCTTGAGATAGTCCTCGATATTCAATATCAGCAATACGTGGGTCAACATTACCCCCCGTACGGTCAAATTCGGTGGCATGAACGTGCAACACTAGAGGTTTGCCAGACATCCTTGCAGCTCGTACCCCAGCTGGATATGTCATCCAGTCGTGTGCGTGGACAATGTCATGAGGTTTGGTTTTTGACCATAATTCTCCAAGGGCGCCAAAACGCAAGGCTTCTTCATACAGATTATTGCCATGTACTGGATAGGTCACGCGGTGGACATAATAGTTTAGAAGGTCCTCATATTCATCTGCCGTCATATATGCTTGGATTTGTGAGTTGATAGCAGTGATATCAACGCCTTCTATTTCTTGTGGAAGGATCTCCATAAAGGGAATATCGCCATCTAGAGGTCGTGGCAAAGCAAAAGCCACCTTAACCCCTTCTTGAGCCAAGCCTTTCGTCAATCCATAACATGCGACCCCGAGACCACCAGTATTATTAGGAGGCAACTCCCAGCCGAACATTAGAACTTTTACATTGTTGTTGTCCATTTATTCCCCAAACACAAGACCCTCCTGAAAAGAAGGCCTGGTTCCATAGTAGTTTTTTTTAATAGGTAAAATCAAGGGGAATTTCATGCAATTGCTGAATTTACTCGCACGTTATAAAATGCACACTGATGCCGAGGTGGCGAAATGGTAGACGCACGAGACTTAAAATCTCGCGGAGGCAACTCTGTGCGGGTTCGAGTCCCGCCCCCGGCACCATCGGAGAGTAGCGCAGTTGGTAGCGCGCGCGGTTTGGGACCGCGAGGTCGCAGGTTCGATTCCTGTCTCTCCGACATTGACTGACCGTAGATTTATCGAAGGCAGTCTATTAAAATAATTAATGTGCGGTTGTGGTGTAGTGGTAGCACAAGAGCTTTCCAAGCTTTTAGTGCGGGTTCGATTCCCGCCAGCCGCTCAAAATATGATTTCTCTTTGATCTCTCCCCTTTTCCAGGTAAAATACATTCGGAATACTGCTCTCGTAGCTCAGTTGGATAGAGCGACCGCCTTCTAAGCGGTAGGCCGAGTGTTCGAATCACTCCGAGAGCACCTTCATTCAACACATATAGTCAATTTCACTCTTGATAAGATATAATACGTTTCGTTGATCATGGTGGCCGTAGTTCAGCGGTAGAGCGCCTGCTTGTGGAGCAGGATGTCGCGGGTTCGAGCCCCGTCGGCCACCCCATATCTAGATTAACTCCAAAGCAGGTGTTACGATTTCATCATGAAGTTGTCTGGATGGTGCAAAAAAACATCACTTTTACTAAGTCTTTTCATTTTTTTGGTATCGTTTCTCGTATATGGGGTGACCTCATCAAGAAATTTGGTCAATATTGCTGACTCAAGTGAACTCCTCACGGCTGCATATGGTCAGGGAGTAGCCCACCCCCCTGCTTACCCCATGTACACTGCTTTTTTGAGCTTAGTATTGAGATTACCTGATCATGTTAATCCGGTTTTTCTCTCTCATCTATCATCGGGACTCTTTCAAAGTTTGGCCTTAGTTTTCTTTTTTTTAACGAGCGCTAAATTGACGAAACGCCGAGACGTGTCGTTGATTGGAACATTTGCTTTGGGTTTTTCTCAACTATTTTGGAATCAAGCGACCTATGCAGAAGTTTTTAGTTTACTGTTTTTTTTCATTGCTCTTCTTACATGGCTAGTAGTATCGGCAGCAAGTCCTCGTTTGATTGCTTTTTTGTTTGGCATAGCAGCATCCCATCATCAACTGGCGGTTTTGCTGATTCCAGGTTTAATTTGGGGTCACAGAAAAAAACAACATATTTCTTGGATTTCTTGTGCAGGAGTATTTTTTATTGGTTTATGTATACCTTATCTATGGCTCATAGTTGCCAATCACCAAGCTCCGCTTTCCTGGCGCGTAGATCCTGGATTTATGGGTTTTATCGATGTTTTACTTCGATCGATTTTTTCCGGAACTCCTGTGATACCGGTTAGTTGGTTTAATCGCATTTATTCTATCGTTACGTTATTCACTTACACATTCTCTTCATTTAATTGGGTGATATCCTTTGTAGCTCTCGTTGGAATTTTTGCAATCGGAAAGCTTGTTCAATCAATGAGGCAGTTTTTACTCATCTCACTTGTCTTGAGTGGTCCTGTGTTAATGGGATACTTGGTGTTTCTCGATCCGGCAACTATTTCCCTCGAAATGCATGCGTACAATACCTTTTTAACTTTACGAATGACCCTTATTTTTCAGTATATTTTTGCTCTTTTTATTCCCTTTGGTATGACGTGGTTCTTAGAGCGTCTTCATAAAAAGAATATATTATTTACGATTGGGTTCGTCATTGTCCTTCTTGGATCGGTTATTTTTTCAGCAGTCAGGACTTATCCAGTTATAAACAAGCATGATGATCATTTTCATGAACAGTTTTATGCGGAAATTTTGAGTATCTTACCTCACGACAGTGTTTTATTAGTTGATTCAGATGACGTATTTGGTTTGTTAGCAACTCAAACAATACGAGGGACTCGTAGAGATGTCTTAATTATTCCTACAGTAATGCAGATGCGCTGGGGATATCTGCAACAAATTCTTCCTACAGACATATTTGCAATAAACGGATATTACAAACTTATTCTTTCGCTATCACAGTGGGCTGAGATGCACAATAAAAACCTGTTTGTGTATCAGCCCAAACAGATATTTTTTCAGCAAATAGAAACATATGGTTATGTATTGTCCCCCTACGGATATACCCTGAAAATATCTCGATCAGCAGAGCACTCGCCGACTTACTCATATGGTCTCACTTCTCAGTTATTGACCAGCTCATATTCAAAAAATGATATGTGGAGTGTATTTGAACGGAAACAATTAGCCAATATGCATGAAATCCTTGCTAAGTATTATGTCAAAAATGGTCAGATCGACCAGTCAAAAGTACAACACGCATTCTCAAAACAATTGATTGATTCTATTCCAAATATATTCTAAAAAAACGCCGATATATTTGACTTTTTATAACTAAGTGGTATTACTGTAGCGTAATATATTTATGAGCAGGAATATGTCACCAGAGAGTTCTGATAGTGTTTATACAGTCGAAGAGCAACCGATAGAATCTTACTATTAAAGTGTTAATGAGGATAATGAAACGTTTACTGTTTCATCAAGAGAAAACAGAGGACATTATACCGAGTCATTTCCAAAACCAAAAACTGTAACATTAACAAAAAACGATGCTCTCAATCTACTTAAAACTAGATTTGAAGATAAGCTTAAACCTCAGCATGATTCAACTTCTTGGTCTCATGCTTATTTTCATGAATTCGGGACAAGGCCTTTTGGTTTAAGAATAGGAATTGAGGAATTTTCTGGATATGGTGAACCAATTTCGTATGGCGATATTTTTCGTATTATTCCTAAACCAAACGGGACTGAAGGTCAGAAATAAGCAATTTTAGTTGCTGAGAAGTCAAGATCGTAATTTTTGATTCTGAACACTTCCGATCTTGAATAGCATTGATATAGTTGGCTACGTTAGGGAGGTTTTCGGTGATGGTGGAGCCGACTCGACTGACTGCACCGGGGCCGAAACCGAGATAGTTTTTGCCTTGCCAGAAATGAAGATTATGAAGACATTCATAACCTGGTTTGGCAAAATTCAACTCTTCGTAGTGTCGGTAGCCGTGTCTTTGTATGACTATCTGAGCTACTGAGAACGCCTTGACGATATCTTTGTCGGACCACGCGATGACTCGCCCGTCCTCTACCTGCTGGTGCAATAAAGTTTTGTCGTGAATCTCTAGTGGGTAGACAGAAATGTGTGTTGGATCGAGGGAAAGAGACTGCTCAATATCTTTTTGTATCATTTCCTGAGATTGGCCTGGATACGCAATAATGTGATCAAAGTTTATATTTTTTAATCCATTACTTTGTATTTCGCGTATATATTTAATGAGTTTTGAAGGATTAAAACTTCGACCCATTGATGAGAGGATTTCAAGTTGCCATGATTGAATACCAACACTAAGTCTATTTATACCGGTTTGGAGCAACTCTTCCGGATCGTATGTCACCAGTGATTCTGGATTAGCCTCCAAGGTTATTTCTTGCGGTTTAGAGCGCGATTTGGAGATAATTAATTCGATGATTTGCTTAAGCTGACTGGTAGTAAGGAGTGATGGAGTACCACCGCCAAAATAGATTGTCTCAATCTCAGCTCGGGGCAGATTTATATCTATGTCGAGGGTAAGAGCTGAGATATATGAATCAATATCACCAATACATGTCGTCGAATAAAAATGACAATAACTACATTTATGCTTGCAAAATGTGATGTGAATATATACATTCATACTATGACCAAGTATCAACAACTCATCACCGAATTATACCGTGACCATGCCGAAGAAATGAATTCATTTCAAAAAATACACGATCTTTACATGGAGGATCAGAAGAAACACCAAGATGAATTTAATCGTCAGGGTGAATCAGTAATGGATTTACTTCATTTTTATGAACGGCAACTGTGTGGCAAATCGGAACGTTCAGGCATGGGAGTCTATTCATCTAAACTCGCTGAAAAGTTTTGGGATGAAATAAAAAAGAAGTTACCAATGATTGATTTTGTGGGTGTGAAAATTAGTTAGCCTAGGCAGGCCAGTGGTTGAATACGAATTCATGGAGCGTGGCGAATACTGTACCCCAGTCTGACCAAGCAAACATTTCATTGTTTTTACCCATAATGAGAGTGGTTGATAATGACTTCATTTCATCGAGTAATTCCGGAATGTCTTCTTTTGAAAAAATTCGCATTCCTTGAACATCATCCCCAGGTATCACTCGACCACGATGGATAAATACATGGTATAAATCAAATGTCATTTTGAATTTTGTTTGAGTGTGCTCTTCGAACAAAGCAAAATTAAATGTTTCTTGATACACTGGATTCGAAGAAAGGCTCGTTTCTTCTTTCATTTCCCGGATTGCTGCAACCTCGCTTGTTTCACCTTTATCAACTCCACCTCCAAATAGCCGATAAATGTTGGCTGGATATATATGCTTTCTGGCTAGGTACAGACGATTTTCCTCATCGAAAATTGCCAAGACGACATGATGATGGCGCTTAAAAACTGGCGGAACATGTAAAAATGAAACAGAATAGGTTTGCATGTAGTTCTATTTTACGCTATATATGTCAATACAGAGGATCAATTTATTTATTGAGGGATTCATGAAATATCCAACAACTTTAGATGCAGCCTTCGAAGTCATAACACAAGAACTTTTACTTACTTTTTTAAAGAAACATAAAGATTATGGTAAAGGTAATATCCTTTCCGTGAAGGAATTGGGTATTGCCATGAGATTGACGGAAAAGATTGAGCGTGCAAAACACTTGTTAATCACTGGAAATGAGGCAGCAAATGAGTCGCTAGATGACACGTGGACAGATATTGCCGTGTATGCAGTGATTGCAAAACTCTTACGTAATGGACAATTCGAGAAACTAAATGTCCCATCGGATGTTTTGGAAAAAATTTAACCAAGATATTGGTATTGGTACAGTTCACCGTCAATAAAGCCGTTTTTGCGGTAATATTCCCGTGTCCCAACCGCAGAGATAACTCCAATCTTTTTATAGCCGGCATTTTTGGCAAGTGTGATTGCATAAGCGATGAGTGACTTTCCTAGTCCTTGATGCTGCGACGCTTCTTCATTGTCGGCACCAACGGATATAGATCTCCCATACACATGAATCTCTCTGATAATGGCAGTTTGATGTAGCTCTTTGATATATGAGTCTACTTTTGGTAACGAGAGACGCAGAAAACCAACAATCTTTCGATCAGGAAGGATAATGTATTGGAGAAAATGTTCGGTGGAATTGGGAGTATCGTAAACAATATCGTCGAGTGTTTGCTTACACCCTGCCGTTGATTGATTTTTAATTTCTCTCGCTCGGATGTCATGAGATCTCATTCGTATTTCCGGTGTATCCAAAATTTGGCGAAGATTTGTTGTTTTATTACCTGCAACTATTTCTGTTCCGGGAATATCGCGAATAATTCTGGTTAGGCGGCAGTATTCAGGTGTTTGCGTAAGCACAAACTCCAACACTTCAAGTAATTGGGTTTTGGTATATGGTTGCCACTTTCCTTGTTTGTATAGCGTCATCAATTCAGTGTGATCAATTAAACTGCATGGATATATTTTTAATTCGTCTGGACAAGCACTGTTTGATTTGAATAACTCACCGTAATCACGAATATCCTTTTCTGGCGAAGAACCATATAGATTTGGCATCCAGTGGGCATGAATCTTAAACCCTGCAGATCTCAATAGGGTTATTGCCTGAATCGTTGTTTCTGCGCTATGACCTCTTCGGTTGAGCATTAACACATCATCTTGGAGTGATTGAATACCAATTTGAATTTTGGTTGCTCCCAATTGTCTAAGATGAATAACCTCTTCTTTTGAGATGTAGTCAGGTCTGGTTTCCAAAACAAGACCCACACAGCGGCAGTTACCCGTCTCATTTCGTTTTTGCTCTGTAATAACGTCAAACATGTGAGCTGCTTGATTTGATGAGACTATTTTTTTTGAGGCGATATATTGGTTGTAGGTACTGCCATTTGGCAGAAATTCGTCACGGTTAATTTTATCTGTATGTGGACAGTTGTTTTTACCTTCTCCAAAATCATTCATAGCGCGAAACAATTCGGCAATAAACCAGTGTTGATATTCGTGAGGGTAGGCAGACCATGTCCCTCCTAAAACGATCACCTCAATTTTGCTGACAGGGTGCCCTGTTTCCGTAAATGCTTCCAATCGATGATACATTTGGGCATACGGATGAAATGCAAATTGACCTGCCCGTTGAGCACCAGGCTCATTTGCAATGTAACTTTTTGGCATCCGTACGTCAGATGGGCAGAAAATACAATTTCCGGGACATGGAAATGGTTTTGTGAGAACCGTGATCGGAGTAACTCCGGAAAGTGTTCTAATCGGTTTTTTTTGTAACAGCTGCTTGATATCTAGAGGAATATCATTGTCACCTTGGATTACGGCGAGTAGTTCTGATTTAGAGAATGTATTGCCGTCATCCTTTGTATACTTTCTAAGCAATTGTTGCAGTTTTTGAGATCGGGATTCCAGAGGAATCTTTCTTAATTCAGAAATGATGGCGTTTGCATTGATCTGATCTGGTTGAGATTTTGTCATGTGAGGCATATTATACGTGTAGATGCAAACTGCCACTATTGAATCATTGATTCGTTTAAATCAAGTTTTTTACATGACGTATGCGGACTCGTTTCACAAAACGAGACAAAGCCCTTGGAATGGTTGGAATGACATTTTACCTTTGTTACCCACTCAGACAGAATCTGTCTACGTTGATGTTGGTTGTGGTAATGGAAGATGGTTTCGTTTTTTAACTGAACACCAAGTCAGTATTACTTCAGCAATTGGTTTTGATTTGGATACCTATATGCTGGGGCAGGCGAGATTCTCATTTATAAAAGATTCACGGTTTCGATTTTATCAAAGCGATTGCATCGATTCGATTGATGATTGTCTTGCTCATGTGGGAACACCTCAGGTGATAACCTCGTTTGGTTTATGGCACCATATACCTTCATATGAATTACGTCTTACACTACTGAAAAAGCTGTTTGAGAGAGTGTCTCCTGGAGGCACTATCGTGGTAAGTTGTTGGCAATTTGCTGCCGATGATACATATCGCTCAAAACTAATTAGTCCGAGCATCGTCGTACAACAAACAGGAATTGACCCAGCAGAGTTTGAGCAAGGTGATTATTTTCTCGGGTGGAGATCAGAAGCGTCAATTTTGCGATATTGCCACAGTTTTTCCGATGAAGAAATAAACTCGCTGGTTCGTGAAATTGGAACACCCTTTTCATTGGTAAAAGGAAACGGTAATGATGTGACGAATACATATGTGATTCTGACTCGATCTCCTGTATGATACAGACCATGAAAAAAGAACAGTCACCATTTAAGATTGCTCGTGTTGCATTGGTTGGAAGACCTAATGTGGGGAAATCAACATTGTTAAATGCTATTATCGGACACAAAGTGTCAATCGTCTCAGGTAAGCCACAAACGACGCGATCACAGATAACAGCCTATTTTGAAGATGAACGTGGTCAACTATTTTTTACTGACACACCAGGATATTATCAAGGAAAAGCTGTATCGTCGTATAACCGTGTTATTGCTCAGTCGATAAAAGATGCTGATATCGTCATTTATGTGGTGGATCAGACCAGAGATTGGGGTGAAGAGGATGAACGTATATGGCATATGCTAGAAGAAGCAGAAAAGCCGATTGTTTTGGTGATTAATAAAGCAGACGCGACTGCTTCTGATTTTTCACATTCGTACGAAATATTAGTTGGAAAACATGCCTCTATCACTATTCGGTTGTCAGCCGCAAAAAGAACTCATATCAACACGCTTTTGGACACATTATTTCAATATGCTCCTGAATCTGAGCGTGATACAACCGTTGATTCATTCCCCACTCCATTGCTATCACATTCAAGTAATGAGTTTGTAGCTGAGATTATCCGTGAGAAGGTGTATGAGTATTGTGGTGCTGAGGTTCCCTATCAAGTTAAGACTTACGTAGCAAATATTCATGAAGATGAAGAAAAAGATAGAATTCACATCAGGGGGTATATTATTGTAAACGATCGTCACTACAAGCCAATGCTGATTGGGTCGAATGGTCGGATGGTAGCATCGATAACTAAGGCGGTCCAAAAAGAGTTGTGGGTAGCAACTGGCAAGGAAGTAACTGTACGTTTGAAGGTGATTGATCAAGAGGAATTTGAGTCACTATGAGTTGGTTTGGAGTTATTCTATTGGCTGTTGTTGAAGGCATTACAGAGTTTCTTCCTATTTCATCAACAGGTCATATGATTCTGGCCGGATCACTGTGGAATATGCCACAAACAGAATTTATGAAGAGTTTTGAAATAATTGTCCAGTTGGGAGCCATCTTCGCTGTTCTTGTGACTTACTGGAAAACTCTCTGGAATAGAAAAGATTATTGGCCTAAAATTATAGCCGCATTACTACCAACTCTGGCGATTGCCTATTTTCTTTATCCTTTGGAAAAACAATATTTACTTAGTACCGTATGGTATACGGTGGTTGGTTTACTTATCGGGGCAATTGCAATTTTCATCATAGAGAGAAGATATCAGAAACAACCTAAGACGGGGTCCATTGAGTCGTTAACTTTACAGAAGTCGGCTTTGATTGGTGTTGCGCAAACGGTGGCTATTTTCCCTGGCATTTCCCGATCTGCAGCCACGATATTGACCGGTATGATGTTGGGACAATCACGCGAAAATGCATTGCAATTTTCATTCCTCTTAGCTTTACCCGTTATGGCAGCAGCAACAGGCTTGGATGTCCTTAAAAACGGTTTTTCATTCTCAGCCATAGAATGGATGCAATTAGCACTTGGACTTGTTATTGCATTTGTTGTTGCATTATTGTCGGTTAAATGGCTCATACGTTTTGTAGAGCAAAAATCCTTGATCCCCTTTGCGTGGTATCGAATCATCATGGTGCTAGTATTCACCAGTCTATGGGTTCTTTTCCGTTAAGCATTAAAAATGTATTACAC
>CAZKZW010000007.1:26497-26973 GCA_964557365.1 uncultured Pseudomonadales bacterium | reverse complement strand
AATCAAAAAGAAAATAACCTTTAGGCTTCAAGCTGATGTTTGATGTCCTGCAAACTTTCTTCAAGTGTCCGCATCTTTAACCCAAATTCTTGAGTCAATTTCTGATTAGAGATTTTCATGGATTTTTGATAGGGGCGATTTGAACTTTCAATATACGCAGCCAGTGATCCTGGTTTTACCTCGGTGGTATAGCCAAAGACATCTTTCACCATATTCGCAATCTCGAAATCAGTGTGTGACGAAGATCCGACCATGTGATACAGACCTGTAGGTTTGTGTTGAACACAATAATCAAAGACCTTGGCCACATCGTCGACATACGTAGGAGTAATCGTGTGGTCGGTAAACATAGGATAAAGCGTACCTGTTTCCAAACCATTTCTGATTTTCGCAATCATATCTGGCCGCATAGGCTTGGCAAGGTAAGGGAACGCGAGACGTAACATTACGTGCTTCCCACCCACTTTTTCCACCAT
>CAZKZW010000007.1:10024-26487 GCA_964557365.1 uncultured Pseudomonadales bacterium | reverse complement strand
CATAGGACGGGCCAGGTAGGGGAATGCCAACCGGAGCATGACATGGTTCACGCCACTCTTAACCACTTCTTCATCCGCCCACTGCTTGGTTTGACCATACCATTCAATGGGATGAGGAGCATCTGTTTCTGTATAGAAATCCTGTTTTTCTCCATCAAACACATAATCAGTGGAAATGTGAATTAAATATTTTTGATGTGCTGCTGCTACTTCTGCGATTGTTTGGCTTCCCAACACGTTCACTTTGTAACACACGCCATCTTTGTTATTTCGTTCTTCATATGCAGCATTGAGATTGGTAAAAGCTGCCAGATGGATAACTGCTTCTGCCTGAGGATTGGCGGTAAACACAGTCTCCACTTGTGCTCGATTAGTAATATCAACTCCGGTTGTCAGATCTAAATTTACAAATGAATAGTGGTCATCGTACAGCTGTTGAAACCGTGATCCAACCAATCCTGACAAACCAGTTACAAGCAATGTAGGCTTTGTATTCATTTTAAGTTCCTTTCGGATATAATGAACCAAAAAGTTAAGGAATAACTCATGGTACATACACTTTACCAACCGGATACTAATAAGCAAGTAGAAGACCGTATCTTCAAAACTGCTATCAATGGGCTTTGGTACATCGCCCATAAAAAAGTGGGGGATAATCGAGGTTTCTTTGCCGAACTATCGCTAATACCTGATTTAGAAAAGACCATTGGCTTTCCTTTTTCCATTAGGCAAATCAACTTAGCTCGGTCAGAAACCAAAGTGACCCGAGGGATTCATTGCGAGAATTGGAACAAGCTAGTCACGGTTGTGCGCGGTAGTTGTTTTTGCGCCATTGCCGACATCAATCCGCAATCATCCTCCTACAAAGAAGTAGAAACATTTATGTTAGGTGACGGTGATAATGATTTATCAGGTAGTCTTTTTATTACCAAAGGATTGGGAAATTCGCTTAGTGTCGTCAGTGGTCCGGTCGATTACCTCTATGCAGTCGACGCTCTTTATCGCGAGCGCGATACATCCAACGATCAGGCAGTATCTCTGTTTGATCCCGAATTAGCCATTCCGTGGCCAATTGCACAAACTGACATGATTATTTCGAAAAGAGATGAACAAGCAATATCGCTCAAAGAGAAATATTCCTAAATCTTTTTCTCTAATTCTGCAAGCCAGATAGAAGCTTCAGGAGAACCTTCCATAGGGGCAAATGGAGCAAATTGCTTATGCGTTTCCGGGTTAAATGTTCCATCAATCACTTCGTGAAGTACTGCTTCTGGTGTCAAGCAAACTAATGAATGAATGATGCCAGGAGAAATGTCGACTCCATAAATCGGTCCACGTGGATCCATGCGGTACACCTCTAAGATGGATCCGTTAGGATCAAACTCCACACAAGCAATGGTTCCCTCCAACACCGTAAAGTGTTCAATCTTAGGGGGATTGTCATGTCGATGCGGTTGAACATATGTCCCATGAAGCAATACATTTATCATTCGCTGCATGCGATCTTCGGGTTGATGAAATTTGAAAATTGCCCGTTTTCTCGGAGAGTTGTGTGCTTCTTTGCGCGTTGCTTCAATAATCGTCTGGGATACTGTCTGAATCATCGATTCCCGTACTGTTGTTCATAGTACTGTTGATAAGCTCCAGATTTAACCCGTCGCCACCATGACTCATGCTCGATGTACCACTGAACTGTCTTGGCCAAATAATCATCAAATGAATACTGGGGTCTATATCCAAGTTCCTTTTCTGTCTCGCTCCAATCTATAGCATACCGGACATCATGTCCCGGGCGATCAGTAACATATTCAATCATGTCTTCTGCCTTGTCCATCAATCGAATGATCTTGCGGACAACTTCCACATTAGGAACATCTTCAGTTTGACCACCAACAAGATATGTTTTTCCAATTTCCCCTTTATGGAGAATCAAATCAATTGCCCGACAATGATCCTCAACATACAGCCAATCACGAACTTGATTTCCTTCACCATACACAGGCACTTTTTTACCCTCAATGAGGTTAGTTATAGCTAAAGGAATTAGCTTTTCCGGAAACATTAATGGTCCAAAGTTATTCGAACAGTTTGAAATCGTTATTTCTAGTCCATAGGTGGTGTGATATGCCCTGACAAAATGATCTGAACTGGCTTTGGATGCAGAATAAGGGCTATTAGGATGATAGGGAGTGGTGAGGGCGAATTTATTCACCGATCCCAACTCAAGCGACCCAAACACTTCATCAGTTGACACGTGGTGAAAACGGACGTGATATTTCTTAGCAGCTTCAAGTAAAACGTATGTGCCACGGACATTGGTTTCTATAAATGAGTCAGGATTCAAAATTGATCGATCCACATGGGATTCAGCGGCAAAATGAACCACCACATCTACCCGAGCAACTTCTGCGTCAACAACTTCTTGATTACAAATATCACCTTTTACAAATCGGTAATGAGGGTGAAGGGCTACATCACTCAAGTTTTCCAAATTTCCGGCATATGTAAGGGCGTCTAGATTGGTAATTTCATCCTCAGGATGATTCTTGAGCCAATACAGAATAAAATTGCTACCAATAAAACCGGCGCCTCCTGTTACAAGTAGTTTCATTTATCCTCCTTCACTGATATATCAACAACTTTTTCGTGTCCAAATGGCATTATCCATAAATATGGTTTCTGATCTCCACCTGGAATAAGATATGTTATCAATTGACGCTCTCTCGTCATAAGGAGAATATTTTGTGCAATTCCACCTGCTTCATTCCAGACCATGGGTTGTTTTAGATCCGCTGTGGCAGCAGTTAGGATAATTATTGCAGGAGCAGATAGCAGTCCTGGATTTGTTTCTGTAGGCAGTGCGGGTATTTGATTAGCTTTTTCAAGAGCGATCAATTGTTGAGTCTTGGCCCGAAATTGATACCAACCTTGTGTAATACCCTCAACATTTCGTGCATACAGTAATATTTCTAGAGGAAAAGCAGATTTATATGAGGGGACGGTTCGTTCCCCCCAATCAGTTATTTTTCCTTGTGCTGCCCAAACAATTGCCATCACATCTTGTTTTAAAATCACATGCGGTTGAATTACCCGTTCATATCGGGCTTGTTTTAACAACACCGTCAATGCCGATGATGATGCTTCCTTGACAAGAAATGGATCATTCGTATCAATTGTTTGATCGCGATATGAAACCACCTTTTCCACCGAAGGTGAGATCCAAGAATGCCGTATTGCAAGTAAATAACCTGTGGAAAAACTCAAGAGTACCACCAACACAGCCAAGACTTGATTGATCAAAATTAATTCTTGTTGTCTTTTTTGAGTGAGAATTCTTTTTTCATCCATAATATGTTCCCTCATTGTACCTTAAAAGATTTTGGTCGCACTATAAACAACAGTCCTTCATTTAGCAGTAAAAAACAACCTGAAATAATCACTGCCAATCCAACACCAAATGTCGATTGATATACAAATCCATCAAAACGAGAAAAAAACTGGTGCAATGAGGAGATTTTAAATCCCATGACTAATGCTGACCCCAGGAATATTCCCAATAATACACCAGCTATCGGCCATGCAACCATGTCCTTTTGGCTCGGGAAAAGATGGAGCGCAAAGGTGATGAGTAAATAGACCTTCAACCAAAAAAGTGCCCCCCATAAATACTGGAAAGCCTGCCATGAAAAGGGGAGGGGAATGAGTTGAGATGAGAGCCAGACAACGATGGGTAGTCCAAAAAGAATAGGGGCTAGCCCCACTAGAGATTGACGAAAAGGGTCGCATTTTTCGACCTGAACAGATCCAAGTTCAACTCCCCCGTCAGGGTTAATAGTAGGTAATAGTGTGATGGTTCCAGTACGCAGTCCGCATAATGCCGCAGTCAGAAAATGAGCAATTTCATGAAGTAACACGCCCGGCAATGTAACGAGAGCATAGATCCAAATCGCTCCCTGAAGACTATTCCCCAAACGACGAAATAATAAAATCATTCGTGATGAGAGGTGAATGCGAAGGATAAATAAAAGTATGAAAGCAAGGATGAGTAGTATTGACATCACTACAAATTTTCCCTGAACCAAAGTTTAAGTTCGTTCCAAGATGCGTCTTTAGGCAAATAAACCCATTGATCAGCAGGGCCTGTTTTTGGGTGGTAGATGAGACCGCTTTTGGAAGCATCTTCGACAGGAATAATTGCCGACGCAATCGTAATGGGGTTTTTTATCAGTTGTTTAGCAAGAAGAATAACATCAATATCAGTCATATTTGTCTTAATTGCAGTCTTCCACACGCGAAACAGTTTTCCGGTTATGGTGGGATTAGCAAACAGTTTTGGATCGGCGATACGTTTTTTTAATGCAGCGAGTAATAATTGCTGACGCTGTTCTCGGGCCTCATCGGTTCCCTCTGTCAGATCTTTGCTATGCCGTGACCGAATAAATTTTAAAGCTGTGTCACCATTCATCCATTGAGATCCTGCTTCAAAACGAACCGTCTCGTACAGCACGGCAGGATCTTTTGATGATACATCAATCTCTCGTGGATACTCAGTGTCCACAAAACTACGTTGCACCTCAATTTCTATTCCACCCACAGCATTAATTACTTGTTTTAGAGTATCCATATTGATGACGTAATAGTAGGTTACAGGGACACCGGTTATTTCTGTAATGACACTCGTTACTAAGGTAATTCCATCTCCAGGGTTAGTTTGTTGACCATAATAGTACAAGGCGTTGATTCTGGTTTTCAACGAATCAATCCATAAATCTCTTGGGAAAGACGTCATGTTTATCGACGAATCAGATTTAATTGATCCCAAAATCATGGTGTCAGTCAGCAGAGATTCCTCGCGCTGTTGTATTGATTGATCAACTCCCAAGAGAAGAAACGACACAGCATTATTTGATTGAGAAAAAAATGACATGGCCCGTTTTTGCCATAATTCCTGTAGTAGGGGAGAGAGTGGATATCCTGAAGCACGTTCAAAAGACCGCCAATACCATCGGCAAATTCCACATATGCCCAAAATACCCACAGTGAGACAGGTTAAAGTAATACCAAGAAGCCATTTTCTCCAAGAATGACAGGGAGGATTAGAAAATACTTCTTCGCCAGATTTAGTAAATTTAGTAGGTTTTTCTACCTCCAACAATGTAGTGATTGAGGTAGCATTTACCTTAGCTGATTGCTTATAAAATGATTTTCTTGACATAACAAGAAATTATTCTAACACTACTTGGTAGATAAAAACGTAAGAATAATTATTCCGATCATCCCGATTAATCCTTGAACGAGCGTGTAAAGGTGTAGGCGTTGCTGCGGAGTGATTTTTAACGAATGAAATGCCATGCTTTCTGCAAGTCCAAGATATGATCCTTTAGAAATCATAATTAATTCTATGAGAGCTCTAACAACATGAAAACAAATATAGGCATACATAGCCTCGGATACATTCCACCAAAACATACACGCCAAACCAAACAATATCCAAAAAAATGACAAGACTATGCCTTGTCCCCATACATAAATCCCTAACGAAGCCAACCACCAGCTCGATTCATCAAACTCATCATATTTCACTTTTTCCACGGCAGTAACAAACACCACAAAACTCACAACTGCAATAATAATGCCTAACCAAATCATCTGCCCTCCAAAAACCAGCATAAAGTTTTTGTAACTAAGAGTCTAGTATCTTTGTGATTTCTCATGAACAAATGTTGCTCGATGAACAGGAGATATTCCATATCGTTGTATTGCTAAGAGATGTTCCTTCGTTCCATATCCTTTATTCCGCTCCCAGCCATAATGTGGATAATCAGAACTTGCCTGAGACATAAGCTTATCTCGATACACTTTAGCCACAATACTGGCGGCGCCAATGACATATTCCAAGTGGTCGCCATGAACAATTGGTAGTACCCGAGGGCAGAGACGTTCTAATCCTAATGAACATGGTCCATCAACCAAAATTTGTTTAATATTCGGCGCATTTTTGCAAGCAAGAATCATAGCTTTTGATACTCCCGCTATGATTCCAATTCGATCAATTTCTTCTGCTTCAACTTGACCAATACCCACATACGATGCTTCACCGCGAATAATGGTGTCCAAGAGTTCTCGTTTCTTTGGAGATAACAATTTCGAATCATCAACACCGTGTATTGGAATATGACTCATTGGAAAAATCACAGCCCCCGCCACCACAGGTCCTGCCAAACATCCTCTCCCCACCTCATCCACTCCAACAATAGAATGAATCAACGCTAAACCTCTTCCAATAACTGTTTCATTTTTTCTTCAAAATTATATGCACGTTTTTTAGATAAACCGATAATGGTGTAAATAAGTCGCCCGTCCAAAATACTATTTTCTGAATTGATAATAATTCCTTCTTTTGTTTTTGTCTGAAACAAAATTGGTTTAAGAGCAGTAAGAATAGACGTGAAAGTCCAATTTGCATGTTGTGGTAATTCATATTTACTTCTGCTTAACACATATGCATCATCCATAAAATCTTTACCAATAAGTTTTTTAGCAATCTTAAAAGTATCGGTCCCCCCTGTATTCCGGCAATTTGATTCACAAACAAAAACCTGGCCATTTTTTGCCACCATAAGATCAATATCAAAATGACCCCGATACCCAGCAGCCGCATATTGCTCAGCAATATAATATCCTGTGTCAATAATCTGTGTTTCGAGCCGGTCAGACAGTAATTCATCGCTGATATCCACTCCATAAAAGATTCCGTCAGGAGTCACTTTCATCGTGCATACATAAAGCATTTCTATTCGACCACTTCGATGGATTTTAAATTCTACATTCGGCAAACTACCATTGGCACCAACATTAATAGACACTAAATTTTCCACAATAATTGGGAAATAGTCCCAGTATTTGTCGGAATTCATTTTTTCTAAAATTGCCTGCTCACAAGCACGATAATCATTCGGTAAATCACCATCCCGAAATATGAGAACTCCGTTTCCTCCACTACCTTTGTTAGTCTTTAAAACCACTCCCTTTTGCTTGACATATCGGTCAGCTGCAATTTTGACTGCGTCATTTTTACCCACACAAATTAATCCTTCTGGCATAATAAAATCTGGTTCTACTGCTACACTTTTTTGAGCCAACTGGCGGATTCCCGATTTACTACCAAAAAAATTTACTGTCCATGAAGAAGGTTGGTCTGGAGCTTCAGATGTAATGACTGAAAAACCCTCCCGTCTTAACGCGTCCGCAAGCGTATAGAGCTGAGATGTCGCGGAAAAACTTATCAAATTGATTTTCTGATATTGTTCGCAGAGTGCACATAATCGCTTATATGCTGTTGAATCTCGTAAAACATCATCACAAATTAAATGAGATGTTGTGTGAGGAGTAATGACTTCAGCATGAGAATATCCCAGAAGTTGCTGGGCGTATTTTTGAAATGCATTTGATATTGGTTTTGGAGATAGATAAACAAAATGTGGTTCAGTCGCCATGCTTAAAAAATAACAATCAGCAGCATTTTCACACTCAGAAATAAGATAATTTTGTTTTGGACGGTGTGATATTGACTCTATAAAGGGCCATTCATCCTCAGTCATGTTATACGCATACACTGACAGTTCTGAAATGTTTTTTCCATTTTGGTTCATATTAAAAGTATTTCTTGTTTTTTATCTCATCTGGCAACAAGCTTTCGCTAGTATATTTTTCATATCCCTTCCCATACCCAAGCTTTTTCATCAGCTTTGTGGGGGCATTTCTTAGGCTCATGGGAATGGGTAAATTTCCATATTGTTTAACATCTGCAAGAGCTGACATAAATGCATTATATGCAGATCGGTCTTTTTTACATCCCGCCAAATATGCTGCTCCATGAGCCAGGTTTTCTTGACATTCGGGGTAGCCAATCGTCTCGCACGCTCGAAACACCGCATTCGCGACAACTAATGCGGTGGGGACTGCGAGCCCAATGTCTTCACTCGCAAAAATCACCATCCGTCGAGCGATAAAGAGGGGATCTTCACCAGCATCAACCATTCGGGCTAAATAATACAATGCAGCATCAACATTTGATGCGCGCATACTTTTAATAAATGCAGAAACAGTATTGTAATGTTCTTCTCCGCCTTTATCATAACGGATCAGTTTGCTTTGCAGAGCTTCTTTGATATTTGAAAGTGATAATTTTTGGTAAAGCGCACTTGTCGCTTCCAAAAGATTGAGCGCTTTCCGCGCATCTCCGTTAGCAAAGGTGATCAGATATTCTGCCGCATCCTTGGAAATAGCAACATGTAATTCCTTTGCACCCGCAGCAATGATTGAATGAAGTTCTTCAAGTGATAATTCTTCCAATACAAAGACTTGGCATCGGGAAAGTAGGGGAGGAATGACTTCAAACGAAGGATTTTCTGTCGTTGCCCCGATAAGCAGGATGACCCCATTCTCAACATAGGGAAGTAAAAAATCTTGTTGAGCTTTATTAAAACGATGAATTTCATCCAAGAATAAAATGGTAGGTTGAGTACTGCCAAGCCGTTGTTTTTCCATAGATTCATCCACGACTTTTCGAATATCTGCTTTTCCAGCTGATACCGCTGATAATTCAACAAAATCACATCCAGTTTCCAGTGCAATTAAATGAGCTAAAGTAGTTTTCCCCACACCAGGAGGCCCCCAAAAAATCATTGAAAATGGTTTTTGTTGCTCGATAATACGTCGAACAGGTTTCCCTGGTCCCATCAAGTGTTGTTGGCCAATATATGCCGATAATATGGTGGGACGTAATCTGTCAGCAAGAGGTTTCATTACATGTATCAAAACTCAACCTGCATATCAATTTGTGGCGGAGACACGAGTGTTTTGTCAGGATCTGATCGAGTGGTTTCCTGTTCCAAAAGGTGCAATTGCTGTTGCATTTCGGTTTGTTGAACAACAGGAGATGGTGATGGCTCTGGGGTTGATTCAATCACAGTTCGTCGTCGTTTTGGAGATAATATCAAAGCCAGCATCAAAAAAAGAAACACGCCGACACCAATCCATATTAATTTCTTTTTCTTATTAGCCCGTATTTGTTCTTCCGATAATATTGGTTGAGGTGGTGCCTGAAGAACAGATTGAGTGGAAGTAAAAAGAGATTGATCGTAACGTTCTTCGATTTGATCTTCTGGGGTTATGTCTACCATTCCACACCTCCCGCCAACTCTTTTGCGATTTGATATTGTTGATTCAGCTCAGTATAAAGAGGGGCAGTTTCTTGATTAATCTTCGAAAACGCCTGAGCGGAAGCAAACGATACAGAATCCTTATACTTATCTCGAAGTGTTTTTAATTGAGTTAGTATCGTATTTACCCGTTCGGCTTGTACTTCCAACCCTCTGGTTTTTATTTCTTTTTCTTCTACTGTAAACTGTTGAGACGTTACTCTCCCCAATAATTGTTGGTTAAAATTTAATAACTTCTGTGTTGACTGAATGAGTGCGCCAATCGTGATGTCCGCATTAGCTGCAAATGCCAACACTCCCAAATCATTACTTTTTTCATTCAGCAATAGAGCTTGTTTATTCAAATCGGCTCGAGTTTTTGCCTTTGATACAGATTCTTTATGGCTCTTCAACCAATCAACTTCTGTGATAAATTTCTGGCGCCAAGCTATTTTATCCTCAACCGGAAATTCTTGCAGTCCAGACATTTTCATCCACAACAGTTGCCAATACGAACTCCACACATCAGCCCGTGCAAGCAGCATTTTTTGGGCTGATTGAATTAATTCTTCTTCGGTAGCGAATGTATTGAGTTGTGTGTATGCTCCCTTCTTTACCGAATACTCTGTATATGCATCACGATATGCACCCGCATCACGTTGATAATCATCAGCTTCGTTTGCCTGGACGGCAGAAACACTAGCCAACAAAGTACTCAAGGCAATGACGAGAAACTTAAAATACATGGCTACATTCTCTCAAATAAGTAGACCAAACACAATCAAATGAGATACAATTCATAAGTCATTTAATGGAAGGGAACAACAAATATGAAAGGTGTGATTCTGGCAGGTGGATTAGGATCAAGACTATACCCGCTAACCCATGTTACCAACAAGCATTTATTACCCATCTACGATCAGCCGATGATTTTTTACCCCATACATACTCTTGTCGAAGCAGGAGTAAATGAAATTATTATTGTCACGAGTGGTCCCCACGTTGGCGATTTTCTTGGAGTGTTAAAAAATGGTAAAGAACTAGGGGTTAAGCATTTGGAATATGCTTATCAAGAAAAACCAGATGGAGGTATTGCTGACGCGCTAAGTCTGGCCGAGGATTTTGCTGATGGCCAATCAATTGCCGTCATCTTAGGTGATAATACGACAGATACAAATATTTCTTCTGCAGTCAAGAATTTTTCTGAAGGAGCAACAGTCTTTTTAAAGAAGGTGCCAGATCCTCAACGGTTTGGTGTACCTGAGTTTGATCCTAACGATGGTTCAAAAATTCTGAATATTGAAGAAAAACCAAAAGTACCTAAATCAGACTTTGCCGTAACTGGTTTGTATATGTACGACAATAAAGTTTTTGATTATATCCGAAAATGTGATCCCAACTTTGCAGGTAGAGGAGAATTAGAAATTACTGAAGTAAATAATTTCTATATCAAAGATAATAACTTACGTTGGGAAGAGATTAGTGGTTTCTGGGGAGATGCAGGAACCTTTGATTCACTCTTTAAAGCCAATGAATTCTGGGCTAGCCGTCACAAAGCCGAGTTGGCATTGTCTCGTCACTAACGATTCAGGAGTACAGACTGAGTTAAATATCCAGCTACACCTGCTATCAGGAGGTATTCTAAGATTACAGTAGGCGTGAGATCTCGTCGGATAAGATGATGCCCGATTCCCCAAACAACGTACCCCATAAGCGTTCCCCACAGGAATAATTGCTGAAGTGAAACGTTTGATCGACCCCAAGCAATCCCCACGATTCCTAATGCCAGGATAAGTGCGAGCACCGCATAATGATGGGAGAATTCTTGGGAATACAATTTCATATTACAACACCTTCCCTTGTGTAATTACCACAATGACCAATAAAACCATGCTAAATAATCCAATATGTGCCCAATTATTACCCACGCGTCGTGGCAATCTCCGTTTTGATGCTAATAAAAGATCGTAAGTCAAGACAAGCACCAACAATGTAATGAGGATACTGGCAACAACTTTCGTAATGGTAAGTGGAGATACCAAGGTTGGTTGGGCTAAATCCACCTTTGCATCAAGTGATGCAGTCTCCATCCTCGGAAGAGGTTTGGCGGGTTCTAATTGAGCAATGGGAATTGTTGTGGGTGCAGGAGTAGTCAGTACTTGAACTGATACATCACTTCGAGCTCCTTGAGCTGAAGTTTGAGGCACAAGTCCCGAAGGAAATCCAAATAATTGGACTACCAATGTTGTTTCCACACCTTGCAATTTCCCATCCACCACCGCAATGCCTGTCTGAGAGTATTTTGAATGAACAATATTTGCCTTATGTGTTGCAGAATTCATCCAAGCCTTTACCATCGACGGAGTATCACCAAAATCACGGGCCAAATTTTCTCCTGCTACTGAATAGGCATATCCAGCATTTTTTATAAAAACCCAGGGAGTTGTTCCGTCAGGGGACACATGTGCCCAGTAATCATTTTGAAACATATGATTTGCCTTGGCTAAAGCTGCCTGATTCAGTTTTTCATTAACAACAAGGGGAGATAGGCCAGCTTGTGCCCGCTCAGCATTAGTCTGCTCAAGCACTTGAGATGGACTAATAGAACTGGCGTAACCCAACACAAACCCGCCAGGTATTGACGGAGTCATGCTCAGTAATTGAAGTGTTGTCTGAAACAGCAAGAATAACCCAACTACCACAGACAATCCTACAGGTTGTAGGATTCGTGGCCGATGATTATTTGTGTAGTATGGCGTAAGCCAATGTGTAATAAGAGAAACCATTCCTATCCATTGTAAGCATAAATATGATCAAAATACCATTCACGCCACATATGCTTCCCGAGCTAATAATCGATAATAAATACGTTTAGCACCTTCAACCATCACAAGGTATACCAACACAATTGCCGCAAGTAGTGCGAGAGTAGCGATCGGCAAGCGAGTAAAGCCAAAAATTGTCCCAAAAGAACTCTGCGCGATGCACCAACCAGCAACCACGGCAACAATGGCTGCACTTCCAAGCAAGACACTGGGAGAACTTTGAACAAAGGGAAGCTTTCTCGTTCGGATAACAAAGATCACCAACGCTTGTGTCGCGAGCGATTCCATAAACCATCCGGTTTGGAAAGCAGAAGGATTATGAGAAAACATGCGATACAAAAGATAAAAAGTCGTAAAATCAAAGAGCGAACTTATTGGTCCAAACAACAACATGAACGAACGAATCTGCTTCATACTCATCCGTTTTGGTGTTTGAATATACTCATCGTCCACAGCGTCTGATGGAATAGTAATTTGACTGATATCATAGAGAAAATTATTAAGTAAAATTTGCATTGGCAACATGGGCAAAAACGGCAAAAACATTACTGCCCCTACCATTGAAAACATATTGCCAAAATTTGAAGATAAACCCATCGTGATGTATTTCATGGTATTTCCAAAAGTTCGCCGGCCTTCACGAACACCTTCGGTTAAGAGAAGCAAGCTTTTTTTGGTCAATACAAAATCTGCTGCTTCTCGAGCTACATCTACGGCATTTGCCACAGAAATACCCACATCCGCAGTCATAAGAGAGGGGGCATCATTTATTCCATCTCCCATATACCCCACCACATTTTTACCTGCCCGTAATGCTTGAATAACTCGATTCTTTTGTTCTGGATTAAAACGAGCAAAAATAGTAGTTTTTTGCGCAATGGATTGCAATTCTTCATCAGTCAATGCATCGACTTCTGAACCAAGCAACATACCCTTAATAGAAATGTCTACTTCATGACAAATCCGTTCAGTTACTAGTTCGTTGTCTCCCGAGATTACCTTCATATCAATACCCAAAGCTTCAAGTTCGTCCAATGCATGTCGAACACCTTTTTTAGGGGGATCAAGAAATGCTATAAACCCACTAAAAATTAAGTCTGTTTCATCAGATGCTTTATAAGGATGTTTATTAGGATCAACTTCTTTTTGTGCAACTGCCAATACTCGAAATCCATCACGGGATAAATCATCATAGAGTTTCTTATATCGTTCAATTGCCTCTTTTGTAAAAGGATGTGGTTTTTGTTGATACCAATAATGTTTTACGATAGGAAGAATGGATTCAGGTGCCCCCTTGGTGATCATAGTGCCCACGTCATCCTTATTCTGGAGCACAACAGTCAGTCTGCGTCGTTCAAAATCAAATGGAATTTCGTCCCGCTTCTTCCACCCATTAGTAACCAAATGTTTATAATTCTCTACGGCCTCATCCATGGGATTTGTAATACCACTTTGAAAATGGCTGTTTAAATACGCAAACTGTAATGTTTCATTGGAAGATTCGCCAAACACATTAACAAATTTAACCAATGCAATTTTATTTTCAGTTAATGTACCAGTCTTGTCTGTGCATAAAATATTCATGCTCCCCAAGGTCGGAATAGCTGTGAGGCGTTTGACAATCACGCCCTTCTTGGCCATTTTTACAGAGCCTCTACCCATGGTAACGGACATAATCATGGGTAAAAATTCTGGCGTTAACCCCACTGCCACCGCGACTGAAAACTCAAATGAACTCCAAAAATCATGATGGACAATTGCCTTAAAACCAAAAATAAATGTTATCAACACGACAATAATCTTGATAGTCATTTTAGAAAAAGCCCGCATGTTTCTGGAAAATTCATCCAAACCTTCGACTTCTTTCATGGCTTCATTCAGACGGCCCAACTCACTATTTTTTCCTGTCGACACCACTACTACTTTTGCCCAACCTGTATTTACTGCCGTACCGGAAAATACCATATTATGCATGCTTTCAAGGTCTTTGGGAGGAGATAATAGCGGGGTTGATGATTTCTCAACGGGGAAAGATTCACCGGTAAGAGAAGATTGGTTCACAAAAAAATCATTTGCTTCAATCACTCGTCCATCAGCAGGAATAAGATCTCCTGCATTCAATTCCAACACATCACCCGGAACCAACTTGACTGCAGGAACTTCTTTTAATTCCCCTCGGTGATACACCATTGCCACGTGAGCCACCTGAGATTGAAGTAATTCCGTCGCTCTTGATGCCTTATACTCTTGGATGAAATTAAGCGTAACACTTAAACATACCATGACAACAATAATGATCGAATCCACGGTGCTGCCCATAAAATACGAGGCAGTAGCGATAACTAATAAAGTTAGAATAAGTGGATTGGTAAAGTTGTTTAAAAACTCAACAATCGGATGCTTCTTTTCCTTTTGAATCAGAGAGTTTGGTCCAAAACTCACCAGGCGCTTGTGTGACTCACTTTCCCACAACCCCCCTTCTTCAGTACCAAGAGATGACAGTAATTCAGGAATATCCAAAACACTTGCATCAAAAACCATCACCTGACTCGGCGAATTTTTCTTTTTCATATCTTCAGCATAACAAAATTATGCCCACGCCACCATGCAGTGTTTACACAAAACCAACAACTTTAATATAAACAAGAAAACCGCCTAATAAGTCATAACCAACATCCCGCAATTGTGGATGTCGTCCCGGAGTAAATGACTGATGTACTTCATCAGAAATCGCGTAGACACAAACAAACATAAAAGATAACAGAAACGAACGCGTGTCTTTTGGTTTATTCCAGTTGAATGCACGCTGAATGAAAAAAAATAAGCAAGCATATTCAATCAAATGCGCAGTTTTCTTCAAGATAAAATCCCACCAGGTGATAAAGAGACCACTGCCAGGTAAATCAGACTGCGCCGACCACCAAAAAATAATTGCCATCAACACTACCACCGGTCCCCACCGATACAACATTTCTTTGACATAGTGATATAACCAAAGCATAACAATATTGTATCGTACTACTCAGGATTTTTTTCTAAATATGCAGTTCCCAATGATAATCCTCCAGCGACAATACATAATCCACCAAACACAATTAATCCAGGCACGATGCGAGAAGGAGTCTTGGGGGCTATTTCATTAGATACGCCAAGAACTTTTTCGCTTGACGGAGAAGATGATAATGTCGCCATTTCCGTCACCATTTCCGGAAACGATGTTGGTGAAAACATTGGTGTAGGTGTTGGATGAAAGCTTGCCAAAGGAGTTGCTGTTGGAGTTGGCGTTGTCGTAGGTCCTGAGCTTGTCGAAGGAGTGGGAGTGGCCGTAGGCCTTGGAGTTGTCGTAGGTCCTGAGCTTGCCGAAGGAGTTGGTGTAGGCGGGGGAGTATATAAAAGAGAAATCGGGATAATGTTGCTTGATTCTGTCTTTGATGTTCCCGTTTGGGTATATCGATCTAATCGGAGTTGATATATTCCTTGTCCCTTAAATCCACTCGCACTATGGTCGCCTTTTATTGATAACTGACCACTCCAGGTTCCTTCTTCACTTGTAGTAAAGGAAAAAAACTTTGAAGGGGATTCGGTTACTATGGTCCATTCATCCTGATTATTTTTTGTCAGTCCAAACAGATCATCTCCACTATTTTTAAACAGTACGCTTCTCAACAAATATGTCTTTGATCCGCAACTACTCTTGCTTCCGCTAAAAGAAGCTGTGACCGTAAATGAATCATCAACCGCAATTGTTTCAGGTACATTTGATAACAGGAGTGATGTGGCCTGAACTGAAGAAGAAAAAAGAACAAATCCGACATATATAATTAAACGTAAAACCCACATATACATAAGTATATACAATTAAGTATATAAGTAATAAAACAGTATATATGAAATTTCCAGAACGGAGTTTAATAATTTACGTGAAGATAATAAGAATCATAACCCTCATCTTGATGAACACGAACATACCTGAGGGTTCCTCCTCCACAACCAATCGCACCGCGAAACAACTTTCCTGATTTAGCTGCTTTTACGGTCAAATTACCTGAATTAACGATATCAATACCCGTATGAAAATTACCCGCATATCGGGAAGAATAGGATGTTTTACCATATGATTGTGTAACCCGGATAGGTTCATTTATTGGCCAACTCCACGATCCCGATCCATTTACTTGAGGATCGTCATTATCCCAATTCAGTGAAGTTGATTTGAGAACCGAAAAAGGATTCAGTCGATTAGAATCCTTAGTAACTTCAAAATGAAGGTGAGTTCCCGTGGAACAAGCCGATACACCCGATATTACCGAAGCAATAGTATCCCCTTCGTTTACTTGTTTTACTTCAGTTTCCTTACCTTTTCCTGCGATCACTGATTGAATTGCTTCCAACTCTGCTTTTGCTCGAGCTACCATCTCTTGATACGTTTTTTCAT
>CAZKZW010000007.1:0-10014 GCA_964557365.1 uncultured Pseudomonadales bacterium | reverse complement strand
TGCGGGTGATTTGCAATAATGTTTGTTTCTCTCGTTGTTGTTGATCCAAAGATGCTTTTTGACTTACCAATTTCTTCTTCGCTTTTTCCAACTCTGTTTGTTTTAGTTCTTTCTGCCGCTTTTGCTCATCAAAATTTGTTCGTGCTTTTTCCAACTCATACATCACCAATTTATCATGTTTTTGACTCACTTGAAGGTATTTGTATCGTTTCAAGAAATCTGAAAAACCTTCAGATGAAAACAGTAACTGGAGGGGTTTTGTCGCCAATGCTCGCTTATATGTGGTGTTAATTCGGTTTATCAGTAATGTTGAGAGTTTCTCTAAATTAGAATCAAGAATGACAATTTTCCCCGACAACGCCTGAACTTCATCTTCCAAAGCAGCAATCTCTGCTTGCGTTGAGGCAATTTGTTTTTGTGTTAACGAAATTTTTGTGTTGAGATAATCAATCGTTTTAGAGAGTGTTTGTTTCTGACCCTGAATTTCCACCAGTTTTGCTTCAAGTTCGCGGATTTCTTTTTGCTTATCTTCCAAACTTGGTTCTGCCTGAGCCAATGTAGGAAACCATAAACATAATACAAAAAAAACCAACGCTATACGTATGAAAATATTCTTTTTCACCGCAGGTTTGAAAAACTTAATATCTGGAAGTTGATAAACTGCCACTAATTACCCCCATTATGGTGCCTGCACCAACACTACCTCCAAGAAGCCAAAACATAGCCGATAGCGGTACGGGCAAAAGCGGAATATCTCCCACGAAAGAAACCAGTAATGGGGTGGCATACAGCAATGCGATATAGATGATGATCCAGGCTATAAGAGCACTTACTGCTCCGTAAATCATTCCTTCAATAATAAACGGACCACGAACAAACCAGGGTGATGCTCCCAGGAGTCGTAAAATCCGAATTTCATGACGTTTTTGAGCTACTTTCATAGAAATCAGAATGCTGGTAATCAATATCGAGGTAAACAAAAGAAATCCAACAAGAACGATGCCCCCTGTTCTAATCCCACTTGTCCATTTTTGGAGGGCATCAATGACATCTTTCTGATACACCACCTCTTCTACACCACTTACTTGTTTGAGATCATCGTATATCTTGGGGAGTGAGGTCATTGATTTTGCAGACACTTCCAAAGAGGGGGGGAGGATGTCAGCCGTTACCATCTCCAATAATAAGGGATCATCTTTATTCTGGTCCCGATAAAGATTGAGAGCATCCACCTTCGAGACGTATTTCACTTCTCCTACATGTGGTTGATTCTCCAACTGCTGCTTAATTTGCAAAATAGTTGATTCCTCAACTTTATCGGTGAAAAAAGCAGTCACTTGTGGTCGTGTTTCAAAATACGCCAACAAAACTTGAGATCCCAAAGACACTAACACAAATAACTGAGCTGCGGTAAATGTCAAAAGTAAGACGAACACTGATCCTAGAGCCTGAAACGGTGAGCGGCGAATATTCTTTAAGCTATAAGAAAACGTTCTATTCATCATGAATCCTTTTTATCAGTCTGCTCTTGTGGCTTACCATCATCTTCCAATTTACCTTGCTTAATAAGCAGTGTTCTTCGTTTCATCCGCTTTAAGAGAGACAGATCATGTGTCGCCATCAATATTGTCGTTCCTTGTTGATTGATTTTTGACAACAACTCAACTATTTGTATAGCCGTTTCAGCGTCCAAATTGCCCGTTGGTTCATCTGCAAATAATACGGGTGGATCCATCGCCAAAGCTCGTGCAATCACGACACGTTGCAATTCACCACCAGACAATTGTCTGGGAAAAAAATGATCCTTCCCGACTAAATTTGTCACTCTCAAAAGATCCTGGATAGCTGGCTTAATGACAGAATCGGCTTTTCCCATGATTTCAAAACTGACGGCGATATTTTCTGCCACCGTTCTATCGGGAAGTAATTTATTATCTTGAAATACAATTCCAATTTGTCGACGTAAAAAGGGAATATCTCGACGTTTTATGGTAGCGTAATCAAACTCTCCAACTTTAATCGATCCACTCGTTGGCTCAATTTCTTTTAGCAACAATTTTGCTAATGTAGATTTGCCAGCACCCGATGGGCCAACCACAAACACGAACTCGCCGGGGCTAATCGTAAAACTTACTGACGATAACGCCGTTTGTTCTCCATACACCTTCGTGACCGAATCAAACACAATCATGTTGGCAGGTTTCTCCAATAATTACTCGCTTACTGCGGAAGAAGATGCAGCAGGATCATCAGCTTTTTGAGCGTTTAACTCGAGCACCTTAACACTTCCTACATCCATAAACCAAGCAGCTTTTTGTGCGGAAAATGTTTCACCCTGAACCAAAACTTTATGTCCTGCAAATAAATCTAAATCAACCACTGAAGAGGTAAGATACACCGTCTGTGACACTCCACCTGGCCGAACTAAATGATGAGTTCCTTCTCCGTCCATACCACCTTTTTGAATCACACCCTCAGATTGGTCGGGGAATTTTTTACCATCTTCAGCACCATAGGTTTTCCCTACCGTAATTTGATCAGCTGTTACTGTTCCAGGAGCACCAGACAATTCCGTTCCACTCACTGATTTTCCCGTGATTGCATGAATACCATACCCTGTACCTATACCGGCGGCTATAATTGCAATACATAATCCCACAACGACAACAGGTTTCATAACAACTTCCTTCTGTTTAGGAGGTACTTGGTAGTTAGTAGATGGTGGAACTTCCACACTTGATTGATTTGTTAACGGTTGGTCTTGTATATCCATAATAAAAAATCTCCCTGATTAGAAGAGTATTCCTGCAAACCACTATATCATATTTACAGTCTGACTTCTGCCTCCACAAACAAGTCTAAATCACCATCCAACACTCCTGTGGTATCTGATGTTTCCACTTCCGTTCTGACATCTTTTACCAGTTGATAGGGATGTAATACATAATTACGAATTTGCGTTCCCCAACTGGCCATTCGATTTCCCTTTAAGTCATTTATTTCTTTTGCTCGACGTTCTTCCTCAATTTGCCACAATTTACTAGTCAAGATTGCCAATGCATATTTCCTGTTTTGTTCCTGATATCGCTCTGTCCGTGCCTCAACCACAATACCAGACGGAACATGACGTAGACGGACCGCTGTATTCACCTTATTCACGTTTTGTCCCCCGTGCCCTCCAGCACGGAAAAATTGCCACTCCAAATCTTCTTCACGAACCTGCACGGCTTGTGCATCAGTAATTTGTGGCAGCACCTCCACCAAAGCAAATGATGTTTGCCTCAGTTTGTCAGCATTAAACGGACTTTGTCGGACCAAACGGTGTGTGCCAGCTTCATGTTTTAAATATCCAAATGTCAATTCACCATAGATCATCACCGAAGCTGATTTTATGCCAGCTTCTTCTCCGCGAGTTTCTTCCACCAGGTCATATTTCCAATTACGGCGTTCAAAAAATCGAAGGTACATCCGTAAAAGCATTTCTGCCCAGTCTTGAGCTTCAGTACCACCTTGTCCTGCGTGAATAGAAATAATGGCATCATTGGCATCATATGTACCAGAAAGGAATAAATGAATTTCTGCTTGTTTTATTTCTATAGTAATTGTTTGGAGTGCAACTTCTCCATCTTTAAGAAGTGACTTATCCACCGTCTGATCCGCTTCCGCCAAATCAAGTAATTCAATCCATTCTCGACACTTTTTTTGAATTGAATCAATGAGAGTTATCTCTGATTCCAAAAAGGAGATCTGTTTAAGTACTGTTTTAGCTGCTTGATCATCCTGCCAAAATGTGGGAACAACTGTTTGTTCGCGCAATTGAGATAATTCAAGAGCTTTGTCAGAAATATTAAGTTTTTCACCCACTTCCTGAACGCGGGTCAAGAGTTCTTGAAAAGCTGTAATGAGTTCTTGCATAGATTATTATTTCCGGTAAAAGCGGTCGTAGTATAACAGTGACATGATGGTCCGGCCATCAATAATCACACCATCACGTATCATTTTTAACCCATCCTCCCAAGAAAATTCAGATACAGTAATTGGAAACGGCTCATCTCCAACTCGTTTTTTTGGAGATAATTCAGTTGCGACAAAAATATAACCAGGTTGACTCCCGATATATCCAGGTAGCTGATGAGTTCGAAATAGAAGTGAGATATGTGCAGACGTAAAACCCGCTTCTTCTTCCAATTCCCAAATTGCTCGTTGCTGTGGATCTTCATTTGTTTCAAGTCCTCCAGTGGGGAGAGTCCACAAATCTTGATCAAGCCCCAGTTGATAGTGTTTTATCAGGAGAAATCCGTTTTGTGTGATGGGGAGGATAGAAACGCCCGTTTTTGTATCAAAATCTATTCGTTCATAAACAGGAGTTTTGCCATTTCCAAAATCCATCTGACATTGGGTGATGGAGACTTTTTTCCCAGAAAAAATGGTTTCTTCAGATTGAATATATCCCATTATTGAGTGCTTTCACTACTTATTGATGCTGATTGAGATGCATTGAGATTTGATTTAATCATTTCCCATTTCTTTGATGGTTCGATAAAGAGCGTTTGGATGGTGAAATCCACCACTGATTGAGCCGTAATAGTAGGTGGTGAGGAAGGGATTGCCTGAGCCCAACCGCGAAGTGCAGGAATATATTGTCCGGCAATTTGCCATCGTTCTCGCCACGTTGATGAAAAACTTTCCCAAGAAATATCCTTCCCAACTACAAATTGTTGTAGTGAATAAGCATAAGGACGAATTGGTTCGGGTAGAAAGTCAGGTTTCCATACGGCAAACGCAATTCCAGCAACCACTAATAACTGTAATAACCGCTGAATAACGCCAATCATACCCCTATTCTATCCTATTAATCTAAATGGCATTCATCATATTAAAAGTGTATGTGGTTATATGGTTACTATTTTTTTATCGTAATGATTGTTTATGAAGAGTGATGTTCTTTGTTTAATTTTTAACGCAGTATTTGTTGTTAGCATGTATCATTATGATTCATGTTTCCAAATAGTAATTATAAGATAGAGGTAATGATTTTTAGTTTCATCAAGATGTAGGAAAGTGAAAAGTAGTGTAAACATGCTTACACTATCCTCATGTTCCAAGACACATCATTTTAAACAATTTGCAAAAATTTATTCATACCTCAGTGCTTCAATAGGGGAGAGGCTGGCAGCTTTTTTAGCAGGGTACACACCAAAAATGACACCAACTGTTGCAGATACTCCAAACGCCAACAATACTGCAGGAATAGTCACTGCTGCAGGAATAAACCGACTCATAATTTGAGCAAGAAGCGAGGCGAAAAGAACTCCTATCAATCCGCCCGATACAGACAGGACAATTGATTCAATCAAAAATTGCACCATGATAATGTTTGGGGTAGCACCCAATGCTTTCCTGAGTCCAATCTCTCGTGTTCGCTCGGTGACTGATACAAGCATAATGTTCATGATTCCAATTCCACCCACAACCAATGATATGGCAGCAATCCCTCCCAACCCAGCAGTAAGTGCTCCCAAGATTTGATCAATCACTTTCAAAATTTCGTCCTGTTTAAACACAGAAAATTCATCTTTCTTTAACCGTTTTAGGTAAAACGTCTCAATCTCATTAATAGCTGCCTTTACAGTATCTTCTGATTGTGCTGAAACCATAATTCTGACTACCAATTTAGAATCAAATAATTGAAACCATGAAGTGATAGGAATGTAGACAAAATCATCAAAAGAAGGACCGCCAAACCCACCTCCCTTTTCTTCTGCTACACCAATGACGGTGAACGGTCGATTTTTGATAAGTACAGTCTTGCCGACCGGGTCGACTGAACCAAACAATTTATCAGTAATTTTATGGCCTAAGACAGCAACTTGCGCTTTTTTGTCTTCTTCAAGTTCAGTAAAAAAGCGACCAATCTTCGGGTTTGTGTTAGAAATTTGGGCATATGATGCATTCACACCGACAATAGAATTTGCCTTTTTAGTTTCTTGCTTATACGACACATCCGCGGTATTGACAGAATAGGCGGTGACAGCCTTCACATTTTGTCGCATTTGACCGATTTTCTTTAAATCTTCAAATCGAAGTACATTAGAGAGAAGGCTTGCTGACATTTGTTCATCAGAGGAAAAACTCGATCCGTCTTCACTAAACAAATTTCCCGATGCGACATAAATATTATTTGCTCCAAATGACTCAAATTGATCAGTGACGTACTTTTGGAGTCCATTGCCAATCGCTACCAGCAAAATAACAGATCCAACACCGATAATGACACCCAACATAGTTAAAATTGATCGCGACTTATTTCGCCAAAGTGACTTGAGAGCCATCATGACAAGAGTTTGAAATGGCATTAGTCACCTCGCTGTTCTCGGGTGTACTCTTTCACTCCGTTTGATTTCAAATTTCCCTTTGCTTTGACTTGCCATGCTGGCCAATCTTTATATACCACATCATCGTCTTTACCCCACTTAGTCAATGTATCGCTGGTTATCGAGCCATCTGCAACAGTCAAAATCCGTTTGGCAATTTGAGCCATCGCCAAATCATGAGTGACCAAAACCACTGTTTTACCCTCATTGTTAAGCCGGATAATCATTTTCTTAATTTCTTCACCAGATTTACTATCCAAATTACCAGTAGGTTCATCGGCAAAAATAATCGCGGGGTTAGTGACAAGTGCTCGAGCAATCGCTACCCGCTGTTGCTGTCCACCGGAAAGTTGTGCAGGCGTATTATTCAGTCGTTCTCCCAAACCCACCTCCACCAGCTTTTCCCGGGCCAGATCAAGTCGTTTTTTTTCTGAAACACCCGCATAAATCAGTGGTAAAGCCACATTTTCTTGGGCGCTTGTTTTCGAAAGCAAATTAAACTGTTGAAACACAAATCCAATCTCTCGATTTCTCAGCAGCGCTGTTTCTGGTTCCGTATAATCAGTCACATTCTTACCTTTTATCAGGATTGATCCTTCGGTGGGTTTGTCCAACAAAGAGGCAACATGAAGGAAAGTGGATTTACCCGATCCGGAGGGGCCAACAATAGCCACAAACTCACTTTCAAAAATTTTTACACTGACATGAGACATGGCATACAATGTCTGATCGCCCAGCTCATACACTTTACTTACATCTGCAAGCTCAAGAAGTGGAGTTTTCATGCACACTCCTACTTTGTTGGTACCACGATGTTGTCACTTGTCGACAATCCGTCAGTGATTGATACATGGTCATCATCACTAATGCCAGTTTTAACTTCTTTTTTCACTGTTTTTCCTCGTTCAAGCACTTCCACATACGATATGCCGTCCCGCTCAATCAAGGCGTCTACAGGAATCGACAACACATGTTGCTCTTTATCCAAGACAATTTCTGCATCACCATTCATTCCCAACTTGTATTGCATCTGAGAATTATCGACAGGCATTGTCAACCAAATAGAGTAGCCAGTCCCACCACTTTCACTCACCGACGGAGTAAAAGCAATTCTTTTCACTGTTGTAGGGAATTCTTGATCGGAAAATGCATCCAAGCGGATTGTGCCAGATAATGATGCATTAATTTTTGATACATCCTCCTCATCAATCACTGCACTAAAATAAACACTTGCAGGATTAACCACTTCAATACCATTTGTGGGGAGCATGAGAGCACCAACATTTTTCTGATCAATTTTTGTGACAATGCCGCTTATTGGACTTGCCATGTATGACAATTTGACTGAGATATCTGTTGCCTCTACAGCCAGCGCGGTATTACGCAGACTGAGCTGAGCAGTTTCTGCACTTCGCCGTTCCTTGTCAGTCAATCCGCCATCAGAATAATAATCAACCGAATCAAGACTGTTTTCAAAAGATCTAAATTGAATCCCGTGAGTATTCTGAGCAATTTCCATCTGATTCTTTAGTGTTCGGGAATCAACCGAAGCCAAGCCTTGATTTTTCTTGACCCAGTCACCTTCTTTTACATTAAGCCACGTCAATTTACTTGCAGCAGCAAATGACAATCGGGCTTTTTCTTCAGCATCTACACTACCAGATACCTTGAGAACTTGAGTAATATCTCGGTACTCTGGAGTGACTGTAGTAATTTTCTTTGTTTGTTGTTGTTGAGCGTTCCACCAAACACCTCCACCAATACAAACCAGAATGATCCCGATGAACCACCATTTCTTTTGATATATAAATTGAAAAACATTTTTCATTAATTTTTTCCTTCGCTTTCTATTATGATCATGAATGTGTGTGAGAGTAAATAATTACTTGACGCTGTATCGTTGTTTATCCCAGTATGTCCCTCGTCTACAAAGGAATGATCTATCAGTAGGATTCTTTAAAAGCATCTCCACTGCAACTTCCATAAACAACGTGTTTTGAGAACCTTTAATCAACAACACGTCATCCTTCAAGAGTTCGTGCTGCAAATACTTTCCTGCCTCTCGCGAAGTAGCGAACCAATGAACCCCCTTATTTGTCTTGAGAGCATACGGTAAAGCATGCATTTTCATCTGTGGCCCTACCAAGTAAACTGTATCGCAAGCTTCCAATGCTGCCGACATGACGCGCTTATGTTCCTGTTTTGCTTCATGACCAAGCTCACGCATGTCTCCCAACAACGCAAGATGACGTTCTGCGGGCAACGATTTCAATAGAGAGATCATATCCATAGTTGGTTGACCTGAGGCGTTATATGAACTATCGATCAAGATAGAGTCGTTTATGCCACTCAAGATGGATGCTCTTCCAGGTGGAAGGACAAACTTTTTTTCAATTTGGATACATCCATCGATAAGTGACTGTTTTTGAGAAATCGCAACCAAGAGAGCTGCCGCAAATGAGTAGGCAAAATGATCAGGTAAGGCATAGGGAAGTTTGAGTGTGGCTTCTTGTGATCGATACACAAAGCGAATTGAAGTCGCGTCATATGTTCTAAAAATCGAGGCAATCACTAAGTCTGCGGTTGATGTCTTACCAAATGTCATTACAGTGCATGATGCATTTTGTGCGTGGACCATCACTGCCGGATCATCAGCATTTACAATTCCAATGCCTGAATGAGGGAGTTTCAGAATCAACTTGGCTTTTTCTGCTGCAATTGCATCAATAATTTTCTCTGTTCGATCATCCAGGTCAGATGTCACTACCGCATCAAAAGCTTCGGCATGCACGGGCAACGCATTCAAAAAAACACCAATTTGTGGTTGGATAATACGTAACAAATAATCCATGTTTTTAGGAGGGTAGGGAGAATCAATTCCCATTTCAGCTACATAAATGTCAAAAGGATTTCTTGTCGACAATGCATAAAACGGAGCTAGTATGATGAGTCGAAGCCAATCAAGGAGGGAATAACTTCGGGGATACAATCCCAAAATATTAAGGGGGATTCCTGATTCTGAATTCGCTTTACCACTCTTTTTCAAAGTTCCCAAATCAGACAATACAGCCGCAACAGCATCGCAAGTGCTGGTTTTTCCCGCACTTCCCGTGACGCCAACGATCAATGGATGAAACCGCTCGAGACGCATCTTGGCAAGACGCCTAAAATACGCCAATATGGTGATTGACAACATTTTCTTCATACACAAGTAGTATAGAGGATTGAGGATAAAAGATACTTAGTATTTGATATGATAAACAAAGAAAAGAATGTATATATGAATCCAACCAAAAAAATTATCATATCAACAAAGTCCATCATTTCAGTCTTTGTTATCCTTTTCTCTCTCTATTTTCTCTACCTTATCCGCAATGTGCTCATTATGCTCTTTATTGCGTTTATCCTGATGGCAGCTATGCACCCTCTGGCTTCTTTCCTGACTGAACACACAAAAAAACCAAAACTGAGTAACGCGCTTGCATTCCTTGCACTCTGTATTTTCTTGATAGTGATGGCTTTAGGGATTATTCCTCCACTGGTAAAAGAGAGTTTACTTGCCATAAAACAGCTTGGATTGCCAAGCGAAGTTGTTGATTCTGTAAACTCTTTTCATTTGAGTTTGGACAACATTCAGCTT
>CAZKZW010000006.1:10984-27192 GCA_964557365.1 uncultured Pseudomonadales bacterium | reverse complement strand
GCAAGAAACAAAATCGTAATTAAACCAGCGATTACTTTTTTCATTTGTTTTAAGGGTATTTCCCAATAAAAAACGTATTGGCTGGGATTATAAGCCTCTAAACCAGTCTTGTCAACAGTTATAGGCCAAAATAGAATGGCACAAATACCTGCAATAATATATTAACTATAGGTTGAAATATTTCCCACAAAAACCACAACATGTATAAAATAGTTCTATATATCAACAAAAAAGAAACTTAACTAAGGATCTTCCGCTCTCGCAACACAGCCAAAATCTTTTGATGAATTGCTTCAACAGATAATAATTCACCTTGACCATCAACGCATTCAATCATTTGCCAATGCTTATATCTCTTTGATAATTCCTTATACATTTCAATCGATCTCCGCTGGTGTTCCAGATCAGTCTCTGCCTGATCTTTTCCAGATGCCAACCCTTTAGCAGTTGCTTTTGCCAACAACTGCTGAGCCGCCTCAACCGGAACATACAAGAAAAGAACAATGTCTTCCTTAGGTAATCGATGTTCCTTGTACTCCATATCAAAAAGCCAATTTAAGAATGCTTTACGCTTCTCTCCAGAGAGTTTTGATCCCTGATGAGCCATGCTGGCGGAAATATACCGATCAGCTACCACATAATGACCTGAAGTGAGCCAATCAACAATCTGATCTCGGGCAGTTAACCGATCCAAGGCAAAGGCAAGCGAAGACAAATAAGGACTTACCTCTGTATTCCCTCCAAATTCTCCCGTTAAAAAACGACCTACATGATGACCATGAAAGGATGTCTTGTATCGAGGGAACGCAATATAGTTAGAAGCAATTTTATGTTCTTTTAAGTAATCAAGTAATAACCTAGTTTGAGTTGCCTTCCCTGCACCATCTCCCCCATCAATCACAATCAGCTTGCCTTTTCGACTTTTCATCTGGCTAAAATGCTTTAAACTCTTCTTCAACATCAAAGAAATACTGTCTTCATCATAGTGTTGGACATACAACTCAGGATGACCCTCAATCATCATCGGTAACCTATCCTCTACTTCTTTGTAGAAAAGGGCTAAGACCGGCTTATTGTGTTCAAGCGCATGCTCCATTAAAAAGGCCGTTCCCCAAGAAGGAACGCTTACTTCAGCGATCATCACATCAGCTGCTTCAATGGTTTTTGTCTCTCGGGAAAAAAGCTGTTGCGGAGATAAACCATCTCCTACAACGAGCGATGGATCTACAACATATTCTGACAATACTTCATGACCCTGTTCTTTTAGTTCGGACACAATGCGCTGATACTTAGGCAACAACGAACGGTCAAGGCTGATTGAGGCACCAAAATAGACTTTCATATCCATCGTCTATGCTACCCCATCGTCTAGTCAGTTAAAACCCCCGCTTCATATTTCTCAAGCGACTACTTAAAGGCTGATTTCTTTTCTAATAATCGTTGATACTGATCGTTTGCTTCGGAAGCGGCTATCTCCAATAAAACTGGATAAACTTCTTCGAGCGGATATTTAACGTGCCGTTGCAACTCCTGAACCATTATCTGAAAATAACATAAATTCCCACGTTTTGCCCAATCGTAATAATCTCGATACTGTTCATATTCTCCAACCGTTAATCCACATTTCCAAGGGTGATATTTATATCGGTGTCCTTTTTTTGCCACCAAAACATATCCTGGAAGCACCTTATCTCTTACTCGAGTTTGCCATATTTTTGACTCGAACGCGACAATGGAATACCCCAAACCATACAAGTGAGCAATAACATCTTGGGATGACACATGTTGTGCAAGCCGCTCAAATGCATCTCCCTGAACTAATTGAGTAAGTTCATCAGGAGAACCCCACTCAAATTGCTTCTTTTCACCTGGTTTGGCCACCACAAACGTGTGTCGAGGCAATCCAATACGCTCATTGTTTTGATACCGTTCTTGCCAGGATTTAATAAACGACTGACGCTCATCCCGCGAATACAAACAATCAATTAACGGATTATCATCTTCCCCAACTACCTGAACGTCTGATAGAAATAGATATCCACCTGGACGTATGTGCATGTCTGCCATATCCAAAGATTTTTTCCATTTACCCTGGATTAAACTAGGTATAACTCCCTCCATACACACTCCATCCTGAGTTTCCATATACACTACCGAAGTCATACCCCAGTCTGCAAATTCATAGGTAGCTGCATCTTTATACGTAGCCACTAACCCTCGCCGTTTACATGCTTCAATTGCCCCAGTCATAACATCTGTTGTAGTAACTCCATACCCACAACTTTGTAGTCTCAGAGCTTTGTCACCCGTTCCTGATCCAAGTTCCAATATAAAACCAGATTTAGGCAAAAATCGCTGAAAGAAATCTATCGGCACCGACGTTCCATGAGGAATAAAATTCACCTCTAATTGAGATTGCAAATGTTCCGATTCAACTGCCATCCGTTAACCACCACAACAATTTTTGTGATTATATCATCAAGATACGTTTATACTCACAAGCTACATTTGCTATACCCACAGCTTTGGCAGCTCATGCAGCCCTCATGACGGGTCAATTCGCCACCACACTGAGGACACACCTCAGCATCGAGGGTTGAGGGTTTAGGGTTTAGTTTCTTTTCAGTTTTTTTGACAACCTCTTTCCTGTTCCCCGCGCCCTGTCCCCTAGCCCCAATATTCAACACCTGCTCACTCCGGGACCTATCCCGATACACGGTAATCCCTTTGCATTTCAACTTCCACGCCTGCACATAGGCTTCCAATACATCATCAACCGACGCACTTCCAGGCATATTGATTGTCTTCGACACCGCATTGTCAGTGTATTTTTGAAATGCTGCCTGCATCTGCACATGAGCCTCTGGAGAAATGTCCATTGCCGTCACAAATACACGACGAATCTTCTCCGGGATATCCTCAATCCTTTGAATCGAACCAAGGCGAGCTACTTGATCAATTAATTCCTGACTATAGACTCGATTTTGCCGCTTCAGCGCCAAAACCAAATCCCGGTTGAGTTCGGGCAATTCATAATCACCCATCACCTTCTTGAAAAAAGCTAGAGCAAAATGAGGTTCGATGCCATAACTACATCCCGCAATCATACTAATAGATCCCGTGGGGGCAATTGTTGTTGTGGTCGCATTCCTAAAGTGCTTGTATCCCCGTTTTTCCCACAAACTGCCCTTAAAATTAGGGAAATTCCCCTTTTCGCGACCCAAAGCTTCACTTGTCTCCCATGCAGTTTGTTGGATGAATTTCATTAATTTTTCAGCCAATTTCAATGACTCAGGAGACCCATACGCAACACCCATCCGTACCAACGCATCTGCCCAACCCATAATTCCCAAACCGATCTTTCGATTTGCCTTCACGACTTGATCAATTTCTTTCAAAGGATACGTGCAGACGCTCACTACATCATCCAAAAGGCGTACCGAAATTTGTACTGTTTCCTTCAACATATCCCAATCAATATCATGATCTCCCATGGTGCTTTGCCGACCCTTCTTCCGGGTCAAATGAGCCACCACATTAATCGAACCCAAATTACATGCTTCATAGGATAAAAGTGGTTGTTCACCACACAAATTTACTGTGTTGAGCCGATCCACTTGAGGAGTCGGGTTATCCTTATTTATCGTATCGATGAAAATCACCCCCGGATCACCATTCTTCCATGCGAGTCGTGCTGCCTGCTCCAAGATGGACCGAGCGCGAACCGTCTGAACTACCTCTCCAGAATGAGGATTGATTAAATCCCAATCATCATCCGCCTCCACTGCTTTCATGAACGCATCAGAAACTGATAATGAATAATTAATGTGAGGTAAATTGGTACCCGATTCCTTACATGAAATAAATTCGAACACATCAGGATGAGACACGGGCAAGGTGACCATATTTCCACCTCGACGCCCGCCAGCTTGCACAAAAATATCCGACGCATCGTTTAAAATAGACATGAGTGCTACGGGACCACATGCTCTACCACTCGTGGTAGAAACAATATCGCCTCGTGGTCGAATATCTTTAAACGAAAACCCAACTCCCCCACCATTCTTTTTCAAGATTGACGACTCTTTCACTACTTCAAAAATACCTTCAATATTGTCTGGGAAAGGCAATACAAAACAGTTGGCTAGTTGATTATTTACCGTCCCTGCATTCGCGAGTGTTCGTCCACCTGGCAGAAACCGTAATTCGCGCATGACTTTTTCAAATTTCTCCTCCCACTGTTTTCTATCCCCTGCTGCCTCTACTCTACTTAATGCTTTGGCAACTCGACGAATCGCTTCACCAGGAGTTTCATCCTCCTGTAAATACTTGTTCTTCATAATAACCAAAGAATTCAACGACAATCCCACATCATCCACTACTCCTAACCGAATTTTTGCTTCAATTTCTTCCCGCTTTTTATCACGGTTTAATATATACGCCTTAGCCGTTTTAACATGGTGACGTTCAATAAGTATCCGCTCAACCGCATCTCCGATATCACGGGTAGAAATTTCTTTTCGTCGACCAAATTGTTCTGACAAATACATTGTTACTGCCGTGGCTAATGCCCGTGCCAATTGTTCATCCGTTCCACCCACATCTTGTGCTGCTAAAAAAATTGCATCCGCCACCTTTTCCTCTGAATATGCTTCTCGTTGACCATTAACTTTAATGACTTGCCATGTCATGAATTTTGCTCCTTAGTGTCTTCTTCTTGTTTCTTACTTGGGTCCTGCCAGCTGGCCCACTTACACTTGGGATACGCACTACAACCCCAAAACGTCCTGCCGGTCCGCGTTCGTTTCATCACAATCTCCGATCCACAATCAGGACACACCACTCCCTCCACCGTCTGCTTTAAACTCGCCTTGTAATCACACTCAGGAAATCGACCACACGAAACAAATTTGCCAAATTTTCCCGTTCTGATCACCAATTCACCTTCATGGCATTTGGGGCATTTTTCACCAGTTTTCTCGACTGGAATTTCCACCCGAGGAGCACCCACATCCGCAGTCTTGACCGCTTTTTCGAACGGACCCCAGAACGCCTTCATTACTCCACGCCAATCCCGCTCTCCTCGAGCAACACGATCCAAATCTTCTTCCATCTCCGCAGTAAATTCATAATCCATTACTTCTGAAAAACCAGCCACCAAAAAATCATTGACTGCCTCGCCAATACTGGTCGGACTATACCGTTTGTCCAAGCGTTCCACATACCCTCGATCCACAATTGTCGACAAAATCGAGGCGTAGGTTGAAGGTCTACCAATTCCTCGCTTTTCTAATTCTTTAATAATCGAGGCATCGTTATATCGAGCTGGTGGCTGCGTAAATTTCTGCTCCGAAATAATATCTTGATATTCCAAATCTTCACCTTCATTCACTGCCGGCAATATCGTCTCTTCCTGCGCTTTGTCATACGCTTTTTTCCACCCTAAAAACTTGACCACACTCCCTGATGCCCGCAGCGTATACACCTGAGTCGCTCTATCCGGTACCCGTGCTTCCACAATAATTGCCGTTTGATCATAAATTGCCGGTTTCATCTGACATGCCATAAACCGTCGCCAGATTAACTGATACAACTTTTGTTGTCGATCGGTGTTTTCACCATGAATTTCAGTCGCCACATCTTTTACATCCAACCGCGCTGGACGAATAGCCTCGTGAGCTTCTTGGGCATTTTTACTTTTCGTCTGGTAAACGTTGGGGTTGTCAGGCGCATACTCTGGTCCAAATACTCGAGCAATTTCTGCTCGGGCTGCCGTGACTGCCTCCTCAGCTAAATTCACTGAATCAGTCCGGTGATATGTAATCAATCCCGCTTCATAAAGCTGCTGAGCAATTGACATAGTCATTTTACCTGACCATCCCAATACATTGGCTGCCGCCTGTTGCAGAGTCGATGTGGTAAATGGTGCCACTGGTTTTTTTTGTTGTTCTTTCCGCTCAACACTCCGCACTAAATAGCCCGCCCGTTGCAAATCAGCAATGATAGGCTCAGCTACTTCTTTTGAAGAAATCTCAAATTCTGGCTTCTTTTTCTCATCACCCTCTTGGCCTTGCACTCCAATCCGTTTCCCATTCACTTCAGTTAGCTCAACTCTAAAATTCTGTACGGGCGAATGATTATTCGCCCCTACCTCAACTTCGATATCCCAATATTCTTGAGGTTTAAATGCTCGAATTTCTCGCTCACGTTCCACAATCATGCGTACCGCTACTGATTGAACCCTGCCGGCTGACAATCCCCGCCGCACTTTTCGCCACAACACCGGCGATAACGTATAGCCTACCAACCGATCCAATACCCGCCGGGCCTGTTGTGCGTCTACTAAATCCATGTTTAACTCACTTGGATGTTCAATAGCATGTTCTATGGCAGTTTTCGTAATCTCATGAAACGTCACCCGAGCAAACCGCTTCGTTAATTCATCTTTTTGTTTTTTACTCCGGGCTTTCGATTCTAATAAAGTCCGAATATGCCACGAAATCGCCTCACCTTCGCGATCTGGATCTGTCGCGAGATAAATCATTTCCGCTGTTTCAGCATCTTTCTTCAACTTGGAAATTGTCTGACTCTTACCCTTGCTTACCTCATATTCGGGTTCAAAATTATTCTTTACATCCACCCCTAAATTGCTCTTGGGCAAATCACGAATATGACCCATACTTGCCTCAATAACGTATCCATTACCCAAAAATTTGCGCAATGTTTTTGCTTTGGTTGGACTTTCAACAATCACTAATTTCATACCCAAAAAGGATATCACAACTTTTAGTAATACTAATCAACCGTTCATTTTTATCCCAAGTACTGTTGTTGTTTTCAATCTCTATTTCTTCAACCAATACTCAATCGCTTTTTTGGCAATGGGTCCAGCGACCGTGCTCCCCTGTCCACCTTGTTCCACCAGGACCGTTACTGCAATGGTGGGATTTTCTGCCGGTGCATAGATGGTAAACCAAGCGTGTGGTAAGGCTTTTTCTCCACCCTGTTGAGCCGTTCCCGTCTTACATGCTACCTTTGGTTCAAAAGTAAAAAACGGCGACCCGGTCCCACCTGGTTGACACGCTTCAATCATCCCTTGTTGAATCAAAGCAATTGTTTCACCACGTACATTACTTTGTTGACACACGACCCGATCGTCATTCAGCACCATATGTGGCGGACACACAACACCTCCCGCCGCAATCCCCGCAGTCATAACTGCAACTTGCATTGGTGTAGCCAACACATCACCTTGTCCAATAGACATATGATAGGTATTCCCCAAAAACCAACGCTCATTTTTCTTTGTCTGTTTCCATTCTGGTGTAGGAACCAAACCTGTCGATTCACCCCAAGCAAACAACCCCCATGCTTTCCCAAAACCAAACATTCCCGCCCACTCAGCCAATTTATTTGGACCTACCAATTCACCAATATGATAAAAATAAATATCATTCGAACGAGCAATTGCTCGAACCAACCCCACCTGACCTTCTGTTCTACCATGTTCGTCATACAACCAATTTCCAAACCGGTAATCTCCAATGACGATTTCTCCCGTGTCTTGGAATTGAGTCTCAGCAGTAATTTTCCCCTCTTCCAATGCAGCGATTCCCGTAATTAATTTAAATGTACTCCCAGGAGCATATGTCCCCCCTACAGCGCGATTAAAAAAAGGCTGACCTGGTTGCGACAAAGCATCCTGCAAATGTGCTGGATCATACGTCGGTACACTGACTAATGCCAACACCTCTCCCGTCTGGGGCGATAGAGCTACCGCTGCCCCTTGTAATCCCTGGAATGCATCCACAAGTATTTGTTGTAATCCCAAATCCACAGACAACTGCATATTTGAACCTGATTGTGCCTCTTTAACTCCAATTGTTCGCACCGCTTTTCCCTGCGCATTTATCTCCAGATACTCTTCTCCGGGAATTCCTCGTAAACGTCGCTCGAAAGCTTGCTCTGCTCCCGTCTTGCCAATTAATTCTCCCAATCGATAATCTTGATATGTATCCAGCTCATTTGCGGTTACTTCTCCTACGTACCCCACCAAAGACGCACTCACAGAACCGCTGGGATAATCCCGTTTGACAACATAATCAATCCGTTCCTTTGGATCAACCAGAAATTGAAGTGCTTGTTCTCGACTCACGGATTCAAATTGCAGTTGCGCTGGATTAGTGCCCGGAACCTGTCTTCGATAGACTGGTATATTTTGCGTCAAAGGATACCCCAATCTATCAGTTAAGATACCTCGTTGAGCCATAATGGGTAGTGTAAGTATTCTATTTTCATCCGCCAACCGCCTTCGCCAGGGTCCCTCCACCACCGTGAGTTGTATCAATCGTACCAAGAGTAAGATTCCAAACACCAAGGTTAACACCTTTAAAGGCCATATTCGAATTCGATGTATTGATGTTTGCTTTGCAGAAAACAATAACGACAAATCAGAAAAATACAGTGGTCGGTGATCATCGTCCAACATAAATGCCCTCTTGACGCTGCCACCGGCGAACCAGCCATTCCACGATCAGTAAACACCCAACTTGTCCCACCAATGCCTGCCACGAAATTAATTTTCCTTCTACCAATCGAAGTACTACTTCACCACACATACCCATTCCAATCCACCACCAAGTCGTATTTCGACTATACTGACTTCCAATTAACCACGTCACAAACGTGATCGTTGTAAGTACTACCACACCAAAACCCAGTGGCCGAACTGCAGCCACATCTTCAAGCAAACCAATCAATCCAACTAATCCATATAACCATCCTACCCGCAAACGTCTACCAAAAATCAATGCTACCGTAACTGCTAAAGACCAGGGTAAAACCCGACTAAAAATAACATAAATAGAAATCAAAAATATAGTCATAGATTCACCATATGGCGACCCAACCAGTAATATGTCCCAATAAGGCTACCATCCCCCCTTTAGTTACATCCTCTGGCTTACCCATTACCTGAGTAACTTGACCCACCACCAAATTTGGTGGAAATCCTGATTCTGTACCCACCGTCACCAATACATCACCAATTGCCAACGGCTCAGACTGCAGTACTCCGATTAATTCAACCTGTTGTGCTCCTTTACCAATAAGCATCCCCTTCGAGCTCCCTGTCACTGTCTGTACCGGTACCCGCGTCATTTCTTTATCCAAAGTATCCACTTCACTCATATAACGACCCACTTTGCCCACTCGGCCAAGTAATACTCCTTCCTGATCGGTAACTACCTGACCAGATAATAATCCATCCTTCGAACCTGCCGCCACTATAATTCGATCATTATATTGAATCAATTGACCCAATCGGTCTGCTCGTTGACCCGACTGTATACGAACACTAATAGCTTCCAATGCTGAAACCTGCGTTTCCAACATCTTTAACTTTGCCACATCAACTGAATTTTTTGTCAATCGTTCCTCAAGACTTGCAATTCGCTCACTGGCACGTCGAGCTTGTATTATCCACCCGATAGGTTGATACAGTTGCTGACCAACTCGAATTACTTGAGAATCAATCGCCAACATGCCTCGCTCTGCCCCACCTCGAAACCATATCAAAAACCCAATCCGATCGAAACCAAAAATTAAACCACACAATAACACCCCTACCCCCCACAGCCGCAGCTCCCCCACCAAATGGTCTTGATCAACCATTACTCCACGATGTCGCATGTTAAATCTGGTACTGACTCATATCGGAGTCAACTTTTCGACTTTCCTGGACAGGCAACTTAGTTTCTGCTGGTTGTTGCACTTTTGGCTTGATTGGTTGCTGTACTAAACGTTGGTATATCAATCCTCCCATCACCACCGTCAGAGGGGCCGTCACAACAACACCTACTCCCAAACAAATGATGCCAAGAATATTTATCCCTAAGGTTGCTAAGCCCATGAGAAAAAGTTTTCCTCGTTTACCACGAGTCAATCGTTTACTCTCTTTCATTGACTCGATCACTCCCAAACCTTGATCAACAACCAAATACGTCGACAAAAAATACATCAAACCCACAATAATACCTGGCACAATTAACAAAATGGTTCCCACAATAACTACCAAACTATATAAAATCGAAATAAGCACATATGGCCAAACCATTTTCCAGTCTTTGACCAGAATTTCCTGTACTGTCAATGATTCGCCCCGAACAGCTTTTAGGGATACTATGATCGTAATTAATCCAAGATACATCTTAAGTACAAACGTAACGACTCCCCACAATGAACTTGCCCCAGACCATCCTTGATCAGTGAATAACTCGCCAATACCATTAAGAGCCATATTTCCCATTACCAATACCAATCCAAACAACAATAAGAATTTCTTTTCTCGCTTTAAAATATCCCACGCTTCACGAACAATTGATTTCACACCAAAATCTGCATCCATAGACACCTCTTAGTATGTAAATGATTATTACCTCTACCCTACTCTAGCAAATTCCGTCAACTGAATCCACCCACGACCTGTACCCGTTTTAACAACGGTTCACTCGCCAGTACTGCCCCGCAACCTCGCACCACTCCTGACATTGGATCATCAATTCGCCATACTGGCATTTTGGTTTCCTCAGCAATTAACTGATGTAATCCTCTGAGCATACTTGAACCGCCCGCCAAAACTATCCCACCCTCTAAAATATCTGATACTAACTCAGGAGGAGTTTCTTCTAAAACATCTTTAACCGCTTGAACAATTTGAACAACTACTGGTGCGAGTGCTTCACGGATTTCAATCGATGTAAATTTCACTGACTTAGGCAATCCTGTTCCCAAATCACGACCTCGTACCACAGTCTGAAGAATGTCATTTTGAGTGGGCGACTCGCGAGTCGCCCCTACACGTTTTTCGAATCGATATGCACTCCCTACGGCAATTTTGATCTGTTCTGCAGTTGTTTCCCCAATTAAAAACCCATATTTCACCCGCGCGAACCGAATAATCGCATCATCAAACTCATCTCCCGCTACCCGGATACTCCGATTAATTACCAAACCTCCTAAACTAATGACTGCGATCTCCGCTGTACCACCCCCAATATCCACAACCATTCGCCCTTCAGGTTCCAACACATTGAGGCCCGCCCCAATAGCCGCCGCCATTGGCTCTTCGATTAAATGAGCCTCCCACGCTCCCGCTGACAAAGCTGCTTCCTGTACTGCCCGCCGCTCTACATCAGTTACCCCAGAGGGAATACCGATTGCAACACGCGGTCTCATCAACCGGTGATTCAAACCCATTTTTTCCTGTACTGCTCGAATGTAATACCCAAGCATTGCCTCTGCTGCATCAAAATCAGCAATCACCCCATCCCGTAAAGGACGAATCGCTTCAATCGTCCGCGGTGTCTTACCTATCATCCGCTTGGCTTCCGTACCCACAGCCAATACAGCCCCCGTCTCTTTATGTCGAGCTACCACTGATGGTTCAGAAATGACCACGCCTTTGCCCCGCACCCATATCATGGTATTGGCAGTGCCCAAATCCACTCCCACATCGTGCGCAAAAAGGCTAAAGATCCGTTTAAACCACATAGCCGTATTCTAATGACATATCCCCAAACTACCAAACCCAATTGTGATTTATTATTTCCAGTGTTAGTCTTGACCCATGCAACTTCGTCTTCAATCACTCATGCTCTTTGTATTCCAAACCATCCTCATTTTCGTTCCGCTTACTTGGCTATCCGCCACATCTGAACTGTTTGAATTCCCGAAAATGCTTATTACCTATGCCGGAGCTATCCTCATTGGAAGTCTTTGGATCACCCGCATGATCCAGGAAAAACGTCTCATCTACCGCCGAAGTGTATTCGAATTACCCATTCTGCTTTTCCTGGCTTCTCAAACCATTTCCACCTTTACTTCTATCGATATGCACACCAGTCTTTTTGGCTACTACTCCCGCTTTAATGGCGGGCTGTTTTCGCTCCTTTCATACGCATTATGTTACTTTGCTGCTATCAGCAACTTTACCGCATCAGAAGCTCGCACACTTATAAAAACAATCATTTATACCGGTATTCTTGGTTCCCTCTATGCATTTCCTGAGCATTTTGGTCACTCTCCTTCATGTCTCATCATCACCGGACATTTCAATGCTTCTTGTTGGGTTCAAGATGTACAAAACCGTGTTTTTGGTACCTTTGGGCAACCTAACTGGTTAGCCGCTTACCTCATTTCCATCATCTTTATTCCCTTAAGCCAAATCCATCAGTTAAAGAGTAAACAATGGCTGATATTTATTCTTTTCTTCCTTGTCCTGTTATTTACCAAGTCTCGTTCGGGAATTATTGGTTTTCTTTTTAGCTTTGTTGTTTTTTCTATTCTGTCCTTCATATCAAACAAATCAAAAGAAAATAATGTGAACAAAAAACTGATAACAGCATTCGGAATACTCATTGTCAGTTTCCTTGCGTTCGGGAAAAACATTTCCGGGACAACGGATAAGATTTTGACACCCCTATACTCAGTAGTTTCTTCCTCAAGTCACACACCTCAACCGTCTCCAATCCAACCAGCCAACTCACTTGAAATCAACATTACTCCATCATCAGACATTCGCCGGATTGTGTGGAAAGGAGCCTGGGAATTGGCTAAACGTAACCCCTTCTTTGGTACGGGCGTCGAAACCTTTGCTTACACGTATTACAATGTCCGCCCACCCGAACACAACTTAGTCACTGAATGGAATTTTTTATACAACAAAGCTCATAATGAATTCTTAAACTACGCTGCCACCACTGGGTTTTTTGGTTTGGGAACCTACCTCTTCTTTTTAAGCTCATTTGTCATTTGGAGCCTAAAACAGTTAATAGGGTTTAGGGTTCAGGGTACAGAAAAGAAATTAGAACTATACTCTATACCCTGTACACTATCCGCTCTTCTGTCCGGCTTCCTTGCCTTATGTATTAGTAACTTCTTCGGTTTTTCCACTGTTCCTGTCAACACACTCTTATTTCTGTTTCCCGCTCTGGCAATTCTCCTGACAGAAAAGGCGTCTGAAGAAAAAACACAGAAATTAACCACGCTCACAACGGCGCAATACCTTGGGTTCAGCCTAACTGGAATTAGTACTCTTCTTCTCCTGATTGCAGTCAATCGCGGCCTGACCGCTGACCTAAACTACAACACCGGTCGTGCTGCCAGTGGTGGTCAAAACTATCAAGTAGCTATAGACAAACTCCAAGATGCTATCAGATCTATCCCAGATGAACCACTCTATACCGATGAACTGGCACAAACATTTTCTGAAATCGCTGCCCGCAGCGCTGCCGGAGGTCAGGTAGCCCAAGCCTCCCAAGCTGCTTCTCTCGCCATTCAACTCTCTGATCGAACCCTCAATTTAAATCGTTATCACCTTAACTATTATCGCAGCCGAGCAAAGATCTTTATCAACCTCACTACGGTCAATCCTGAATATATTGTTGAAGCTGGCGCCACACTCCAAGCCGCCATCCGCCTCTCTCCCACTGATCCCAAGTTGTGGTACAACCTAGGTTTGATTGCCAAACAATTAGGAAGAACTGATGATGCTATCAAATTACTCCAAAAAACCATCGAGTTAAAATCAAACGACGAAGATGCACGCTACCAATATGGCCTCTTATTGGAAACTGTGGGTAAACCACAAGAAGCTAAGAGCCAATATGAATACAGCGTGACCCACATCAATCCTACAAACCCAGTCATGATTGACGCACTACAGCGCATTGCCACGACTTCAGCTACAAAATAATGATACATGATAAAATACACCACTATGCAACGTAAACTTGTTACCGTACCTGACAATCGACTTCGCCAAAAGTCTATTCCTGTTACCGGTCTAACTCAAGCTGCCAAACAACTGATTCATGACTTAAGTGATACCTTGTTGAAAAAAGACGATCCTCCCGGTGTTGGTCTTTCTGCAGTTCAGATTGGTGAACTCAAACGAATTTTTATCACTTATCTCCCTCCCATCTTTGACCTAAAACATACGGACAAACACACTCCAACCCCAGAATTACACATTTTTGTTAATCCTGAAATTGTTAGTCATTCCAAAGAGCAAACTCTTGGTGAAGATGAAGAACACCCTGCTCTGGAAGGTTGTCTTTCGGTACCAGCACTCTATGGCCCCGTTTTACGCTATCAAACGGTAACCCTTAAATACCAGACACTTGTGGATGATCAATTGATCGAAAAAACCAACACATTCTCTCATTTTTACGCGCGAGTTATTCAACATGAATACGATCATTTGGATGGAATTTTGTTTACCGATTACACCAAAAAAACCACCAGCGAGCTGTATTTTGACAACGGCGATAACCTCGTCAACATCCCTAACCCCACACAACTCATTGTGTGGTAATCTTTATTCTCTTTTTTCCAAACAAGCCTTTGCAACAAATTCTGCCCGCTTCCTTTGTTCATGAGCCTGTTGAATATCATATATTTCTACCTGAATTTGAGGATCACTTTCGTCAATAAGTACGTTGTTTATCAACCAACGTCCATCAGCTCTTAGAATAGTGCTTCGCTTCACCTCACCATCTCGCTCATCTGTCCAACAACCAATCACTGGCAAATCATGAGCCAAATTACCATTATCCAAACTTAATGGAAGACACGGAGTTTCTTGTGTAAACGCAATATCAATTCCGTCTACCGGAATTTTTACAGGAATAGTGTCTATAAATGATTCGAGATTTGGTTCACCACATTCAGAAAGCATGGTATGTTTCTCACATATTTTATAGGATATTATATCCTACTCATGCAAATCCAGATGCATTTCAACCATTAATCGGAAAAATTAGAAAATCCTAAATCCAGAATCTTCTTGATTTTGTGTAGGTAATGTTTCGGAAACTGGCTCATGCACCTCAGGAATAGTCATCAAAATTGGTTCCTTACGAGTATTGTTGGATGTTTTCAATAACGTTTGAATAATATCCAAAGCTATAGGTGAAAACCATTCCATTATTCTGTTAGCATGTTGCTCGTGAAAAGAAGTTTTTGGTAGATGATCTTTTCCTCAAGTGTTTAGAGAACCGTTAAGCGCAATACTCGCCGCTATAAGCGGATTATCTAATCTCAATTCGCTCATAATTTCCTCTCCTAACTATACCATTTCCATTCTTCCAACCGAGCATGCACGTCACAAGGCTGAGTATTGTCAATTTTCCATTGACCATCTCTTTGATATACGCGTGAAAGTAATGTGTAGTCAGCGCCTTCCTTACCAAAAACGGCATTCACTGCTTCTGGTCCACTGTTCCACACCATGACATAGAATGGTTGTTCAATAACTGTCACCGCTGTTACCGACTCCCGTTGCTCTAAAATAGGAGTTTCTATAGTTTCCCAACCCCAATGGGCCAGCATTGCCTGCAACCAATCCGATAAAACCGTAGGATTGTGAGTTTTTTCTTCATCTGGCACCTTGATTTTCGCCGACCAATCAATGGGGATAGTGTGTTGGATATATTCTGGTAAGTTCATGATTAATGAGGAAATATACACCCCTTACTGTGGAAAAACAAATAAAACGATATAATGCCCTCATGCGTATTGTCTTTTTTGGCTCGTTCCAGCACTACTCAAGCCTCATTCTCAAATCTCTCATAGATCACCCTGATATTGAGGTTGTTAGTGTTGTTACTACTCCTCCTATGCCTGTAGGTCGCAAACAAATCATCACCAAAACTCCCGTCCACTTACTAGCCGAACAGCACAACATTCCCGTCTTTATCCCATCATTATTGCCAGATGATATGAATTTGTGCAGGCAAATCGAAAATAAACCCGACTATTTCATTACTGCTGGGTATGGCAAAATCTTGCCAGAATCCTGGCTAAAATACCCCAAACTAGGCTCTCTCAACCTCCACTTTTCCCTTCTTCCGGCTTACCGAGGCGCCAACCCAGCAGAATGGGCTATCATGTGTGGTGAAACAAAAACCGGCATTACCTTGATTGAAATGTCCAACAAACTTGACGGCGGTGACATTATTGCCCAAGCTGAAATTCCCATTTCCGATCAAGATACCCGCGAAACCCTCTACCAAAAACTCTACGCTCTGGGCGCAGAAAAACTCCCTGGCTGGTTATTAAAGTGTGCAGAATCAGAAGTTTTAAGCGCGCACGAACAACCCAAACTTTCTCCCACCCCCTACGCCGCTCTTCTCAAACGCGATGATGGG
>CAZKZW010000006.1:0-10974 GCA_964557365.1 uncultured Pseudomonadales bacterium | reverse complement strand
AAAACTCTACGCTCTGGGCGCAGAAAAACTCCCCCCGTGGCTTTGTGAGTTGTGCAGACATGTGGATTTGACGACGCAGGGATCCGAAGGGAGCCGAGTCGAGTCAAAGACATATGTCGAACAACCGAAGAAATCTCCTACTCCCTACGCCGCTCTTCTCAAACGCGATGATGGGTTTATTCCCTGGTCCACCATTCAAAACCTCTCCCCCACTATCGAAAATTTCCCCAGTAAACACCTTCAAAAAGCCCTCTCCTTCTCCTTAGGTCGAGATCCAGGTTTTCAGCGCGCAATCATCCGAAGCGAAGCGAAGGGCGTGAGCACTGCAAAACCGATAGAGACAGAACATATCATCAAATTTCTTTCCCGTTTACCCCGTGCCTTAGCCGGCTACCCTTCTCTCTGGACCATCGTCAACACCACTAAAGGTGAAAAACGCATGAAAATTATCTCTTTCGAACCTTACATCATCGTCCAACTTGAGGGTGGACAGTCCACACACTTTAATCAAATTAAAAATCAAATACGATAGCCATGAACATCCTTCTTTTCGGCGGTGCCTTTAACCCTCCTCACTTAGGTCATCAAATTGTCATCGAACAAGCCTTTGAACTTATTCCTTCAATCGATGAATTGTGGGTCATGCCCATATATAATCATGCATTTGGAAAAGATCTCGCTCCAGCCTCCGACCGCCTCACTATGTGTAAATTGTTAGTTAACTCGTGCAGGACTGAACAAGTAAAAACTTGTTCACTCGAAATCGACACCAAATCACAAGGTTCCACCTATCAAACTCTTCAGCTCCTCAAACAACATTACCCTGAACATACTTTTTCCTTCCTAATGGGTTCTGATCAACTCCCCACCTTTACCAAATGGAACAACTGGCAAGAATTATTACAAGAAATGCATTTTTTTGTGTATCCCAGAGGTAGTCACCGTCATGAAGTCACTTTTCCCAATATGGAACTCTTGGAATCATCCACTCAGATCATTACCAACATCTCTTCCACCCTCGTCAGAGAGCGACTAAATACAAAACAGTCAGTTTTTCGTATCATGGATCTAGAGATCACGACGTATATTAAGGAACATCACCTCTATGAGTAATACCGCGGAAAGTTGCATTGCGTTTATGAAAAAAGTATTTATTGACGCCCACAAAACCACCGCTGTCATTGGTTTGTCAGGCGGAATTGATTCTGCCACCTCACTCTTTCTCACTGCCAAAGCTCTGGGACCAGAGCATATTCAGGCCTTTTCTCTTCCCTCTCGCCATTCCAATCCCATCCATCAACAAGATGCTCAAAATACTGCTCTTGCTGCCGGGCTTCCCCCAGATAATTTTCACGTCCTTCCCATCGGATCGATCATTCAAAAATCCTGGAGAATTATTAATAAAAATGCGTGCAGACGTGAGGGTTTTTTAACGCAGGGATCCGAAGTTGAGTCAATCGCAACTGAAAGGAGCCGAGTCGAAAAAAACACCCATGTCGAACGCGAAAAGATACGCCTGGCCAATCTTGCTGCCCGCACTCGCATGATTGTCCTCTACGACCAATCCAAAGTCTACGACGCCTTGGTTATCGGTACCGAAAACAAATCCGAATCAATGCTGGGGTATTTTACCCGCTTTGGCGATGAAGCTTCCGATATCGAACCCATCCGTCATTTATTTAAAACCGAAGTCATGGAACTAGCACAGCATCTTGGTGTTCCCCAAGCAATTATCGACAAACCCCCCACTGCTGACCTGTGGCCAGGCCAAACTGACGCCACCGAACTCGGTTTCACTTATGCTCAAGCTGATCCCATTCTCATGTTGCTTGAAAAAAACCAGACTGCCGAACAAATTATTACTGCTGGTCATTCTGAATCTTTAGTGAAAGCAGTCATCCAACAAGTCAATGCCAGTGCCTTCAAACACCACGTCCCCTATCACGTATAAAAAGTGGAGATTCAGGTTTTCAGCGCGCAATCACCTGCCTCGCCGGCAAGGCGGGTCTGAGCAAAGCGAAGGCGTGAGCACTGCAAAACCGATCGAAACTTCGAAAAAATTCTTACTTTGTTGCCGAGGCGGTCTTGATCTCTTTCAGATCTTGAGGTCGGAGCGCTGTTCGAGCGCATTTCACGCACAACAATCGACGTACAATGCCCGTTTCCTCAATCACCCGCTTTTCATGCAGGTTAGGTCGACGCATCCGAGCGGTACGGTTTTTGGCATGAGACACGTTGTGTCCCAAGTCAAATGTCTTGCCGCAATATTCACAAGCGTATGCCATATCACTATCCTTTATTCTGATATAATCATCTCTGACAAGAGCTGATCTTATCAAATACTAGGTAAATTGTCCACCCATGATATTTATTTCCATACTCATTTGGCTCATTGCACTGACAATTGCCATCACGGTACACGAATTTTCTCATGCTTTAGTGGCTGACCGCCTTGGTGATCCCACTGCCAGACTCCAAAACCGACTCTCTCTCAACCCCATGAGTCACTATGATCGCGTGGGAACAACCATGTTGTTGGCTACCTCAATTCTTCGCGCTCTCGGAGCACCTATTATCCCCCTTGGTTGGGCCAAGCCAGTTGAATACGATCCGTACAATTTACAAAATCCCCGACGTGATGCCACCCTCATTGCCCTGGCTGGGCCTATTTCCAATCTGATAATAGCTGCACTTTTATCATTCATTCTCAATACATTTGCCATGGAAATTCTGATTCTTAGTAATCTCCTCGCTGCCATCATCGTGTTAAATGTTTCGTTGGCTATCTTCAACCTAATCCCTATCCACCCACTTGACGGCAGTAAAATTCTGGTCGGTATTCTTCCCAGCGACATTGCTTATGAATACGAAGTAATTATGCACCGCTATGGCTTTTTACTTCTTATCTTCCTCATTATGCCCTTTGGAGGTATTTCACCCCTCTCAGCCCTCATTAATCCCGCAATCTCATTTATCCTCAATCTCTTGCTTTAAAGGACCCATCACATATTTGATTGCTCTATGTCGAAGCCGAGGTTCGGCACGCTTATGCTCAGGAATTGATGAGTAATATAGCACGCTTCGATCGTTGTCTTTTTTTCCACGATCCTTCGCCAAATACATGAGATTGTCTGCATCGGCTGTAAGTTTTTCAAAAAATGATGTTGGATCACTCTCCCGACATGCTTGATCAGCCTGTTCACCAGTAATCGGCACCAAACCCATAGCTATCGATGCTTTACCCAAAATCGGCACTAATCGATTAATGATAGGTTTGAGTTTATTACTTTTCGAAGGTAAATACCCAACAAATTCATCTCCACCAACCCGTCCTAAAAGATCTGTTTCTCGAATAGCGGTTTTCAACTCTTTTGCAGTGGATGCTATCAAATCATCTCCATTTGCATGTCCTAATGAGTCATTAGCACGCTTCAATCCATTTATATCAGCATAAAGAATATATCCAATAATACTATCGCGCAATTGGTCTTGAGGAATCATTCGTACATCATGGGCGAGAAATTCACGCATTGAATGATCAGTTGCCCCACGATTAGGTAAACCTGTCAAACAATCAGTACCCATAGCACGGAAACCCTCATCATAACCATGAAGATGTCCGCTTCGATAACCATGTTCTGCCCCATCCAAAATATTCGTTTGAACCGTTTCCATTGTCTTTAAAAAATGTGATGCTAATTGCGGGAAAAATCGCTCAGTTACCTCCCATAATTCCGGCACTGATTTAAACAGTGAATTGTTTTCCATCAGCAACGATCGTAATGCCATCGGATTATCTTTTTTTATACCATCCTCTTCCATTTCATTAACGGAGGTTGCCACATGCATAAGACAATCCACCGACAATCTGGACTCGTTTCGAATCGGATCAGTTTTTTTAGAGAAAAATCGTTCCATAGACGGGAGGAATTATCCCATAACATTGATTATCAATCAATTATTGCTTTTCAGTCAACACAACTAGTGTTTTCCATACATCTTGTACCCCATCACTCCGTATCTCTTGATGGCCTTCCAAAAATCCGGAAAAACGAGTCATTGCAGATAAAATTCCCGCATCAATTAACCGTTTTATTGACACTCCAGCCCATAATCCGCTTTCCGGTAACAATACTCCACGCCAATGCCGTGCCCGCTCCAAGAGCGATGGAGTAATATGAATCCGATTACCTCTCAAGCACCACTCATTCAACCGCGCCTGATCGTCCACTGAAGGTATTAATCGATGTCGACGTAAAAATGCTAAATTTTCTTTTTCTTGACGTCCAACTGGCGGACTAAACAACAGTACGGATCCACCCCGCTGTTTGGGAGTAAATAATGCTTTAAATGCCTGCTCTGAAGGCTTTGTTACTTCCACTCCAATGACCATCGACATGTATTCGTTATCGTATGCTGCCACCACATCAGGATCAGCTTGATGTGCCACCACAGTTACCTCCGCTTGATTTTTACACCAAGTAAGAAAGTTATTAGTTTGAGCTGAATCTCGACTTACAACGATTGTTTTAACACCATCAGCAGACAATGACCCAATTAAATCTTGATAATACGAAAGTTGTACTGCAGCCCCCGAAATGGGCACCATTATCCGCAAACCGTTCCCCTTTGCCTGATTTGTCCGTTCTTTATACTCTTCTTCCGACAATGCTTCTCCCAACAGAATACTAATTGGATATGGAATTGTGTGTACCTCAGGAATATCTCCATTTAGTGACATTAAATGTGTCAAGATTTGTTCCCGGGTAGTATTGCTGGGCACAAAAATCACATCTACCCCATTCACTGCCCACATGAGTTGTGGACTATCATCAGTCACTACCACCGCCACAATCAGTTTCACCCCCAATTTCCGGATCAATTCCTGTTTTATTGCTGCCAACTGATGAGCTAACCCAAAATGGGTCGCCAATACTACTACCACTTCAGGTTGTGGCCAAGCATTGGCAACTAATGATGTCAGCTGTTTGGCTGCGTCATCCGTATGTGTCCTCAACCATTCACGATAACGGAGAGAAAACAGTCGTTCAGCAATTCGATTTTCTTGAGTGAATTCCATCACCCTTTTCAAAACACCATTTCTACTCGTCAACCGATGGATCCATTGCATACCCGGATCTAATACACCCATGACTGACAAGCGAGTTTTTTCCGACAATCCTTGCTGAAGTGCGTTCATGACCCGGATATGTCCAAGTCCCGCCGGCGACGTCGTCAAGACCACCAATACCCGATCATCAAACTTTATTCCCATATAAATAGTATATAGAGAATTACGAATAGATAAAAATGGAGATCCAGGTTTTCAGCGCGCAATCACCTGCCTCGCCAGCAAGGCGGGTCTGAGTGAAACGAAGGCGTGAGCACTGCAAAACCGATCGATATTTTTGAAAAAAGAAAAGTTGAGCCACCTCAGGGATTTGAACCCTGGACCACCTGTTTACAAAACAGGTGCTCTACCACTGAGCTAAGGTGGCCGAAGTCAAAAAGTATAAGAAACTTACTTTAATTTTGAAGCTTCTTTATGCATGGTGGCCTTACGACACACACTACAGTACTTATGAAGCTGAAGCTTCTCTGGAGTGTTCAATTTATTACGTTCGGTTACATAACCGAAACTACCACATTCAGTACACTTTAAACCAAATGTTTGACGAGGTCCTTTTTTTGCTTTTGCCATGAAATGATTTCCTTCTAAATCAAGATACGGGCGTTATTGTATCACAACAAGCTGGCTGCCAATACCCCAAGTATCACCAGCATTCCTCCCGTAGTCACAAAGAGTAAACCCGGAAGTGGATTTCCTGCTTTGGGAATTGTGGTAGGAATAGGCGTGGCCGAAGTAGTTGTTGTCGTTGTAGTTGTTGGCTTTGGCGTTGGTGTCGGCGTGGAAGTGGAACAAGTGCAATTCTCTGCTCCCGTGCATGAAGACTTCCGGCAACGACGGCTGTTAGGCTCACATATCAAACCGTCAGTACACCCACTATCAGACGCTTGGACATTAGGATTACATTCCTTATTACAGGTGTCCACTTTGCACGTACAATCTTCTCGATCAGCACAAGCAGGTTTTCTGCATCGTCGACTGTTGGGTTCACAGGTATATCCATCAGCACAACCCGTATCGGCCACATTGGGATTACATGCAATATTACATCGTTCTGGCTCAGGTGTTGGTGATGGACTCGGAGTCGGAGAGGGTGAAGGTGAAGCAGATGGACATACACAATCATCATCAGCTACGCATGAAGGATTTACACATTTCTTGGTTCCACTCACATCTTGGCAAGACAATCCGCTGCTACAGCCAGCGTCAGCAGTACAAGTGCTTCCACAGGATGATGACGATAAAGTAAATGAAGTCACGCAAGCAGCTCCACTCACCGCTGCTGATGTTGGCGACGGAGACACTTCTGCAGCAAGCGGTTTGCTACTGGGAACATTGGGGGCTACGGGTACCGTAGCCAATTGCCGTAACCGTACGACCGTCATAATCATAATAACAACGAGGAAAATAATCGTTCCTGTTGCAAACAGTAATGTTTTAGTTTTGGGTTGTTTCATAGTTATTGTGCTATCCCCCAATCACTACATGTTGTCCCATCCGACTGACACACACGGCAAGCAACCTTATAGTCACCAGTCCTCGTGAAAGTAACCTCACCAGATTTTAATTTATTTGACGAATCTGTCGGAATAGTCACAGGAGTGCCTTCATCAATCGAGTATTGAAACTCAGCCGACACTGCTCCACCAGATCCCGCACACGTAAACGACACTGGTGAACCTAACGTGATATTTGCCACAGCAACACTTGGTGTGATTCCAGTACACGCAAACGTGGGGGTATCATCATCATCGTCATCACTTGGAGCATCATCATCGTCCCCTTCATCGCACGACTCACAAACATTATTTGTTCCGCCACATAGACCATCACAAGATTGACCCTCTGACCCGATAACACCCACCCCATTACCACATTTACATCGAATCAGATCCAAATCCTCACACAATTTGCTCTCACCGCCAATAACCTGACACCAATCGCCTCCCTTTGTTAAATCGGGTTCACACGCTGATCCGGCACGACTTCCGCCAATATACAAATACCCCCCCGCCACAATACTACACTTGCTGGAAATCAATTCACCACCACTATAACAATAGTTATATACGAGTTTCCCATTTTCATTATTATCCAACCATTCGTCCAACTTCGTATTTGTCGTTAAAATAATCGTGCCGTTGCTAGAGATTTCCAAACCATGATCTTTCAAGCCCTGAGTCACCGCAGCTTTCTGAGCAGGAGTCAAATCCTTTAATGGTGTATTTGCGTCCCACGTCACAGTCCCAGCCAGGTTTTTTCTTCCCGATCCACCGGTCTGACAACAGCCAACGTTGCACACATAATAACCTTCGCCACATGGATTGTACGCGTCTGATCTATTTTCAGTACTCTTATTCGTTGTGAGTAAATTTACTCCCACAAATCCACCTGCACCCATTAACACCATTAAAACCGCCACCAGTGCCATCTTGGTTATTGCACTACTTTTCTTCTTTGGGGGTGGAGGGGCAGATCCAAAGTCGTTCAACATTTCCTTGGCTTTTTGTTCCAAATCCTTCGTCTCTATCGGTCGAATCACATCAGTCTTCTCTTCAACCGTAACAGGAGGTAATGGTACGTTTGGTGCTGCTGAAGGTTCGGAAATTATTGGTTGAGGCAACGGATCGGCTTTGACAGCTAAATCACTTAAATCGTCTAAGGGGGATAGAGGCATTGCATAATCACCCGACCAACCCACAAACTTGGCTGCATCAGCATCAGAAATGGGATGTTCAGTCACACCAACCGACAATTTGGGTAAAATTGGTACTTGAGCTGGCTTCACCTCTTGTACTTCTGTTTCTTCAGTCTTCTCTTCCACTTTACCCATCTCTGCCGCAGCTTGACTCACTAAATCTTGAGCCGCTGCTTCCGTAGCCAACGTCAATGCGTCGAGATTATCGAGTGGTGATGAAAGTGGTGATTGATTGTCAGACATAATAATACATACCAAAAATCCGAGAGAAAGACACTTCTCCCTACTACCATCAAACCTGATTTTGACTACTAAGTCAATCGGAAACTGGTCTTTTTAACCCAACCTATTCTCCAACAACCACACCAGCTCACCTCGCACATTACGAATCGCATTTTTCAAACTCGAAGCCTCTATCAATGGGTTCAAATCCTCATACAAAACCTCATCGGAAACATGCGTGGTAATAAAATCTATTAGTTCATAGGTATACGTTTGAAATGATTGTCCCGTTCTCTCCTCAACAATAGCACTGTCTACCTCATATCCATGTGACAAAAAATGATGCAAATCATAGAAATCTCTCCCCGCCACGGTATGATGTTGTTTGTATCTGCCCAAGGCAGCCACCATCTTACATGTCACCATGGTCGATTGCGTTTGAGTCTGTGCCATCATGTTCAGTTCACCCAACACACTCATTTCACTTTTGTTATACGGACTCACGTCATCATTAATTTCCAGTTTGAGTGTATTTCGATTTAACTGCGGCGCCTCATATTTGAGAAAAAACTGCAAATGATGTTTGCTCTCGTCCTTAATCACAAATTGAAGCGTCTCAAAATGACGATGAAGTCGGTCCCGCAAATGCGCTATCTGATCTTTATCAATCAAATCAAAATCCAAATCCACCGAAAACCGATCCAACCAACCCCGCAACACGGCACAAGTACCACCTTTAAAAACCAGTACGTTCGCCAGTTCTGTATCCTTGAGTATCGCGGTCAACAATCGATACATCTGCACTTTATGGGGTGCATCACTTGATTTGGGCAACATCATATGTATCCTATCTGCTGCTGGAGCTCACGTAACTCATTGTGGTCCATCCGCTCCATTCCATCAATGTGGTAAAGCGGATTGACGCGACGGATATCTGCCGCCGCACGCGTCACATCAGCCACCGCATAACCATCATATTGCTGAATTCCCTCCCGGTTCACCAAATATTTCATCGGCATATACCGGCACAAAAATGAATGGTTACCAACGGTAAACTCTTTTCGCTTTTTTCCAACCAAGGTAATTTTTCGTGTTACTTGATTGATATACCCCTCAGTAGACAACACTGACTCGGTCGACACATAGGACAAATGCCCCGCCACCGCACAACCAATCTCATAGGGATTCAGTTTCTCAACTGGAACAATACTATATATACCTGATGCAATCCGAAACAACCGACCACTCTTTTGATACCGGTATAGTGTGGTGTGTAGTGTTTGTTTATTGGTTATTCCCCACACCAAAGCCAACTCAGAACAGGTAAATACCCGTTTCCTCTGGTGAATCAACCGCTGGATATAATCAGTGTTTCTAATACTATACATATATGTATATTATCAGAAATGATCATTAAGTCAATGAAGTGATCTGTGTCCGTGGATTTATTTCCCCCATAACCGGAATTGAATACAGTGAGGTATGAGCACGATTCGCGATTTGGATCAATTGTCCTCTGCACTGCACCCGGACCAATGTTCCCGGTACCACATCTCGGTGACCAATAATCCATTTGGTGCGTTCCGGCTGAAGACCGAATTCTTTCGCGGTGTCCAAAATATTGATCGCAATAATCCGATCATCCAAATGATGATTTGGATCTGATTTTTCACTAAGAGGTAAATTATCCACCCATGTGAGTGCTTCCAAAATACTTCTCCCGACCGGTTTCTTCCCCACATCTTCCGGAGTAATGGTATATTTTGGAGCAGCGTGCGTCAGAATGACCGCACTTCCGTCATTCCGCTTCAACATAGCCATCACCGGCAATAGTTCTTCAAACTGATGCCATAGATCAGAAAAACCAGCGCCGATATATCCATTCATCGCTCCCATCATTTTGGTGTTTAATTCCAGCCCATACTTTACCAATCCTGTATTGGTAATATCATCATGATTTCCGCTCAGATAATGAAATGATTCAGGATATCGCGTTTTTAATCCCATGATCATTCGCATCAAACTGACCGAACGGACCACCTCCCGCCGGTAATCTCCACTCCAATATGTCGGATCTTCTGTATGCATCCCATCTCCCAAACAAACCAGATTCGCCTTCTTTTGTTCCAACAACGTTAAGAGTGATTGTTGTTGATCCGTCCTATACCGAAGAATGTTCCCCAAGTATCCCCTGTCTCCATGCACATCTGTAAATACATATGTTGGTACATTTGGATTAAGCTGCATCAAACTCGTGTGTTCTGCCCGGAGCACATCCATCACACTCAAGAGTTGAATCCGTAGCGAAGCTCCCGTCACCTCATCCGCACTCTCAAACTGACGTAGTCTTGATTCAAAATCCTCGAACGAATGCTTTCGAAAAGGCGTATCCGGATAAACAATCTGTTCTGAAAAGGAACGATAACTTCTATACTCATTACCACTCCCCTCCCAAGACCCCTATTTTACTACCTCGTCGCTAGTAATCCTGTTGTTATCTAGCCAAATCTTTTCTGATCACATCCACAAAATCCTTTCCAAAATTAACAAACTCACCCATCATATCCAAAAAATTCACCTTATCATTTTTCATCTGTACCGCAACCTCAGAGTTTTTCGCACTTGCCCGTTCTTGCCAATCCTCTTTTGTCCCAATTTTTTCATAGTTATAAAACACATACGACACTGCATCAACTGTATGACCATCCACGATCTCTGGGCCAATCACTCCGTCATAACCAATCTCCTTCATAAATTGAAAAAACATATTTACTGCCACAGGAGCAAGAGCCTCAGACGATTGGGAAATAATGATTTTTCCATCAACTATTTGAACAGCGCCTGTTCCCAACACATTACGCAAGTTTCTCTGCTGGGGATTATCTGCAAGATACTGTAATACTCTTGTGTATCCATTGTAATTATC
>CAZKZW010000005.1:21453-28015 GCA_964557365.1 uncultured Pseudomonadales bacterium | reverse complement strand
TAGGCTTGAATGGATGGAAAATGAGAATTCATAACTATACGAGCCCTGGGATTTGAAGAATATCCACGCCAATAAGTTTTAGAAGGACAACTGAAAAGATTATAAACAACAATCCGGCTATAGTCCCCGTGATCACTTCTTTACCTTCTTCTGCTTTTTTAGGATCCCCCGCAGAAACCGAAACAAGAAAAGCTCCATAAACCATGAGAAGAAGAGCGATTCCTCCAGCTACACCAATAGAGATTCTTAAAAATGCGGTCGTAAATTCTTTAGGATCAGTGGGAATGCAACCAAGAGCGGTCCACATGTGTTTGTAGTCCTCCCCTACACAATCGCGACATCCAGCATCAGAGACCCCTTTACACATGTCAAAATCAGCAGTATGAGACCAACTTGAGGAACCTCCAACTCCACTTGTACTTGCTTCGGAAGTACTCTCACTGAGGGCAATAACAGGAGTTGTGATACTTGATAGTGATCCAACAACAACAATTCCGATAATGAGTAAACGAAAGAATTGTATTTTTTTGCGTAACATGCTTGACGTATTATACCTTGACTCTTGGGAAGAGGAAAAGATGCGGTTCAATGGTATTATGGGGAAGTCCCACTTCACCCGCCTATGGCGGGTTACGAGGGACGCGGTGCAACTGCCTATGAAGATACAAGACACAAGAAATATGAAAAAAGTTTGGGTGTTGGGACTTGTCATAGTGCTGAGCGTGTTTTGGTTTCCTCGGTTAGCTGTCTTTGCAGAGGATTCAATAGAGTCGTTGCAGAAACAAATTGATGATTTACAACGATTAAAACAACTATCTGAAGCAGCAACTACGCCACTGGAAAAAGAAGTTTCGTCAATAAACGCGAAGATTGCGAAGGTGAAGAATGAATTATCACTTGCGGATGTAGAAACGCAACATTTGGCAGGGGATATTGAGGCGCGGGAATTGCAATTGGATGCGCAATATCGCTATTTAGCGGCTCGGGTGCGAAGTTATTACAAGTTATCTCGCCAATTTTCCCCCTTGGTAACCTTTTTGTCCTCAGGAACGGCAACTGGATTGACTCGATCGTTGACGTACCGGACTTCGGCAGTGGATCAAGACAAGTCGATCATTGTGAAATCGACTGAGGCTTTGCTTAAACTGCAAAATGATAAAAAGGCATTGGAAAAAAGAAAAGCACAGCTGGCATCAATGCGGGCTCAATTTGAAGGAACAGTGACTTTTTTTGCAGGTGAGATTAAAAAAGCGAAGGACTATCAGGCTCAATTGTCCGGGAAAATTTCGGAGTTGTCGAAGCGACAACAAGAAATTTTATCCGCTAAGACAGGTACATTTCAAACGACAGTTGGTGATGTGCCACTCGCGGATGATAAGGCGTCGCGACCAGATTATAATCCGGGATTTTCCCCGGCATTTGCAGCCTTCTCGTTTGGGGCACCTCACTATAAGGGGATGAGTCAGTACGGGGCATATGGGCGAGCGAAAGCAGGTCAGAGTGTGGAAGAGATTTTGCGTGCCTATTATGGCGATATCGAAATTAAAAAAGATTACGACACCAATATTCAAATCAAAGTTGATGGACAAGGGAGCTATTCGTTGGAAGAGTATGCCAAGCGGATTTATGAAGTACCAAACTCGTGGGGAGATGATGGGGGTATGGCGGCACTTAGAGCACAGGCCGTGGCAGCTCGGAGTTATGCGTTAGCGAGAACTAATAATGGGTCTAGTTCGATTTGTGCAACGGAAAGTTGTCAGGTGTTTAAATCGAGTCCAAAAGGGGGGAATTGGGAAAAAGCAGTTAATGATACAAAGGGTTGGGTATTGGTGAAAAATGGTCAACCCTTTTCTGCTTGGTACGCGTCAACTTCAGGAGGATATCAGATGTCTTATTCTTCCCAAGGCCATACAACGCCGGGATTTTGGGATACTCCATCGGGACGTAGTGGTTGGACAGCCCAGGCATGGGAAAAACAAGCAGGCAGCCCGTGGTTTTATAAGGGATGGTACAAGGATCGTGGCGGAGATAGTTGCGGAAAGTCTCATCCGTGGCTTTCTGCGGAAGAAATGGCAGATATTTTGAATGCGTGGGTGGTACTCATTAAAGCTGGACAAAGTGATGATCGGGTGACTCCGACAGGGAGTTGTTGGGGTGGAAATCCCTATTCAATTGGGGAATTGCGAGATAAGGCGAATGCCAATGGAGGAGGGTATGGTCGAGTGACAGGGGTGTCGGTGACGTATGCAGATAATGGAGTGACTGCAAATGTATTGTTTGATACCGATAAGGGGAAGGTGACTATTGATGGAGCTGATTTGAAGAAAGCGTTTAATTTACGGGCACCGGGTAAGATATCTATCAAATCAGGGTTGTATAATATCGAGAAGAAGTGAGAGGAATTTCCCTCGATTCGCAAATTGCAGTGCTCACGCCCTTCAGCTTCGGCAAGCTCAGCTTTGGATGATTGCGCGCTGAATTTGCTAGAATCTGAGGGAAATCAAAAAAAAGGAATAAATAAGATGGATTGCATTACGTATGATGATTTTTCGAAAGTGGATATTCGGGTGGGGACGATTGCGAAGGCAGAAGTTCCTGAAGGGTCGAAGAAATTAATCAAGTTGACGATAGATTTTGGAAGCGAATTGGGAGAGCGGGTGATTTTTTCTGGCATTTTGCAGTGGTTTACACCAGAAGATTTGGTTGGCGTACAGACAACTTTTGTGGTAAATTTAGCTCCTCGCAAGATGGGAGATTTTGGCGAGAGTCAAGGTATGTTGTTTGCCGCTGATGCGATGGTGGATGAAGAACAACGACCTGAATTGGTGCGTTTTGATCACAAATTACAGAACGGAGATCGATTAATCTAAGGAATCATCATGGCAAAGAAAGACATAAAGAACCAAGAGCTACCTAATCAAGCAAAGAAGACACCCTCACCTCAATCAATGAAACGGATGGAGTTTAAGTTGGAATTTAATAGCAAAAACTTGTTGGTGTGGTTTTTGGTGGCTTTACTCTTTTTGCCGTTTTTGATGAATTTGTTTTCAGGTGGTAGAGCAGAGAAGATTAGTGTATCTCAGATGGTAGAAGATGTTAAAGCCGGTAAGGTGGAAAAGATTAAAGTGTCTGGATCGCAGATTAAAATTAATTACAAGGATGGTACTCCCGCCAAACAGGCTGTAAAGGAAGAATCGATTAGTTTGGCACAACTGTTGTACAACTCTGGAGTGGATTTGGCGACAGCGAAGGTGGATGTGGAAGATTTGTCGGCAGGAAGAGCATGGACAGATTTATTGGTAAATGGATTGCCCATTTTACTGATGGTGATTTTCTTGTTTGTCATATTCCGGCAAGCTCGGGGATCTCAAGATGGAATCATGGGATTTGGTCGGAGTAAAGCAAAGCTATTTTCTAAAGGTAAACAGAGTATTACGTTTAAAGATGTGGGTGGTGTGCCTGAGGCTAAGAAAGAATTGGAAGAAGTGGTGGATTTCTTGAAACATCCTCAAAAATATCGTAAATTGGGAGCACGTACACCAAAAGGGGTATTGTTGGTCGGCCCTTCGGGAACGGGTAAAACGCTGTTGGCTCGAGCAGTCGCTGGAGAAGCAGGCGTAGCTTTCTTTTCTATGGCAGGAAGTGAATTTATGGAAATGTTGGTCGGTGTGGGCGCGTCTCGGGTACGAGATTTATTCCAAACAGCCAAGAAGAGTGCTCCAGCCATTATTTTTATTGATGAAATTGATGCGATTGGTCGAATGCGGGGCATGGGATCGGCTGGGGGGCACGATGAACGCGAGCAAACACTGAATCAAATTCTGGTAGAAATGGATGGGTTTACCCCGAACGATACCGTGATTGTGCTCGCGGCAACTAACCGAGGCGACATGTTGGATCCTGCGTTAACTCGGCCAGGTCGGTTTGATCGACGCGTAACCTTGACATTGCCCGACTTGGAAGAGCGAAAACGAATTTTGTCTATTCACGCTGCGAATAAACCATTTGTTGAAGGTGTGTCTTGGGATGCGATGGCCAAACGAACCGTGGGTTTTTCTGGAGCTGATTTGGAAAATATGCTGAATGAAGCAGCGATTATGACTGCTCGAGATAACCGAACCGAAATTGGTCCAGCTGATTTGGAAGAGGCTGCGATGAAAGTGAAATTGGGTCCGGAAAAGAAGCGATTGCAGAATGAGCGAGAACGAAAAATGACGGCGTATCATGAGGCAGGTCATGCGTTGGTAACTCATTTATTACCTCATACCGATCCTGTACACCGAGTGAGTATTGTGTCTCGGGGTATGGCATTGGGATACACGTTGACTCCACCTGAACAAGATAAATATCAACAAACAAAATCAGAACTTGAAGAAGAAATCGCTGTGTTGCTCGCTGGCCGGGTGACTGAACAGTTGATTTTTAGTGAATTAACAGGTGGGGCATCAAATGATATTGAAAAAGCCACGAGAATCGCCCGATCGATGGTGGTGGATTATGGCATGAGCGATTTGGGACCAATTGCCCTGGGACCACAGTACGACTTGAGTGATTGGGGGAGAGCAGCCATGGAGCCAGCTCAATTATCTCAAGATAAACAGGCAAAAGTTGATGAACGAATTGCTCAGATTGTGATGACAGGAAACACGTTGGCTGAATCAGTTGTTACAAAACACCGTAAACAATTGGATGCAATTGCTGATGCATTACTCAAAGATGAGTCATTGGACGCTGATGAATTTGAAAAAGTTGTTGGTGTTAAGAAAGTGAAACCAACAGAAGTATAGATAAACGTGGTATTTTGAATATATGAACGTTAGTGTATCTTCATTTGCCAAACCCGTCGTCGAACAACGGCGTTTTCGATTTTTGCTGGCGGGACTGGTGACATTGGCTCTTGCGTTGGGTTTGGCGGTAGTTCCTCTCGAACAAAATCAACCTCGATCACGGATCAGGACTTGGTTTGATGGAGTATGGTGGTCAGTAACAACGGTTACTGGAGCAGCATATGGAGATTTGGTGCCTGTAACTGTACCAGGGAGATTGATTGGAATGGCACTTGCCGGTGTGGGAATTTTATCATTTGGTTTAATCATCTCCATGTTTTCAATAGCTCTGGAGAATACGAAAGAAAAGTATTTTCATCGAAAATTGTTTGAGCGATTGGATGAAATGGAAAAGAAAATCGATCGCATTGAGAAACAAGAACGGTTCATTTTTAAGAATGATGTAAAGCGAGAGTAGAATACTCTCATGACTACGGATCTCAAACGGTTAGTGCTTATTGATGGACACGCACTCCTTTATAGAGCGTTTTTTGGTTTCCCTAAGAGTTTGGTTCTTTCTGATGGACAATTGGTGAATGCGGCGTTTGGATTTATCCGGATTCTTCTGTCTACAATGACGGAATTGAAACCAACTCATTTGGCAGTGTCATTTGATGTGGGGAAGACATTCCGGCATGAAGCATTTGAGTCATACAAGGCACATCGGGAGAAAATGCCGGATGAATTAAAAAGTCAGGAACCCATTGTCCAAGAAATTCTGGGTGATCTGAACATCCCCATCTATTCTGTCTTGGGATATGAAGCGGATGATGTGATTGGGACATTGGCTAAGCAGGCGTCAAAACAAGCAATAGGTGATAGTGTCATGATTGTTACGGGTGATAAAGATATGTGGCAATTGGTGAATGAGCAAATTCATGTCTATGTACCGGGTACGGGGATACGGCCATCTCGAATAGTAGATCGTCAAGGTGTGAAAGATGGTTTGGGTGTATGGCCAGAACAAGTACCGGATTATAAGGGACTGGCGGGAGATAATAGCGATAATATACCGGGAGTAACCGGAATTGGTCCAAAAACTGCAGCAGATTTAATTAACACATATGGATCGGTTGAAGATATATACGCTCATGTTGGGGAAGTGAAGGGAGCGGTGCAGGAGAAGCTGAAGCGTGATAAGCAACAAGCGTCAGACAGTAAACATTTGGCAACGATCGTGACGAATGTGCCGATTCAACTGGATTGGGATCACTGCAAATTAACCACGTATGATAAAGATAAAGCGATTGCGGTATTGATGAAATATGACTTTAAGAGTTTGATTCCCAAACTTCCAAGAGACACGTTTGAGGAATCGGTACAAGAGGCATTGTTTTAAATGAAAATTGCTTTAGTGCATGACTATTTGAATGATTTTGGGGGAGCGGAACGAGTTTTGGAAGTATTAGCAGAAATGTATCCAGACGCTCCGATTTATACTGCGTTTTATCAACGTGGTTCTCAAGCCTATGAACGATTTAAACACCGAGACATTCGGGTATCTTGGGCACACTACATCCCGTTTTTTGGATGGAAATTGCATAGTCCGCTACGATTTTTAGCTCCGCTTATATGGCAATCGTTTGATTTTTCTGGTTTTGATGTGGTGATATCTTCAAGCTCTTGGTATATGACGAAAGGTGTGCGTGTACCTCAGTCAACCCTGCATGTGTCATATGTCCACACACCCCCTCGCTATTTGTATGGATATGACACCAGTATTAACTGGCGCAAAT
>CAZKZW010000005.1:19974-21443 GCA_964557365.1 uncultured Pseudomonadales bacterium | reverse complement strand
CAAATATTGGCCAGTGCGAATATATGCAGGGATTGTGAACAAAGAACTGAGACAATTTGATTATGAGACAGCGCAGTCGGTAGATGTGTTGGTGGCGAATTCACGAAATGTTCAAAAACGAATTGTGAAGTTTTGGCGGCGAGAAAGCACAGTTGTTTACCCACCAGTAGAACTACAGGGTTTAGATAACAGGGTACAGGGTACTGGGAAAGGTGATTATTTATTGGTGATATCTCGATTGGTAGGGGGTAAGGGACTTAGACTTGCTGTGGAAGCAGCTAACCAACTACATTTACCACTCAAGGTGGTGGGAACAGGTGCGGGGTGGGGACATGAAGAACAGGATTTGAAAGCCTTGGCGGGACCAACAGTTGAGTTTTTAGGTCACGTGACGGATAAGGAATTGGGAGCTTTGTATGCGGGAGCGTGGGCGTTTTTGGCATTAGCAAAAGATGAAGATTTTGGGATTACTCCGGTTGAGGCTCAGTTATCGGGAACTCCGGTGATCGCATATCGTGGAGGAGGGTACTTGGAGACAGTCTTAGAGGGTAAGACGGGAGTGTTTTTTGATGAATTGTCGGTGGACGGATTGGTGAAAGGAATACACAAGTTACAAGAGACAAGCTACAAGAAGCAAATGATTATGGAACACGCACAGCAGTTTTCAAAAGAGCGATTTGTGAAGGAAATGAGGGAATTGGTTGATACGGAATGGAAGAAGAAACATGCCGGAGTTACCTGAAGTTGAAACAGTGGTTCGACAATTGCAAACTGTATTGCCGGGGAAAGTAATTGGTTTTATTGATGTGCTGAAGTCAAAGAGTATGCAAGGTCAGACCTTACAGATAATTGGAAAAGAAGTTCTTTCGGTGAGTAGGAAACAGAAGATTATTATCATGGAGTTGACTGGTAATGAAGTGATTTTGATTCATTTGAAAATGACGGGGCAGCTAATTTATCAAGGAATGGGCAATAGAGTAGTCGGCGGACATCCTACTCGTGATTGGATAAACGAATTGCCGAGTAAACACACACGGGTGATTATTCATTTTACTGATGGCAGCACGCTTTTTTTTAATGATCAGCGCTTGTTTGGGTGGGTCAAGATAGTTGATAGGCAAGAGTGGATAGGGTACAGGGATGGGATGGTGCCGGATGTGGTGGATGATACTTTTACAGCACTCTACCTAGGAAAGGTACTAAAATCCTCAAGACGAGCGGTAAAACTGGTGATTTTGGATCAGGGAAAGGTCGGGGGTATGGGTAATATTTACGCAAACGATGCGTTATATATTGCAGGCATTCATCCAAATACCCCTTCAAATCAATTAAAAATGCATGCGGTAATAAAGTTATATAACGCGATGAAACAGGTGATCGAAGCGGGAATTCAAGCAGGAGGGGCGAGTTATAGTCACTTCGTGGACACGAAAGGGTTGGGGGGTCATTATCAGGACCAATTCTTGGTG
>CAZKZW010000005.1:0-19964 GCA_964557365.1 uncultured Pseudomonadales bacterium | reverse complement strand
GTGCCGCACATGCCAGACAAAAATACAGAAGATATCGTTGGGGGGAAGAGGGACTTATTATTGTTCTCGTTGTCAGCCACTTACTTAACTAACAACTGATTTGACAAGCCGGAGCATAGCTTTTGGTCCGGTGATGACGAGAATTTTTCCTAGTTTTCCCAGCCGTTTGCCCCAGGTTTTCCAAAAATTATCAAAATAGACCACGTTGAGAATGATTAAGGTGATGATGACAATAGCATCAATGCTTCGACGATCACGGTAAATATCATCCAATTCTAACCACATGGCAAATTCGTCAAAAGCAAGACCAAGAGCAAGACCGTAGAGTACGCTCAGACGCATTCGATTTTGATAGGAAAGATTGGTGGCCAGCGCAACAAACCCAAAAACACTTAAAAAGATAATCCCATAGGCGAAATGGTGAATGTGAGTGCCTTTAATTTGAAAAAACAGGTCTGGAAAGGTAAAGGTAATAATGCGAGAACCGACAAACGCTACCAAAAATGAAATGAGAATTAAGAATGGTATAGTTTTGTCTTTTTTGGGTCGGAAGGAAAGCGCCATATGGATTGTATTATATCTATTTTCATATGATACCCTTGTGTCATGCAATTGACGTCATTATCGCTGGTTCAGTTTAGGAATCATGTTCAGTTTAAAACCCCGTTTGATTCGGGGGTAACGGTGATTGTGGGGGATAATGCCCGTGGGAAAACAAATTTGTTGGAAGCGGTTTTTTTGTTATCGACAGGAGAAAGCTTTCGGGCAAACCGAATCGAAGAAATGGTGGCCTGGGGACAAGAAGTAGGTCATGTGGTGGGGATGATCACTCCGGGAGTGGAACTGACTGTGACGGTAACGAGAGGGATGGTACAGGGTAAACGAGTACAAAAACGGTTATTTAAAGTGAATGGAGCAGGGAGAAGAAAACAGGATTTTGTGGGTGAATTACCAGCTGTGTTATTCCGACCTGAAGATATGGATCTATTGGTGGGATCTGCCTCACTTAGGCGGCGGTTTATGGACGAGGTGCTGGTGCAAGTTGATCGCGAATATGCCCGATGTTTGGTGAGTTATGAGAAAGCCCTTCGGCAACGAAATAAGCTACTGGACTTGATTCGCGAGGGACAGGTGCAGCGAACAACGTTGGCTTTTTGGGATCAGGTATTGATACGTGATGGTGGAGTGATGAGTGAAAAACGAGCAGAATTACTGAACTACATAAACCAACTCCCCAGTTTGTCGGGAAATTTGGAAGTCCACTATGACAGGTCAACCATTTCTGTGGAGCGGCTGGCACAATACGAACGGGAAGAGTTAGCGGTGGGGTATACCTTGGTGGGACCCCATAAGGATGATTTTCAAATTACAGATGGAGAACGGGATTTGATGACGTATGGGTCACGAGGTGAACAGCGGATGGCAGTGTTGTGGTTGAAGGAAGCACAGCTACGATTCATGACAGAACGATTGAAAGAAAAACCACTATTGCTGTTGGATGATATTTTGAGTGAATTAGACGAAGAACATGAAGAACAAGTACTGAGAATGATTGAGGGGCAGCAAACAATACTGACCACTACTGATGAAAGGGTAGTACAGAAATTAACCGGGAAATCATTGATATTGCGGTTGGGGATTGGCAAGATATGATAAAAGACATGCAATCATTTTCTATAACTGAGTATATTCATAAAATTCATCGACCTATGGATGAATCACACAAGGGACAGAATGGGAAATTGTTGGTCATTGGAGGGTCGGAATTATTCCATGCAAGCCTCATTTGGTCAGCGGAAGTGGCAAGCAAAGTGGTGGATATGGTACATGTATCGAGTCCGGCGGAGGTGAATAACCAATTAATGCGAACACGATTGAAGGAACATTTTTGGAATGGAATTGTAGTGCCATGGGAACGAGTTGGGGAATACATTGCCGAGGATGATTGTATTTTGATTGGTCCAGGAATGACACGACAGGAAGGTTTGGAGCAGGGTGAAATTGCAACCAAAGAAGTGGTAAATCATTTGTTACAACAGTTTCCTGATAAACGATGGGTAATTGATGGTGGAGCTTTGCAAGAAGTCGATCCAACATTGTTGACTGAGCGAATGTTGATTACCCCACATCATAAGGAATGGGAGAGAATAAATAACAAATTACAAAAAACAAATAACAAAACCTTTGAATCATTAAAAAAATTTTCAGCAATTCATGACAACGTAACAATTCTATTGAAGGGGAAAGTGGACATGGTGGTGCGAGGAGAAGAGGTGGTGGAAGTGGAAGGGGGGAATGTGGGAATGACTAAGGGTGGTACAGGTGATGTATTGGCGGGATTGGTAGCTGCACTGTATACCACAAATGATGCTTTGCCTGCAGCGGTGGCGGCAAGCAAAGTAAATAAACGAGCAGGAGAATTGTGCGCAGAACAAGTGGGTCGATTTTATAATGCATCGGATTTATTGCAGGCAATTCCGCTAGCTATGCACGAAATATTCGATTGTTAATTCTGGCAAATTGTGCAAGAATAGAGGTGTATGTACGAACCAACATATACCATTACAAACACAATTTTGCGGAATATTGGGTCTATTGAGGGGGCACGAGAAGTTGTTGAACATGCAGCTCTCGTTCCGGCTTGGGAAGCGCAGTTTAGGAAAGATGCTCTAGAGCGGACTGTGCATCATGGAACTCATTTGGAAGGGAATGAATTATCCAAAGAACAGGCAGATAAGTTGGTGGCGGTGGAAGCAACGCACCCGGAAACCGCCGCGCAACAAGCGGGAATAGTGGCGAGAGATCGAGATATTCAAGAAGTCATAAACTATCGGAAAGTGATGGAGTGGATAGACCAAGTGGGTGCGTCCTACGGTCAGAAAATTGTACTGGATGCAACGTTGATGCGGCAATTACATGCCTTAACCACAGAGCGAATTTTACCGGAAACTGAGCAGGGGCAATATCGAAAAGTTCAGGTGGTGATTAAAAATTCCCGCACGGGGGAGATTACGTATCGCCCACCGGCATCGGTGGAAATTCCTTACCAAGTGGATGATTTTTTTGAATGGGTCATATCGCCACAAGCAAAAGATCACCATCCAGTTCTTTTAGCTGGTATTACTCATTATGAATTAGTGCGCATTCATCCATTTACTGATGGGAATGGGCGAACTGCACGGGCAGTAGCACTGCTTCAATTGTATTTGGCGGGTTATGATGTTAAACGATTCTTTTCTTTGGAGGAGTATTATGATGCAAATCCTGTCGAGTATTACACCTCACTCCAGTCAGTTTCAAATAATGAAGCATATGATCTGACTTGTTGGCTGGAATACTTTACGAAAGGATTAGCAATAGAGTTGGATAAGATTAAACAACAAGTATTAAAGTTGTCAAAAGATGTTCATTTGAAAGAACGAGTGGGTCATCAGGTAGCATTATCTGAACGACAAATTGCGATTTTGGAAGCCATTCAAAAACAAGATGGGAGAATCGTAAGTTCTGATTTGGAACGTATTTTGCCTGAGGTGTCGGTAGACACCATTTTGCGCGACCTGAAAGATTTGACGAATAAGGGATTAATCAAGAAGAAAGGACACACTAAAGGGGCTTTCTATATGTTGACCGAGTAAGTGTGTGGATATGAAGGCAAACGATCCGCAACTCATCTATATGGTTCTGATCTTGCCATGTTTGTTTGGTTTAACGTTGGTCGGGGAGGGTGTTTATAAAATAACTCAGGAACGGCAAGTGGGTTGGTTCAACATTATCATGGGGATTGTGTTTATTCTGGTGGTGGTGGTGGCCTTTTTCGTGTTGTCGGGAACACTTTAATCATTAGTGAGATAGAATAAGACTATGCAATTTAGTGCGGTGGTAGAGTTATTACATGAACTGGAAGGAACGCGTTCTCGAAATGTGATGACGGAAGCGTTGGCAACTTTTCTTTTCTCAGTAGAAGAGCGGGAAATTCGTGAAGTCTGCTACCTCATTTTGGGACAGTTGGGACCATTGTTTCGGCGAATTGATTTCGGGATGGCAGAGAAGATGATGATTCGAGCAATCGCTCGTGCCGTGGAAAGTCCAGCCGAAGAAATAATGAAGCTGAATAAACAAATGGGAGATTTAGGAGAAACGACGGAACAACTATTTAGGCAACAGCCTGCCCGCAACGCGTCGCGTAGCGAGGCGGGCGGGGGTTTAGGAGATAGGGGTCAGGGTTTAACAGCAATGGAAGTATATGAGCGGTTAGTAGAAATTGCTCAAGCGGGTGGTGAGGGGAGCCAAGAACAGAAAGTGGATTTACTTGTACGGCTATTTGAGCACATGTCCCCACAGGAAGCTCGATATGTGGTGAGGATTGTGTTGGGTAAGATGAGACTTGGTTTTTCAGATAAAACTATTCTGGATGCGCTAGCGGTAATGGATGGCGGCTCAAAAGCAGGTAGGGATCGGTTGGAAATTGCATATCAATCATCCCCAGACATCGGAGCGATTGCTGCTTTGGTGAAACAGTGGGGGCTTATGCAGGCAGCGGAACAAGTGAAGGCAACATTGGGGGTACCAGTCATGCCTGCCCTCGCACAACGACTTAAGTCTCCTGGAGAAATGATAGCCAAAATGGGGAAAGTGATGGTGGATCCGAAATATGATGGAACACGGACACAAATTCATTTTGGTGAGGGTGTAGTAAAAACGTTTGCTCGGAGTTTGGAAGATACGAGTGCTATGTTTCCGGAACTTCAAACTATTTCCAAACAGATTAACGCAATGAGTGTGATCATTGATTGTGAGGCGGTGGGGTATAACCCACAAACAGGGGAATTGCTTCCGTTTCAAGACACTATCACTCGAAAACGAAAGCATGGAGTTGAAGCATTAAGCAAATCCTTGCCGATTAAATTTTTTTGTTTTGATTTATTGTTTTTAAATGGAGAGAGTTTGTTGGATAAACCACTTTGTGAGCGTAGACGTTTACTTTCTGAGGTAATTAATCGGGGGGAAGTATTGGAAGTAGCTCCTGTGATGATAACTGATTCGGTGGACGAGTTGCGGGAGTACCACAAACAGCAGCTAGGTGCAGGGTTGGAAGGTGCAATGGTAAAAAAGTATGATGGGGAATATCAACCAGGTAGAACTGGTTGGAATTGGGTGAAGTTTAAGGCTGTTGAAGAATCAGAAGGAAAATTGTCGGATACGGTTGATGGAGTAGTGATGGGATATTATCGGGGTAAAGGAAAACGATCATCGTTTGGAATAGGGGCCTTTTTGTTGGGAATTTTAAGTGAAAAAACCAACACGTACGTAACAGTAGCAAAAATTGGCACAGGACTTACTGACGAGCAGTGGCGGGAAATGAAACGGCGTGTTGACTCAATATTTAGTGAAGAAATGCCTTCATCGTATATGGTTCCTGAGAGTTTGAAGCCAGATGTTTGGGCAGATCCTTCTGTGGTTGTGGAAGTGGCTGCAGATGAAATTACTAAGTCACCGCTTCACTCATCGGGTTGGGGTTTACGGTTTCCACGACTGGTTCGATTTAGAGATGATAAAACAACAATACAGATAACCAACCTTACTGAATTGGAAGAAATTAGGGGTTAAGACTCAGGAAATTGTCGCGTAAAAAATTCTTTAACTGAAAGAATTTGTTCCTTGGAAGCTTGCTGCATTTTTGAAAAGAGTTGGTCAAACCGACGAACAAATTCTGGATGCGTTTGTTTTTGATAGACTTTTCCGCCCATATTATATTGGGGATGATCCCCATGATACCCTTTTTTGGAAAGTGATAGATTGAGACGAATGTATTGATAAATCGTTTCGAGTGTTCCTTCAGCTCGGTATCGTCGAAGTGAGAGGGTATATCTGGGATTGGGAAGGACAGTATATTTATAATTCCAGTCAACAGCTGTTTGAAACAATTGAGAATCTTCACCAAAAGAAGTTTTTTCGTCAAATCCGCCAATATCTTCAAATACACCTTTTTTTATTGCCATCATTGATCCGTAACAAAGTGGGGCTTTGAGGACGCGTCCCATCTCGAAGCCAAAATTTGAAAAGGCGGAGACGAGTTGATCAGCGGGCTTGCGAGAGTCTGCTTTTGAGTAGGTGGTTAGGAAATGAGGTTTTTTAACTTCAAAAGCTGTCTTCACTTTTTCGAGATAGTTTTTTGGAATTTGTGTGTCAGCGTCAAAAAATATCAAGACCTGGCCTGTTGCTTGTTTTGCCCCCATGTTTCGTTGATGGGATACGTTTCTCTGGGTAGTGGAGAGGAGTGTGAGGGGATATCGGCTGGGGAAGTTGGTTACACATGCAATGGTGTGATCTTCAGACTGACCATCCACCACGGCTACTTCAAAATCAGTCAAGGTTTGTTGGTTTAGATTCTTTAGTAGTCGGGGAAGATATTGTTCCTCGTTGAGAGTGGGAATAATGATGGAGAAGTAAGACATAGGAATAGTGTGTAGTGTACAGTGTACCGTGTGTAGTTATAATATTGGGAATAGTATATCAGGAGTGAAACGAATGGATTGGATTATTGCAGGCTTGGGGAATCCGGGTAAACGATATGAAGGAACCCGACATAATGCAGGGTTCGCGGTAGTGGATCAAATGGCTGTGCAAATGTCAGCAGTGTGGCAAATGAACAATCGATTTCGAGCAGAACTCGCTGAATTGGGAGGATATTGTCTTCTTAAACCGCAGACGTTCATGAATTTGTCAGGCGATGCTGTGGCACAAGTGGCTCAGTTTTATAAAGTGCCGTCAAATCATGTTGTGGTCATTCATGATGATTTAGATATTGAAATGGGACAGATCAAGTTTGGCTTGGGTAAGGGACCTAAAATGCACCGGGGGCTTCAGTCTGTGGAAACACAACTTGGAACACCTGACTTTTGGCGTATTCGGGTGGGGGTGGAAGACCGAACCCCTGAAGAACATCAAGTATTGCCAGGGGAAAAATACGTGTTGATGCCGCTATCAGATTCCGAAGAAGTTGTGTTTCAGCAAGGCGTGCGTCAAGCATTACTTAAAGTGGCAGAGATTGTGGGGGGATATGGAGATAATCAATCTGCGTGAGCGTGTATTTCGATTGACTCAACAAATTCCACCTGGAAGTGTGTCTACATATGGTGAAATTGCTCGAATGATTGGAACGCGTGATGCGCGTTTGGTGGGGTACATGTTGCATGGAAACACTGATAGTGCCGTTCCATGTCATCGGGTAGTTAATCGGGTAGGAAGAATTGCTCCTAACTTTGCCTTTAATGGAGCGAATGAACAACGTCATCGATTGGAAGAAGAAGGAGTAAGGTTTGTAGATGCGATGCATGTAGACATGGAGCGTTACTTTTTCCAGTTTGAAGAAGGTGAAAAACATGATTAATCGGTTAAAAAAACCAGAGTCGATACGTGATGTGTTGACGAAATACGTATTGGAAGATAAGGGTGGATATATTTCTCAAGAGTTTCAAGATTATGGTTATCGATTGGCATGTGATATGGGTGAAGAGAGTAAAAAAGGAATGTATATTCGACTGGCAAAAACGGTAGATCGAGCGCAGTTGGAGCGGGCGCGATCATTTGTCATGGATGCCCCAAACGTGAATAACCGAGGGAGGTTGTTTATGTGGGCCTTGGGAAGAATTAAGAAGGGATTGTCTTTATCAAAGGATGAGAAGTGATAGTCGTTCGTGTTAGAGTGGAAGAATGAAGGATTATCAGAAAATTCTTGTCTGGATTGGGTATGTCGGAGTAATGGCTTGGCGATGTTTTCCGGGAAATTGGTGGTGGTGGGTTATGGGAATGGTTTTGGCGGAATGTCTCTGGTGGATGGACCGATTGTTGTATGTATGGTGGTTGAAACCATTTGAACAATTATCGATTCAAGTTCAGTATTGGTGGCAGCGAAGAGACTTTAACGCGGTAATAAAATTATTGCGTGAACGTGGAGGAGAGCAAACACGGTTAATTTTCAGAAGTGTAGGTTTTGCGTTTGTTTGGTTATTCTTGGTAATTTATGTACTCACTTCGACTGGAAGTGTGACTGCGGTGGGGATGGTCATGGGGTTGGGATTGTGGTTGACATGGGATATTGTGACTGACTGGAAACAGCCTGCTCGTTTGGGAAAATGGTTTTGTTGGCAAATAAAACGTTCGATGTCAGAAAAAGAAATACGAATTGTTTCTACATTTTATTTGGCAGCGTGGGTTGGTGTGAATGTGCTGCTTTTTTTGAAATGATTTCTTCCGTGTCAATTGGTCCACTCATTGTCCATTTTTATGGTTTGTTTTTAGGAATTGCGATTGCAGTTGGTTGGTGGTGGGCATCTCGTTTGATCCGTCTTGCTGGAGGAGATGAGAAAAGGTTTGAGGTGGTTGGAATTTGGGCAGTAGTGGGAGGAGTGGTGGGAGCACGGTTATACCATGTGGTTGATTATTGGTGGTATTACTCACAACATATGGTTGAAACATTTTTTTTGTGGCAAGGGGGCTTGGGAATTTGGGGAGCGATTGGAGGAGGTTTTGTTGGAGGAGTCATTGCTTGCCGGAACCAATGGGGGTCATTACCCCAGTATTTGGATGCAATGGCATTTGCGATGCCGTTATCACAAGCAATTGGGAGGTGGGGGAATTGGGTAAATTATGAGTTGTATGGCAAGCCAACCTCGTTACCATGGAAGTGGTATATCCCGCAAGAATTTCGTCCGACGAGCATGACAGACATTGCGTATTATCACCCTTTGTTTTTGTATGAATCTCTGTTGTCATTGGGATTATTCTTTTGTTTGTATTGGTGGTTTAAACCTCGTAGTTTGGGAAGAATGTATGGTTTTGGTGCCTTTTTAATGGGATATGGATTGATTCGATTTGTGTTGGAACCATTCCGGATTTCTCCTTGGATATGGAATGGAATACCAGTAGCTCAGATTATTTCTCTTGTGTCGATTGGGATTGGTGGATGGTGGTGGATCCGTCAGTTGAGAGGGGTGTAGGATATGTCCATGAAACAAACAATTTTGGTTGGTGGATTGATAGCTTTGGGACTGGTCGCGAGTTGGTTGACCGCTTCAAAAGTGCTGTTGATTAATCAAAGTCCTCAAAGAGAACAAGTGATAACCCCTCGACCTAATCCGAAAACGGTGCAACAAGAGTTGAAAATTGGGAAACAAATGCTCATGGTGGAAGTTCGACAAACTGAAGCGGAATTAGAATTGGGATTGTCTTGGCGTGAACGCTTGGGTGAAAACGAAGGCATGATATTTATGTACCCAGCCAAACAGCGAGTAGCTTATTGGATGCAAGGTATGCAATTCCCTTTAGATTTTTTGTGGGTAGCTGAGGGTAAGGTGGTAGAAATTACAGAATCAGTACCTGCTCCTACACAAGAGAATCCGGTAGTTCGGACAGTATCGCCCCGAGTGGAAGCAGATATGGTAGTGGAAGTGAATGCGGGATGGGTGAAGGCTCATCGGGTTGTGGTTGGAGATGGCGTTTTTTTACAAGAAAAGTGAAAACAAGGATTGACAAATATACCCCCAGTGGGTATATATAGAAGCATTATGGATACTGTTGTTTCAGCTCTTAATCGTATTGAAGGACAAGTTCGCGGCATTCGGAAAATGTATCAGGAGGAGCGTGGGTGTGACCAAATTGCTCAGCAAATTGCAGCGATTCAGAGTGCGTTGCGGCGGGTGGGGAAGGAACTTTTGACTGCTGAAGCTTCGCGATGCATTCAAAAAAATGAAGATAAACAAAAGTTAACAACAGTGATTGATAGTTTGTTAAAAATTAGTTGATTATTCTATAACAGCTGAAAGGATACATATGGCAGCGATTCATTTTTCTGATAGTGATTTTGAAAGTAAAGTGCTGAAAGCAGATAAGCCCGTTTTGGTAGATTTTTATGCTCAGTGGTGCGGGCCATGCAAAATGGCAGCTCCTATAATCGACGAACTGGCAGATCAATTTGTTGATGACGTTTTGGTGGGGAAAGTAGATGTGGATCAAGCACAGGCTGTGGCGGCAGAGTATGGAGTGATGAGTATTCCTACAATGATTGTATTCAAGGATGGCAAAGAAGTGGAGCGAAAAGTAGGTTTTGGCGGCAGGGCTGGAGTTGAAGCTTTGATTAAAAAAGTAACCGGAAAATAAGTAATCTATGGATCAAGCTACGTATGCCGTGATAATAGTGGGTGGAGGGCCTGCAGCGTGGTCGGCAGCTTTGTATTTGGCTCGAGCAGGCATGAAGCCTTTGGTGCTCGCAGGAGATAAAGTGGGTGGGCAAATGATGTTGACCACCGTGATTGAAAACTTCCCCGGTTTTCCTGAGGGGATTGATGGATCTCAATTGGTGCTGCAGATGAGACAGCAGGCAGAGCGATTTGGAGCAGAAGTACGGGAAGAAGTGGTTACTGCAATTAATGATTTTCAGGTGGTTACTGAAAGTAGAGCATATACGGCAAAAGCGATTGTGATTGCGACAGGAGCACAGGCTATGTGGTTGAATGTTCCAGGAGAAAATGAGTTTATTGGCAGAGGAGTGTCGGCATGTGCTGTGTGTGATGCTGCTTTTTTTAGAGGAAAGAGAACCTTTGTCATTGGTGGAGGTGATGCAGCAATGGAAGATGTCTTAGCGCTAACTCGATTTGCTGAATCGGTCACCGTTGTTCATCGGCGAGATAGTTTTCGGGCTAGCAAGGTCATGATTGATAAAGTGATGTCTAATCCCAAAGTAACCGTGTTGTGGAATACAACTGTGGAAAAAATTGTAGGTAACGGAAAAGTGACGGGAATAATGCTCAAGCATACACAGACGAGCCAAGTAACTGAGCGCGAAACAGATGGAGTATTTGTGGCCATTGGTCACCGACCAGCGACAGAGTTTTTGAAAGGAACTGTGACATTGAATGATCGTGGATATATTGTGGTGGCAGGACATGCTCAAGGAGTTGTCTATCCCACAATGACGACGGTTGAGGGTATATTTGCGGGGGGCGATTGTATGGACCCTCGATATCGACAAGTATCAACAGCTGCTGCCTATGGAGTAATGGCGGCGTTGGATGCGGAGCGATGGTTGGAGACAAAATAGCGCTATTAATTACACAAGAGGACGTTATGCCGACAAAAACAATTAAAGCAAAAATTACTAAAACAAAAAGTGAACCCGTGAAAAAACCAGTAATTGAAGAAGTGATGGCTCAAGAGAAGAAAAGTGTGTTAATTCCAGTGTTGGTAGGAGCAATTGTGGTGGCAGCATTTGCTGTTGGGTACTTGTATGGTCGTTTGAGTGTGTATGAATCAGGGAAAGCTGGAACTACTGCAGGTAAACAACAGCAAGCTCAAGTAGCCACACCTGAACCAGCATCGCCTGTAACGTTGGGAATGATTAAAGGACTGTTTAAGGATAGTAGTAATATTTCATTTGGGGATGCAAATAAAAAGGTTTTGTTTGTGGAATTTTCTGATCCTTCATGTCCATATTGTCATATTGCGGCGGGTAAGAATACTGATTTGTTGACCGGACGATTTGCCACGCAAGCACAAGGTGGAAGCTATGTACCGCCTATTCCTGAGATGAAGAAAATGGTAGATCAGGGGAAGGCTGGTTATGTGTGGATATATAGCTTTGGACATGGAAATGGTGAGTTGGCCACCCAAGCACTGTACTGTGCTAAAGAACAAAATAAATTCTGGGAAGCACACGATTTGTTGATGTCTAATACTGGGTACACATTACTTAATGAAACAATTAAAGCAGATACAACAAAAATTGATGCGATGGTGACCTTTTTAAGTAAAGGTTTGAATGGTGCTCAATTAAAGACCTGTTTGGAGAGTAAGAAATACGCTGCTCGGCCTGCAGCTGATCAGAAAAAAGGAGAAGCGTTTGATATCAATGGAACACCAGGTTTCTTTGTGAATACGAAAGCATTTGCAGGAGCATATAGCTTTACGGATATGCAGAGTGCGGTGGATGAAGCGCTGAAGTAAATTAATATTTGTTTACATGTAGGGGCGCGGTATCCGCGCCCTTTTTGTTTGGGCGGGAAAACCCCGCCCCTACAAAATATGGGGTTATTCAGTTTTTAGGGTGTAGGTGCGGGCCAGCGGAAGGGTGAAAGAGAAAATGGAACCTTTACCAAGTTCTGATTTGAAGGTGATACTGCCTTGCATGCGTTCAAGGAGCTCCTTGATGATAAAAAGACCCAATCCCGTACCTGGAATACCTCGAGCTGCTTCTTCTTCTACTCTGAAGAAACGGGTAAAAATCATTTTCTGGTCTTTTTCACTAATGCCAACTCCTTCATCTTTGACATGGGTAACTAGGGTGTCTTGAACAATTTCATGAGTAACTTCAATTTGACCTTTGTCAGAATATTTAATGGCATTACTTAAAAGATTCGAAATAATTTCTCGAAGTCGTTCTTTTTCGGCCATAACGGTGATTGATGGATTGGCGCAGTAATGGATAACAGATAGTCCTTTTTGATCGGCAAGCGCATGGAGATCGCGAATAACTTGATCAATGACTTCACAGATGGCGATTGGTTTGGTAGAAATGGTGATATTTGTGGCTTCAGTTCGAGCAATTTGGAGTAAATTATTGAGAAGAGTGATGAGTTGTTGATTTGAGCTAATAACTTGGTTTAGAGGATCTTTTAAGTAGTTAGGAACTTGACCGTAATGATCTTCATTAATAAGAGAGAGATAGCCACGCATGGCAGTAACGGGGTTTTTTAGTTCGTGAGTGGCAACGTAGATAAACTCATCTTTCAATTTATCATCGTGCTCAAGTCGTTCATTCATATCCCGAAGTTTTTGATTCGACCGTTCGAGATTGTCGAAGAGTTGTTGATTATGAGTGCTGACGCGCTCGTATTCCCGGGCATTTTGAATGGCGAAGCCGACTTTGGGAGCAATTGCTTCAAGTACTTTCATGTCTTTGGTCGTGTATTGATGATGATTTGATTTTTCACCTAAAAGCAACAATCCTAAACAACTTTCGTTATTGATAAGGGGAACGATGATTTTGATTTGATGAGCTTCTAAAACATGGCGTAAATGATCTGGGTGAATATGATGGGCAAAGAAGGGTCGTTGGTGAGTGGCGCGGATAAGCTCTTGTATTTGATGCGGTTCAAAGTCGGGCATCGAGGCGAACCCGTGAAATCGGGTGGTGCGATTACCATCTTTATCCAAGATGAGGAAGAGAAGATTGGCAACATTTAGGTTTACTTCAAATTCTTGAAAAAACTGAGTGGTGAGTCGTTCCAGAGTAAGACTGGAATAACTGATGGCATTTAACCGTTTGATGAGGTGATGAGAATTGTAATCGGCATAAGGAAACAATTGACGAATAAGTTCTTCAGTACCATAGCGAATGGGACTAAATGAAATGGCAAACAAAAAAGAAAGACAAATCCAAGCAGGAACAAGCCAATTAGCTGGTAGTTCTTGGATGACAAGATAGCTGACACCAGCATACAGAATACCAGCCATAACTGTGGTAACTGCATAGGAAGTGGTTTTGGTGCCAGTGGCCTCTTGTTGAGCGGCTTGAATAATGCGAGCGAAAGAAAAGCGCGGTTCGTGAGGTAATTTTTGAATAGATATATCTGATGAGTTTGACATATGGGCAGCAAATACCCCCTAAACAGAGGTGTTTGGTAGATTCATTATGGCGGATTATCTTTGGATGGGCAAGGGAAAAAGGGCAATTAAGGTATAATACGCACATGAGAAAATTCGAGCTATTATTCATATTCGTTCTACTGTTGCTGGTACAGCTTTCTGGAGCGGTGTCAGCAAAGACGATAAAGGCATCGCCAACACCGGAAGCAACAATAAGCGCAGTTTTGGCACAAGCTTCGATGAGTGCGGCTGTTGCTACTGAAGCAGCTGTGAAGGTGGAACCTAAAAGTGATTTAACTCAGCCGACTGGGGAAGTGAAAGGGAGACTTGATCGTTATCTAGATGAGCAGCAATTAGGCTCATTGAATCCCACCAACTTTATTCGTCATGCGATTCGGGCGGTAGTAAAACGAGGAGTGCCAGCGAACACAATTGTGTTGGTTCTCTTGTTTCCCGTGATTGCAGCATTAGTGGCAGCAGCGCGACACTTGATCGGTCTAAGGGGATTTGGTATTTATATTCCCGCAGTGTTGTCAGTTGCATTCGTAGCAACGGGAGTAGTGACGGGAATTGTATTGTTTTTGGTGATTTTAGGAATCAGTACCTATGGAATGCGGGTAATCCGCCGATTGAAAATGCAGTATTTACCACGCATGGCTCTATTATTGTGGCTGGTGTCGCTGGGAGTATTAGCAACCATTTTCATGGCGCCCTATTTAGGCATTGCTGAATTGGCTACTATTAACATTTTTCCCATTTTGATTCTGACACTGTTATCGGAGAATTTTCATGAGGTGCAGATGGGAAAGAGTAAACGTGAGGCAACAGAGTTGACGATCGAAACATTGATTTTAGCGCTCATCTCAGCTCTCCTGATCTCCTTGGATATGGTTCAACGATTTGCGCTTTTGAATCCTGAATTGTTGATTGTAGGGGTGGCACTGACGAATATTTTAGTGGGTAAATATGTGGGACTTCGATTTACTGAGTATTTAAAATTTCGGAAGTTGGCTCAATAACATACGGCTATGGCGATTAAACTTCAGCATATTTTAGGGTTAAATGCCCGAAACTATGAGTATTTGAAATACAATTCAGCTCAATCGCGGCGGATTGCGAATTCAAAATTGTTGACTAAATCTGCCTGTAAAAAAGCGGGATTATCGACACCGCGTCTCTACACCGTGATACGAAATCAAGCAGATTTAGCAAAATTTGATTTTGGAAAAATTACCGACAGTTTTGTGGTGAAGCCTAACCGAGGCATGGGAGGTAAGGGGATTATTGTGGTAGAAAAACCTGGTAAGAATTCTGGAACATGGATTACGAGTGAACGACAGAAAATTTCCAATGAGGATATTAAATTGCACATAGCCGATATTTTGGAAGGCCGATTTTCTATGCAGGATTTACCTGATATTGCCTATATCGAGGAACGGGTGCGAATCCATCCCACATTTACGGACTATTCATATCATGGTACTCCCGATATTGGCGTGCTGGTATTTAATCGAATCCCCGTGATGGCCTTTTTGAGGCTGCCCACGAAAGAATCAGGCGGCCGGGCAAATATGTTTCAAGGGGCCATTGCGTGTGGTATTGATTTGGCGACAGGAATTACAACCTACGCATATCAAAAGAACGACTATATAAAGACGTTTCCGGGAACGCATAAAAGCTTAAGCGGAATTCAAATTCCGGAATGGGAGGGAGTGTTGTTGTTGGCGATTCAAGCGGCAGAGGCAGCTGGCTTGGGATATATGCGGGCCGATGTGGTGTTGCAGCCTTCAATAAAGCATCCTGGGAAGATTATTCCAAAAATATTGGAATTGAATGCGCAGCCGGGCCTGAAAATTCAGTTGTGCAATAAGGTAGGATTACGACGGCGACTTGAACGGATCGAGGGATTAGAAGTGGATACACCACAAAAAGGGATTCGGATTGCTCAAGAATTGTTTGCGGGAAAAACCACCCCTCTTATTCAAGATAGTCTGATTCAAATTCATGTATCTGAAACAGTTCGAGTTGAAGATGAGTTCGGCCATGAGCATGCGGTGAAAGTGAAAGTGGATACAGGAGCAGATCGGACGAGTATTGATACGGCTTTGGCGGAATCATTCGGGTTGTTGAAACCGGAAAATGTTTTGTATGAGGTGGAAGTGGAAAATGCGTTGGGAGTACACCAAAAGCGTCCGGTGGTGGGCATAACCTATATGTTGGCAGGGAAAAAGATTACGAGCACTGCCAGCGTAACTGATCGATCTCATCTGAAGCGACAAATGTTGGTTGGTCGCAAAGACCTGAAGGGCTTTGCGGTGGTGTTTGATAAATGATGGATTGGTATGAAAAACCAAAACAGTAAAATTCTCGTGTATGGATTTGGGTGTTGGGGGAGCATGAATGAAAATATTGCGGAGAAGGTGGTGGTGGGAATTGAGTTATTGCCAGGGATGGATAAGAAGATTTTGCGCGTTCGTTTTAACAAAGACCAATTTTTAGAACTGGTTCAGGGACATGACTACGATTATGTGTTGGGGATTGGACGATATCCCAGGGGGAAAAAGATTCGAATCGAACAGCATGGGTTCAATCGAAAGAAATTGGGAGAACAATTATCGGTAATTAAAACAGGTGGAGCCGATTTATATCCTGTGACATGGGGAATTCAACCACTTGAAGGAATGGAAGTTACTGATGATCCTGGAGCGTTTGTGTGCAACTATTCAATGTATATCTTGGGTAAGTGGGCCAAGGACCACGGTGTAAAATATGCTTTCTTGCATATTCCGAAAGATTTTTTAGAGGAACGAGCGATACAAATTATTGATACCGTCTTAAGAGAACAAGTGACATGAAGCAAAAGGTGGCAGTTGGTTTGAGTGGTGGTGTTGATTCGTCTGTGGCGGCTGCATTGTTGGTGGATCAAGGCTATGACGTGACGGGGGTGTACATCTCGTGTTGGTCCGGTCCAGGATGCCGGTCGGAAGAAGACCGGCAAGATGCGTTGGATATCGCGCTTCAACTGGGGATTCCATTTGTACATTTGGATTTTCAAAAAGAATATAAAGAAAAAGTGTATGAGTACATGATTGGTGAGTATCAGGTAGGAAGAACGCCAAATCCAGATGTGATGTGTAATCGGGAGATTAAGTTTGGATTGTTTTATGATTGGGCCCTTGCTCATGATTTTGATTATGTAGCAACGGGGCACTATGCCCAAGTTGGACATCGCAATCAGTCGTACGATTTTTCCGTGCTCACGCCCTTCGCTTCCGAAGGTGCACGAGGCTCGGATGATTGCGCGCGGAAAAACCTAGACTTCTGCTTGCTTCGATCGGCGGATGAGCACAAAGATCAGACGTATTTTTTGTATCAATTACGAGGTGAACAGCTTGAACATATTTTGTTTCCAATTGGTCATTTGACCAAACCCGAGGTTCGAGCCGAGGCGGAGCGAAGAAAATTGTTGTCTGCCGCCAAACCTGATTCGCAGGGGATTTGTTTTATTGGTGAAGTGAGTGTTTCAAAATTTTTAGAGGAACGAATTGAGAAGAAGGAAGGAGATATTGCATTGTTGCCGTTGCATTTTGACTCCGCTATCCTCGCTCGGCCAGATTGCCGGGCTGTGGACGCTACGCAAAACGCTCTGACAACAATTGTTGGCAAGCATAGGGGGGTGTGGTTTTATACGGTAGGGCAGAAGATTGCAGGACTCGAAGCAAAAAAAATGACTCAGGCAGGATTTGATACGACGCGATTACCGCATTTTTATGTGGTGGGAAAAGATATGGAAAAGAACGTTATATATATAGGAACGGAAGACCAACTGTATACGAATGAGGTTCGGTTAACTGATATCCATTGGATCAATGAAGAACAGTATGGGAAGTATAAAGGTATGGAAAGTATGGAAGGTTTGAAAGTGCGAATTAGGCATGGCGGAGAATTAGTTCCAGTTACTTTTGAGGGAGATAGATTGTTGTTGAGTAAACCAGTGTGGGGAGTGGCTCCCGGACAGGCTGTGGTTTTGTATGCTGGAACGGTTTGTTTGGGTGGAGGCGTAATTAAGTAACTCTTTTTTGGATCAAGGTGCGATACTAGCTGTTATGAGAACGAAACAGTTCATAATCGGCGTCTTGGTGCTGGCGGGGGGAGTATTTTTTTGGACAAACCACTCGCATCCTCTTTCAGTGAATCAAGTGTCATCAACACTGTCTCAGGTTCCTTCATATTATAAAAAAGATATTTCTTGGATTGCGGCATCTTCCCGACCAATTCCAGAACTTCAGTTTTTGTTGAAAACACTACAACTTACACAGAAACAGGGTCGTTTACCCACATCGATTCAACAATATGATCCACAGCAATTGTCATCTTGGGTTGAGTTACTGAAAACTGGAAATGAAAAACGAAAGATTCCTGAAGCAGTAAAACAATTATACGTGTCTGACGAGGCAGCGCGAGAATTGACCGTACTCATCAAACAAACTCGACAGGAGTTTTTAGACTTGATTAGAGCAAAGGGAGTGGCGGATAAGTATTTTGAAGCGATTGAGGCAATAGTTTTGCCCAACGATGACTCGCGGCTTGTGTATGTTCCTCATGATGGAGCAACTCAATCGAAGGGTACGAATACACATGTCTATGGTCAAGCCCTTTTGGGAGATTATTCAGCATTACAAATTGATGTCTATGCCTGGAATATTTATCAACAAGCTCAATTGTGGCAACATTCAAACGTCTTGGGGAATGTGGGAGATATGGAATATCGAGACATGGCTTTACGGCATGTCATGTATCACGAAATGACTCATATATTGCAACAAACGGTGGATATGGTGAATGCACCACCCGCTCACCAGAAAACACTCATGCCTTGGATTTATTCAAGTCGTTCGATATTACTGATCGACACTCGTTATTATCCCATGTGGGGGACGGCAACAGATCAAATGACTCGAGATTTGAATAATATTACTGTAGCCCGAGAAAGTCAGGCTGAAGGGATCGCGACCCAATTATTATGTGAAGCATATCGGTTGTCGCCAGACCAACAGCAATTGGTATGGGAGCATCACTTTGGAGGATTGAATGAGGGAGTGACGCAACTAGGTGAAATTTTTTCCTTGGCACAAGCAACGAATCCAAACGTAAGTGTGGATTACGTGACTCATCAGATTAGGCGATCCCTTTTTAATCCGCAAAGAAAGGTGACGGGTGAACCGCAACAAACAATTTATGAATTATTGGATAGGATGGAAGGTTTGATGGCGACCTATGTGGGGTATCTCCATCCCATGAAATCAGAAGATACTCATTTGTTTTGGGATTATTTAAAAGAATAAATAACTCTCTCTGCCTGCCAATATTAACACTCTATCCCTAAAGGGTCCCTTTCTCCCTTAAATTAAGGGAGACTACATTAGAAATTGGCTATAATAGGGTGTTGACAGGGGGGAGAGGTTTGGTAAGATATCCCTTGCCATGAGAGATACCGCATAACTCAGTTGTTTTAAGGCAATCGTAATGAATGCCCCGCGCTGAGCGGGTTTTTTAATCTCAGGCAAGTAGGATTTAATCCGCCCTACGCTTTATGACTTGTTCGCTTGACTATCTAGTCATGCTTCACATTCGAAAGCTTCGGCAGGATTGCGTCGCTACTACGTAGCTCCTTAACAAACGAATTTGTATTTTTTTCCGTAAATTTTTTTGATATTTTTTTAGCCAATCCGTCCCGAATGGGACGAGATAAAGCGACCAAATCTAATAAATAAGAGCCATATTGCGTTTATAAAGGCTTATTTTAAACATAAACGTAATGAAACAAACAATCAGACATTTTGTTCAACCAGAAATAGTTGAAGCCTAAGATGTGGTAGGAAGTTCCGATTCGCCGTGAGGCGGATGGATATTTCCACTTTTTTTGAGAGTTTGATCCTGGCTCAGGATGAACGCTGGCGGTGTGCCTTAAGCATGCAAGTCGAACGGGGTTAGTAGCAATACTAACCCAGTGGCAGACGGGTGAGTAATACGTGGGAATCTACCTCTTTGTGGGGAATAGCCCGGCGAAAGTCGGGGTAATACCGCATGATATCGTAAGATCAAAGGTCTTAACCGGCCGCGAAGAGAGGAGCCTGCGTCCTATCAGCTAGTTGGTGAGGTAATGGCTCACCAAGGCGATGACGGGTAGGGGATGTGAGAGCATGATCCCCCACAAAGTCACTGAGACACGGGACTTACACCTACGGGTGGCAGCAACTGGGAATTTTGCGCAATGGACGAAAGTCTGACGCAGCGACACCGCGTGTGGGATGAAGTATTTC
>CAZKZW010000004.1:0-32097 GCA_964557365.1 uncultured Pseudomonadales bacterium | reverse complement strand
TCCAAGAAACAGGCATGAATGATTTCTTCCCAGTAAGCCTCGAGGCTTAAACCCGCTTCGCGTGCCATCGCTGGCGTACCATACAGAGCCAAAGTCCACGTAAATTGGCCCGCATATTCCTTATCATTCATCCATTCACGGGCTTGCTTCTGCGCTTCTTGGGCTTTAATGATTTTATTCGCATCAATACCAACCAGTTCTTTTAAGTCATGATCTGCGAGTATACCAATTGAATGATCAATCAAATTTACCCGAGCTTGAATAAATTTCTTTGGGAAAAATGTGAGCTGTTCTTCATTTGCCAACTCATAAAAAGTGCGGTCAACGCCAGTAGGCAACATCCGCATCAAAGGATGTCCTCCGGCTTCTAAAATTGATCGCTGTAGTGCCAACAAAAATGGTTTTGCCACATCAGGAACCAAGCACTGCACTACTTCTCCAGGTCGAATACCCTCACCTGAATTCAAGGCAAATTTAACCAATACATCTGCATATTTTTGTAGTAAATCTGAAGAAGGCTGATACATAGAAATTACTTAAGCCAGATATACAGTCCAATTTGAATCGCAAGAATGACCAAAGACACAAACAGTGTCCAGCGAATATCTTTCACGATGAAGTGAGGATCGTATTGATAGAGAGATAATACATCGTCGGTTTTTTTGATCGGACTAACCAATTCTGCTGTATCTTTTTGAGATTCAACTCCAGAAAAACTATGTCCTACAGGAAAGGCGTAATGATATTGAGCTCTGATTTTTTGTTGTTTAGTACGTTTCTTTGGCATACGTTTCAAATCTTATCATAGTACAATACGAAATACGTATGAATCTTACCACGGTTGCGTTCATTGGTATTGGTCTAGTTGGAATTTGGTGCGTTGTACTCACCATTTTTATTGCCAAAGAAAAACAGATACTAAGAGATTTGGCAAGAGGTGTGACTAAAAAAGATCTTCTCACAGTATTACGGCAACTTTCAGACTCATTATTGGTTGCATCGCAAAAGATAGAAGCAAATCAGCAAGCAATCGAACAAATGAGACAAGCAGCAACAACTCATTTTCAAAAAAGCGGTTTCGTCCGCTTTAATCCCTTTTCAGACACGGGAGGGGATCAGAGCTTTTCATTCTGCTTGCTAGACCATCAGAATAATGGTATCGTCATTACATCCCTACATAGTCGTAATACTACCCGGCTTTATGCCAAGCAGGTGGTGGACGATGGGGTTAAGCGCGACGATTTCTCAGACGAGGAATGGCAGGCGCTTCAGGCGGCAAGAAATACTAATCAAAAATGAGGAAGCAATCCATGGCTCTCACGAAAAAAACCTTTTTAATCATTGGCGCGGCACTATATTTGGTGTCAGCAGGGGTTGCGTTTGCGGTGTTTGGTCTCACGGGAAAATCAACAATTGCCGCCACCAATATCTCCAAGCTTCCCACCGGAAACATGGAAGGATTACAAATTGATCCTGCTGAGCCAAAAGATCAAGAGTGTCCCCTAAACGGTGCCATGTACACCAAAACCGAAGCGGGTGTTTGGGCTAAACGTCGTCCACTCGTCATTATGGTTGAAAACAGTCCTGATGCCCGACCTCATTCTGGTATTAATCGTGCCGATGTGGTGTATGAGGCAGTTGCAGAAGGTGGTGTCACCCGCTTTATGGCGGTATACCTTTGTGATGCAGCTCGATCGAACGTGGTGGTTGCTCCTGTTCGGAGTGTTCGTACCTATTTCATCGATTGGGCCTCTGAATATGGCAAGACACCTCTATTTGGTCATGTTGGTGGCGCTAACTGTAGTGGAGAAAAACTTCCCAACGGCAATATGGGCCCCTGTAAAACAGACACAAAGGCACAGGCAATTGAGCAGCTTGTAAAGTATGAATGGCGTTATTCCACCGGCAATGATCTTGATCAATTTTCTGTCGGTGCCAAAGCATATATCAGAAATGAGAATCGTACTGGCCAACCTGTAGCCACTGAGCATAGTGTCGAAGGTCGTACTGAAAAACTGTGGGCAGTTGGCGTTGATCGAGGTTGGACCAATTTGGATCCAGATGGAGCTGAATGGACCAAAGATTTTAAACCCTGGAAATTTAAAGACGATGCAACTGAAGCTGAACGTGGGGCCATTACTCCAATCGCTCATGACTTCTGGGATGGTTACAAGACATTTGACGCTCGTTGGGATTACGACAAGACTGCCAACACCTACAAACGGTCAACTGGTGGAGAAGCTCATACAGATTTAGAAACCAAAGAGCAATTATGGTCCAAAAATGTAGTCATCCTCTTCACTAAGGAAATTGGCCCAGTCGACCCCCTAAAACACATGCTTTATACAACCATCGGTGATGGTAAAGCACTCATCTTCCAAGATGGAAAAGTCATCGAAGGTAATTGGTCTAAAAAATCACGGACTGATCGAACCATCTTTACTAACAAGAAAGGTGAAGAAATCAAATTCAATCGTGGTCGAATTTGGGTTTCCATCATTGATACCAGCACAGCAGTAAATTACCCACAATAACCCAAGTAAAAAGTGAATACTTTTGGTGTACAATGTGGCTAACATCTGCCCATCATGTTGAATAAAAAGTGGAGGGTGTATGTCGCAAATGCGTGACTTTATCATCTCCCGGGTTCGAAACGAACTGCTGTGTTTATTGTTCGATAATCCTCAGCAAATGTTTTATGTCCGGGAACTCACCCGCATGAGTGGTGAAGAAATTAATGCAGTTAGACGCGAATTAGATCATCTCGATCACGCTGGAATTATCCTCAAAGAAAAACGAGGGAATCGCGTCTATTACCAAGCAAATCTAAACTATGATTATGGTGAGGATATCTTAAGTATCGTGGCCAAATCGGTAGGAATCGGTGCTGCTATCCGGGATAACCGTAAAGAATTGGGTAAGATAAAATTTGCCATGCTCTCTGGAAAATATGCCCGAAATAAATCGAGAGAAAAAGGCGAAATTGATCTGCTGCTTGTGGGAAATATTAATCTTGAAAAACTAAACGAGTTAATAAAAAAAGAAGAAACGAGAAGAGAAACAGAAATCAATTATACCGTGATGAATCAGGAAGAATTCATCTTCCGAAAAAGTCGTCGCGATCCCTTTCTCCTTGGTATCCTTTCTCGCTCTCGAATTATGATTATTGGTGATGAGGAAGGGCTGGTAGACAAAGCCGGTCCGGAGGTGGAATAATGCTTGAAGAATCTCTGGCGCAAGCCAAACATGTCGTTCGTACAGGCAACTCTATGGCGGTGGTTATTCCCGCAAAATTTGTCAATCGAACAGGCATTCAAGCGGGGGATCCTGTTGAAGTAACCATTAATTATGAGCAAGGAAAAATTACCTACACGTTTCCGACTATACGTCAATTAAACCTTGTATAACGAAATACTTTCATGAACCCAAAACGATTATTTACCATAATTATCTGCTTGGTTTTTATAGCTCTTGTTATAGATATGCCTCAGGAAATTCCTGTTAAGGTAAATGTAGGTTCAGTTAAAGTTGATACCATTATCCGTCGACCAAAGTTTGACTTCACTCTATTTGGTAAACGAATCGCCACAGAATTCAATATTAAAAAGGGCTTAGATTTGCAAGGTGGTACCCATGTGGTTTTGCGTGCTGATATGACTAATATCAAGTCAGAAGATCGTCAATCTGCGTTGGATTCTTCAAAAAATATTATTGCCCGTCGCGTTGATTTATTCGGTGTGTCAGAACCAGTTATTCAGACCAGTACCACCGGTGATGAATATCGTATTGTGGTTGAATTACCTGGCATTAAGGATATTAATCAAGCACTTGATCTTATTGGAAAAACCGCTCAGCTTGATTTTCGCGAACTCACTCCGGGCGCCACTCAAGCAGCCTTCCTGACGGATTTTCAAACCACATCTCTGACAGGCCAGCATTTAAAAAAAGCAGCCGTTTCGTTTGATCAAGCTGGCAAACCTGAAGTTAGCATTACTTTTAACGAAGAAGGAACAAAACTATTTGCCGACATAACGGGACGGAATATTGAAAAGCCAGTCGGGATATTTCTTGATGAATTACCCGTCACCATTCCAAAAGTGAATTCACATATCACGGGTGGTGAAGCAGTGATTACTGGTCAATTTACCTTGGAAGAAGCAAAAAACCTCAGTATTCAATTAAACGCAGGGGCTTTGCCTGTTCCAATAGAAATTCTTGAACAACAAAATGTAGGTGCTTCGCTTGGACAAGATTCTGTCAATCGAAGTTTACGCGCTGGATTAATCGGCTTGGGTATGGTGATGTTGTTTATGATTCTCCTCTATGGTTTTCAAGGCTTCCTTGCGGATGTTGCGCTGGTTGTGTATGGCCTCCTTACCCTTGCACTCTACAAACTCATTCCCGTTACGCTGACATTACCTGGGTTAGCTGGATTTATCCTCTCAGTCGGTATGGCAGTTGATTCCAATATTCTAATTTTCGAACGAATGAAAGAAGAATTGCGCATGGGAAAACCTTGGCAGACAAGTATGGAGCTAGGATTTGGGCGAGCCTGGGACAGTATTAAAGATGCTAATATAGCCACACTTATCACTTCATTCATTCTTTTTAATCCGCTTGATTGGCAATTTTTAAACAGTTCAGGTATGGTTCGCGGCTTCGCACTCACCCTAAGTCTTGGAGTGATAACCAGTTTATTCACCGGCATTGTAGTTACCCGAACCTTAATGCGGTTATTCTATCGTCCACGAGGTGCAAAAGTAGTTGCGAGAAAGAAAACAGTATGACATACCAGGGTAAACCAATCAACTTCATGAAACATTATGTCATCTATTTTATAATTTCGCTCTGCGTGATTATTCCAGGAACTTATAGCTTAATCCGTTACGGTTTAACTCCAGCCATCGATTTTACTGGTGGTTCACTTATTGAATTACGATTTCCAAATTCCCCCAACATCACAGAAGATATATTGCGGCAAAATGCAGGGACTGACATTCAGATCGTCAGCATTCAATATACAACCAACAACAGTTATGTTCTGCGCACGAAACCTATCTCCAAAGATCAAAACGAAGCCTACAAACAACAACTAACCACTCAATTTGGATCAGTCGAAGAACTTCGGTTCGAGACCATGGGTCCAACGTTGGGTAAAGAATTGCTACAAAAAACAGTCGCTGCTATTATTCTTTCCGCAAGCATAATTTTGAGTTATGTTGCGTATCGCTTTAAGAATGTGAAGTATGGAGTGTGTGCAATTATTGCCATGTTCCATGACAGTGTTGTGTTATTGGGCGCGTTCTCAGTTCTGGGTCATTTCAAAGGTGTGGAAGTTGATACGCTATTCGTGACAGCTCTCCTTACTATATTGTCATTTTCTGTTCATGACACGATTGTAGTTTATGATCGGATTCGTGAAAGTAAAAAGAATTTCCCTCGGGCTAAATCAATAGATCTCATTAATAAAGCGGTAAACGAAACCTTAACTCGTTCAATTAATAATTCTATGACAATTATTTTTATGTTGTTATCGCTTTGGTTGATGGGTGGAGAGACTACCAAATGGTTTGTGTTTGCTCTTTTAGTTGGCACAATCACGGGTACGTATTCCAGCACCTTTACTGCCGCTCCATTACTCATTCTCTGGGATAACCTTTTTACAAAAAAGAGAAAATAATTCCCCTGTTAGGTTTCGTTTAGTTCTTTTGCACGCGATAAAAGATATTCTCGAGTATTTTTCGCGCTATCCTCAATCACTTCATCAAACAAAGTATTTAAGATTTTTCCCATCTGGGGACCAGGGTTTACATGTAAATCAGTCATTAAATCATTTCCATTTATAGCCATATCTTTCAGACTCATCGGTTCATACAATTGCTCACCAATCCGTTGCTGTAACTCAGTCAGTCGCCAAGAGGTTGATTTACTTCCTCCTCCTTTTCGGTCACCAACCCGCAACAACATCATGTCGTTAATATTTTCCAATCCAACATTTTTGATAAATCGGCGAATTGCACCATCAGTCATCTGAGAATCATATACGAACATATGCCAGCGTACCAATGTTACAAGTTTTTCTTTTTGATGAGTTGGTAACTTGAGCCGTTCAGCGATAACACGTGCCATTCGTGCTCCAACCACCTCATGGCCATAAAAGGTGACTCCGCGTGGCCCCTGATACCTCACTGTCTTTGGCTTTCCCACATCATGAAGTAATGCTGCAAATCGAACCAAAGCGTCAGTACTAGGGCACCCTCGCAACGCCTCAATGCTATGGTCCCACACGTCATAAATATGATGACCTCCTTGTTTGACGCCCTTCATGGGCAGCAATTCAGGAAGAATAAATTGAAGTAATCCGGAATTTACCAGCAACTGAATTCCTTCAGCAGGATAATCTGATTTTAGCAGTTTAAATAATTCATCCCGAATGCGTTCCCCACTAATCCGTTCAATAAGTCCTGCGTTATCCTGAATTGCCTTGAGAGTTTCAGCCTCAATAGTAAAACCTAGCTGTGCCCCCAGTCTAATTGCTCGCATCATTCGCAATGCATCCTCCTGAAATCGTTCAGCTGGATTGCCTACTGCTCGAATGGTGTGATTAGCTAAATCTTGTTCGCCATTAAAGTGGTCCACTACCTCCACTTGGACTTCGCTCATTCGCTCATGAATGCCCTGTTCTAGTTGTTGTTGGTCTATTGATAATGCCAAAGCATTGATAGTAAAATCACGCCGAGCCACATCATCAATCAGTCGGGTTCCCCAAGTCACTTGATCCGGTCGACGGTTATCGGTATAGCCTGACTCAAACCGGTACGTGGTAACATCGATAATTTGATCTATCCAGAGAGGATCAGAAACAAGCTCATCATTTACATGCCATCCTGCAGCCTTCATTTCTTTGAGCAAGCCTGCAAAGGGAAGACCAACCGTACCAAATGCATTGGTATAAAAATGGTGTGGAAAAACGCGCATAATTTCATCAGGTTTTGCATTGGTAGTGAAGTCCCAATCGGTTGTGGGTCGACCCAATAAAATGTCTCGAACCGCACCACCCACTACCGTGGCTTCAAAACCTGCTTTTTGGAGTGCGTACAATACATATAAAACTGGTTGTGATAACAATAAATTCATCTACATCTATTGTACCAAGGCAAATTGCTCTTTGCATTTTGGAAGCCAGCTCCATAAGATAAATCACTATGCAATGGAATATTCAATTAAATCTAGATTCAGAGAGAGAAGATCGGGAATCCGCCATCATCTCTGCAATTCTCAACAACCGCGGTCTAAACAATCAATCAGATATTGATATTTTTCTTCACCCTTTGGAACCAAACAAAATTTCTCCAGAAGATACAGGAATTAATCCGCAACAACTTGCTCAGGCCGTTACTATAATCACTCAAGCAATTACCAACAAACAGCCCATCATTATTTTTGGCGATTATGATGCAGATGGAATCACCGCCACTGCCATCATGTGGGAAACATTAACTTCATTGGGCGCTACCGCCTACCCCTTTATTCCCAGCCGGGAAATTCACGGATATGGCCTTTCGACAAAAGGCCTCGAAGACGCCCTTTCTCTCCTTTCCGCCGATTCTAAAAACCCTCTCCTCATCACCGTTGACAATGGAATTGTGGCTAATGAAGCGGTGGATTGGGCCAAAGCCAAGAATATTTCCGTTATTGTTACCGACCATCATCAGCCGGGTGAAGAAATACCTCACGCTGATGCGGTTGTTCACACCACGGATCTTTGTGGCGCGGGAGTGGCATGGATGATTACCAAAACACTTTCACCACAAGCTGCATCAGCAACACTTGACCTGGCGTGCATCGGCACCATCTCCGATATGATGCCGCTTACCAGAGCCAATCGAAGTATTGTTTCCTTTGGCCTTCTTGCACTAAAGAAAACTCATCGACCTGGGATTCAAGCTCTTTTTTCCGAGGCCCGGATCGATGAGAGAGAATCACTCACACCCTATCATGTTAACTATATTATTGCTCCACGCCTCAACGCTATGGGACGGTTAGAACATGCTTTAGATTCGCTCCGACTCTTGTGTACCAGAAAAAAAGATCGCGCCATCGAACTCGCAGATACGCTTGGATCAACCAATCGAAATCGTCAAGACTTAACCCAAGATTTATTGGATCGTGCCAAAGAACAACTTATTAATTTAGAAACAAATCAAAAAATCATTGTTTTGGATGATGCTGAATTTCATGAGGGAGTAATTGGTTTAATTGCGGGTAAATTGGTGGAAACCCACTACCGACCCACCATCATCATTAGCCGCAAACAGGGAATTTCCAAAGCTTCAGCCCGATCGATTATGGGGGTCAACATTACCGAGCTTATCCGGACACATAGTGATTTATTGGAGGGAGTTGGTGGTCATCCCATGGCAGCTGGGTTTTCGATCATGACCGAAAAAATCGAATTATTCAAAAATGCGATTACCCTCACTGCCAATCAAACAATTAATGAAACCTTGCTTGTCCCAACACTATCTATTGATGTTCAAATGAATCTCGAAGATATCACGGAATCGCTTTATCAAGCCATCGAAGCACTTCAGCCATTTGGAATTGGTAATCCTCACCCAATCATTGCAGTTGAAGCAGTGGTGAAGACTGCTCATGCATTAGGAAAAGAGGGGAAACATCTCAAACTCACGATTACCAACAAGTCATCTAGCATAGTGCTTCCAGCTATTTGGTTTAACCATAATAATGTAGAAACGTATCCTCCCGAAACAAAAATCTTTCTTGCCGGCACCATCAATCTCAACAGCTGGAGGGGAAAAACCTCCCTCCAGCTCATCGTAAAAGATATAAATCACATTGCCAAAACTTAATTTTTTGAGAATCTTAACGAACTCTCGCTGTACGGAACTTCTTCATAAAAATTCTCCAAGTTTACCATCAACGCCTGTGCGAACTGGCCTAAATTTGCTGACTTTTCTCCAGTTACTTCAAACGCCTCGTTGAATGACGTTATTGTTACTCCATCTTCTTTCATATATTTCCTTAATTAACATAAATAATACTTGCTAAATCAAATATTACTGTTGCAAAGTTCTCGACTACCTCAGGATTTGCATAATTATGCATTTCACTTAGTAGATCAATCGCATATTGTTCAGCCTCCTCTCTGGCGATAACACCATCTTTAATATCATTTCCGATCCGATTTGTGCTGGTAGGTATAAAAAATTCTTTTGTCATAAAAAAACCCCGCCTTTTTGCGGGGTTTTGGTTGATTATTTCTTTGTTTTTGTTTTCTTAATCCACCAAAACCTCGCCCGTAAGAAGGGTAATAACTTGGAACATTTGGTGATTGCGACAAACTGACAACATACGTTTAGTATTAGATCACAATGAAAAACTCAGGTCAAGAGTCTTTCAATTAGTATCAATTTGTTGTTTTTTATTGTTTTTATATTCTTGAACGGCAAGGTCCACAATGTTAACCATATCTGCAGCCGCTACATTAGGGTTTGTGGTCAAGATGTGGATTAGAAGATTTGGATGCATGACACAGCTACCGTTGTTATTAGGTGCAATTTTTGCTTTTTCAATTAGTTCAGGTGTAACTAATGAACATAATTGATCGATATTGAGTTTGGTTTCGTTTTCCATAGAGTCCGTGAGGAATTATACAAGATCATGAAAAAAATTCCTAGGATGGGAACTGCGTAGCCGACGTAGTACAATAACAAAATAACTAACAGCGATACATCTTGGTTGACACCAGGAGAGCTGCGGGAAGAACATTGAGATATTCAATCAGTAGAACCCGCCGGGTAAGCCCGTCACAGCAGGAATAAGTATAGTAAGGTTGGCACCTCCCTGAGCATAGCCGAAGGGACCTTTACAAGGTAAAAGGGGTGCCTTTGTTGTTTCCCCACCAAAAAAGGAGTTTTATGGAACGTACACTTATAAAAGACACTGTACAAAAAGTTGGTGAAACAGTCCTGCTCAAAGGTTGGGTCGACGTCAAACGCGATCATGGCAAAATTTCTTTCATCGATTTGCGGGATCGAACGGGTATCGTTCAGATTTTTGCTTACGGTGAACTTTCCCAAGGACTTCGTTCAGAAGATGTTGTGTATGTAACCGGAAAAGTCCAAGCTCGACCAGAAAAACTAGTGAATCCCAAACTTGCTACGGGTACCGTGGAAATCACCGCCGAAACGATTGAACTTGTATCCAAAGCTGCAGAACTTCCTTTTGATATGAACAAAGAGGATTTAGATCCGGAATTACCGATCCAATTGGATTATCGTTCACTTGTCTTGAGGCATCCAAAGATTCAGGCCATCTTTAAAGTTCAACAGGTTGTAGTAGATAGTTTCCGCCGAGCACTTCAAGCCAAAGATTTCTTAGAATTCCAAGCTCCTTCAATCATCTCAGCCGTTCCCGAAGGGGGAGCTGAAGTCTTCAAGGTAGATTATTTTGGCCGTCATGCATATTTATCTCAAAGTCCTCAGCTATATAAATCGCTACTAGTGGGTGCGTTTGAGCGAGTCTTTTCAGTCAATCAAATTTTCCGAGCTGAGCCATCAGTTACTACGCGTCATCTCACCGAAGCTACCAGTTTGGATGCGGAGTTTGGTTTCATTGATTCTTGGACTGATGTAATGGCGATGCAAGAATATGTGATCAAATACATCTTCCAAGAAGTTCGGGAAAAGTGTGCGGCAGAATTAGCACTATACAATGCCACACTTCCTCTCGTATCAGAAAAAATCCCCGTTCTCAAACTTCGCGAAGCACAGCAAATTATCTTTGAACGGACTGGCCGTGATTGTCGCCAAGAAAAAGATCTCGCTCCCGAAGATGAACGGGAAATTTGTGCCTATGCCAAGGAAAAACTTGGTTCAGATCTTATTTTCATTACCCACTTTATAACCGCCAAAAAACCGTTTTATGTGGCTCCTGACCCAGCTGATCCCACCTATGCCTTTAGCGTGGATTTGTTGGGTCGAGGAGTTGAATGGAGTAGTGGAGGAGAGCGGTTACATGACTACAATCAAATTATCGGAAACGTCAAGCAATGGGGATTAAAACCAGAAGACATTGAATTATATTTGCAATCATTCCGGTACGGCACCCCTCCCTTGGGAGGATTTGCTTTGGGAGCAGAGCGGGTAACCATGCAAATCTTGGGTCTTAAAAATATTCGTGAAGCCAGTCTATTCCCCCGCGATATGGAGCGGATCGATTCGCGGCTTTCCATTCTCCAACCTCATCAAAAAGAGTAGGTAGGTTATGAATAACAAGATAGTCCTTATCATTGCCGGAATTGGTTTTGTGGGATTAACCACAGGGATTGTGTGGTGGCAACGCACCCCAAAAATCACTCAAACGCCCATCGCGGCAATTGCTTCCCAGTCGGCAGAAATAAAACCCACCATTTCTCCACCCAAGGTGAATGAATCCACTTTTCCCGCCACGGTGACCGCAGAAGGTTTGATCGTTTATGATATTCAGAGTCATCAAGTGGTGTATGGTAAAAATGAACATATACGCTTGATGCCTGCTTCCACTACCAAAATGATGACCGCGCTGGTGGCGATGGACGAATACGATCCTGAGGAAATCATCACGGTTTCTCGGGCTGCAGAAGCCATTGGTCATTCGGTTGACTTGACTCAGGGCGAACAATTCACGGTGATAGATCTTATTACTGCCATGTTGATTAATTCGGGCAATGATGCCGCCATGAGTTTAGCTGACCATCATGCAGGGGGATATCAAACCTTTGTTGATCTCATGAATCGAAAGGCTATTTCGTTCGGTTTGAAAAATACTCATTTCTCTAATGTGTCTGGAGTTGAAGCAGACGATCACTACAGTAGCGCTGCCGATTTAGCGGTTATTGCCACTCATGTCATGGATAATTCTGTTCTCAAAAAAATTGTGGGTACCAAAGAAATGACGATAACCACTGCTAATAGCAAAGCAATTCATACGCTGAAAAACTTAAATCAATTATTATGGGATGTTCCTGGCGTTATCGGTATAAAGACTGGTTGGACTGAATTAGCTGGAGATTGTTTAGTTACCTATATATCTCGCGATCACGACATCATCACGGTTGTGTTAAACAGTCGCGACCGTTTCGCTGACTCCAAAGCCATCATCGATTGGGCTTATAAATCCATAACTTGGTAATAAAAATTCTATTCTTCAGTATTCGTGGGTTCGCGTACTGCCTGGACATAGGCTACGAAGTTATTATCACCTGTAAACACATACACAGGCTGCATATATTTTTGCGGCTCAAAGCTGTCGTAATACCCCAATTCCACCTTTCGGACCACCACATCAGTCACGCTTCGATCGAGCCGTGCCACGTATCCTTTCCCTGCTTGTAGTTCCTCCCACGCTTGATCAATAGGGCGCAAGGGATATGTTTCAGTCGTCGTGTAATCCAACGGGAAATAATTGTACGTGGCTTGAACAACTCTGCCATCTTTGGGATTTCCCGAAAGAATAACCCGAACCACTCCTTGATCAGGTACAGGAGTCACGAATGGATGTTTCTCCTTATACAGTTGACGGAATAAATCAACTTGAACAAAATCGGCATCTGATAAAGAGGGGACCGGCCGGAATGTGCCTCCCACTCCTTTCAAATAATTCAGTTCTGCGTTGTTTTCAGGCAAATCATCAATTGATTGACCTGTTTTTCTAACCAAATCTCGTACTTCCTTCGCTGCCTGCGACTGAGTTGGTAAAGTTTTCGCTGCCAAAAAGTTTGGATCAGATTCCCAATGAGTTATCCATGTAAATCGGCCATCATATATTTGTGAGGTTAAGGTTGAGGGGATCGGGGTAACCAGTTTCCACTGATACTCAAGATCTGATATCTTTTCTGGTTGTACTTTAAAGCCCATCGCCGCCGCTTCTCTTGTTGCTCGTTCCATCGCCAGTAAATTGGGACGCTCTGCAAGTTCCAGAATCACATCAGCTTGAGTCGGCATGGCCGGCAAACCGCCCGTAATAGTTTCCAGGCGATATGTCAGCTGAGGTCGTTGTTCTTCGGGAAAAGCTACGGGGGGCAATACACCAAAACCAATCGTGGGATCAGGAATCACGGGATGAGTTGCTTTATACCAAGCGATCAGCCCACCAATAATCATCCTACCAACCATAAGGCCGCAGATGCCAACAATGCCCCACTTGATCACAATCCTGCTAACATGTGCGCTTTCAGTTAATGTTGCCATAAGTATACGTTGAGTATACCTACCACCTCTGGTAGAATGCAACCATGACTGTACGCACTCGCATGGCCCCGTCCCCAACTGGTTTACTCCACATAGGCAGTTTGTATGTAGCGCTCAGAAACTACGCGTATGCCAGAGGTAGACAAGGTCAATTTATTATCCGGGTTGAAGACACTGATCGTGAACGATTAGTTCCTGGAGCCATGGAAAAAACCCTCAATACGTTTAAAGCCTACGGATTAAACTACGACGAAGGACCAGATATGCCGGGTGCATTTGGACCTTACATTCAATCAGAACGGCTCGCCATTTACAAAGAATACGCTCAAAAACTAATTGATAGTGGAAGAGCCTATTACTGTTTTTGCACCAAAGAACGCTTAGAGTCCATGCGCCAAGAACAAATAGCCAACAAGCAATTACCTCGCTACGATCGACATTGTGCATCTTTGACAAAAGATGAAGTAGCGGCAAAATTAGCCGCGAACGAACCATATGTTATCCGTCTTAAGGTTCCCGAACATCAAACCATTACGTTTAATGATCTTATCCGTGGTGATATTGCGTTTAATACTGACCTTATCGATGATCAAGTATTACTTAAATCTGATGGATTTCCCACCTATCATTTGGCTGTGGTCGTTGATGATCACCTGATGGAAATCTCTCACATTATTCGTGGTGAGGAGTGGATTAGTTCCACCCCAAAACATGTCTTGCTTTATCAAGCATTTGGTTGGGAAATGCCCGTCTATGCGCATGTCCCTGATCTGTTGAGTCCGACAGGTAAAGGCAAAATGAGCAAACGTCAGGGTGATGTATCTGCTCAACACTTTATCGATATAGGATATCTTCCTGAGGCGATGTTAAACTTTTTGATGATTCTTGGCTGGGCCAGTTCTGATCAGGAAGAAATATTGTCCATGGATCGGTATGTTAAAGAATTTGATATTAAAAACATCAATAAAAAATCTGTCGCGTTCGACACCAACAAACTCGATTACATCAACGGAATATATATTCGTAATTTATCAAATGAAGAATTACTAAAACGATTAGAACCATTCCGTCCAGTTGAATTGTCTCAAGATTTACTTGCTACCATTCTTCCCCTTATCAAAGAGCGACTCGTTATCTTGTCTCAACTTGAAGAATATACAAAGTTTTTCTATCATGATCCTCAAGTTGATCCTCACATCATACTCAAAGAATCCAAGACTGATGCTGCAGCTTTAGCAGCATATCTAGGTCGTGTGAATGACATAGTGAAAGCACTACAAACATGGTCAATCCAAGAATTGGAGACATCCTTGCGCACACTTCAAGCTGAATCGGGTATGAAACCTCGGCCAGCCTTTATGACGATCCGTTTAGCCCTAACTGGCGCCGAAGCAACGCCACCACTCTTTGATGTAATGCACATATTGGGGAAAGATGTTTGTCTCAAGCGGCTCCAAGCCGCAATCACTTCTCTATCCTAAGTGCGCGTGATCATTCCAAGTCAACAAATGCCACCCGTTTTCATCGTGCTCACAGGTAGTGATGCCGGTATTACTGTTATGAAATTGATGATACATCTTCTCAAAAAGTGTTGGGGTTAAGTCATCTTCAAACACAACAATGCTAATTATCATGCAAAGAAAAAATCCATGAGTAACGCATAATATGTGTGATTCAGAACGGTCTTCCAACATATGGAGGCACGTTTTAGCCCGAAGTTTAAAATCATAAAAATTCTCTTCGTCACTAAAATGCCATTCAGGTTCATTCCGATGGTCTTTAATAGTTTGTTTAATTTCAGTTACATACGGATCATGAATTCCCTTGCCCACAACTTCACTTGGTCTTCGCATTTCCCTCAGTAAAGATGAGGTTTCCATCGGTCGCTGAAGGGTGTGGTTGATAATTTCTGCTGTCTGCATCGTGCGAACGTAATCACTGGCAATAACCACATCAACGGGAATTTTCTTAAATCGATATCCTGCCATTTTGGCTTGTGATTGACCAATTTCTGATAGTGTCACCTCAGCATTCTGATGGATGTTGGCAACATTCCCTTCACTCTCACCATGTCGGACAAAATAGACAATCATGGTATTGAGTATAAACGAAAACGAGCCATGGTACAGTAGAAATAGACAAAAAATATGAAAACATTTTCCACTTCCACGTATCATCGAACCAAATCTTGGACAAATCTCATTCCAATTATTGGTGCCGCCATTGTAGTAGTGACAGTGACAGTTCAGGGTATTTTCCAGATCCACCAAGCATATTCGGGCTACAGACAAACTGTACACGTTCAACAGCAGTCTTTGACACAATTGACCACGGACATTGCCGCTGTACAGGCAAAATTAGCCGCCTTAGAGTCAGAAGATCAATACAAAACCAACCAAGAACTTAAAAAGAATATTACCGAAACAAAGCAAGTATATACGCAGGCAATCACTGTTTTTGAAAAAATGAGTGATGCTAAGCTTCTTACGAAAGATCAAAAAAATGATAAAGATTTTGCCTTGATCCTCAGTCAGCTTGCCAATCTAAACTATACCTCAGCTTCAGCTACTCTGGCAAAGCTAAACAAACAAGTTGATGAAACAATTGTGGCTGCAGCGGTCCTAAAAGGGATTGATGTTGCCAGTCTTACGCTGGCAAGTGAACCACCAGGATCAGGTTACCGCCGCCAAAAAGTGAATGTGGGTGGCAGTGAATATGTGGTGGATATTGCTACCGGCGACTTAAGTAATACTCGGGTTATTGTTGACACAGCATCCAAAGAATCCTGCGCTAATGATTGTCCTGTCTTGCCACTCGCAGACTATGCTGCAAGAAATGGGGCATGGGCTGCCATAAATGGTTCGTATTTTTGTCCGGCGTCTTACCCTTCATGCGTAGGCAAAACAAACTCGTTTGATTTGCTGGTGATGAATAAAGATAAAACATATTTTAATTCTGACAATAATGTCTACAGCACCAATCCTGCAGTTATTTTTCAAGGTTCTTCTGTCCGTTTTGTGGGTAAAGTTCAGGAGTGGGGTCGAGATACCGGAATAGATTCCATGATTTCAAATTATCCGCTGTTACTTATGAATAAAGATATTCAGTTTGGGGGCAATGATGATGCAAAAATGTCCAGTGGTTCCAATCGTGCATTTGTGGCTGCCAAAGGTAACACGGTCTATATAGGCGTCATTCATGGAGCATCAGTTGTTGGTGCAGCCAAGATATTGCAGGCTATGGGTATGGAACACGCGATAAATATGGATTCTGGCGGATCAACCGCAATGTGGGCTGGGGGGTATAAAGTGGGGCCCGGAAGAAATATTCCCAATGCCATCTTGTTTGTTAGAAAATAATTATTGATATACCAACCGGCCTTCAATATCACACTTCATGTTTTGATGGTTTTTGAGGTATTCCTCCAACACTTGTTGCGCGGATGTGGTGATCACTTTATGCGGACCACTTGCTACCAATGCTTCCGGATTGATGTTGAGATATGTGGCTGAGTTTGTAGCGTGATAGCCTTGTAATGCCACAGTTACCTGTTGATCATCCATTACTTCACTACCATGTAATGTTAGAGAAAGCAGTGTCTTTGACGAATCATCATACACTGCACGCACCGCATGATTCACCTGATAGCATTCTCCTTCAGAATTACGGTTTTCTGAGCGCATGATATGAGAAAAAATCTTCCGTAATTGTGTTCCAGATATCGTATAACGAATAATTGAATCGTCATAGGGAAAACATGCTCGAAAATCCATGAGCGTTACCACCGGCCCCATTTTTTTCGATCGAACAGAGCCACTCCCCAAAAGCATTACATCACAACCAACTGCTTCTGCAAACGCATCTGCCAGAAGATTGCCCAAAGTTGTTTCCTCCTCACGTTTCGGGTGTATCATTTGCCGGGAAAATTTTGTCAGCACGACGTTGTATTTCCGGTCCACCTCATCTTTAAAACCAGCGATAAATGCTTCCATTTTATGATCTGGCTCCACAAGTTCTTCGGTTATGGGGATTAATTGCCAAGTGTAATCAATGATCCGGTTTGTGTCATCATCAATAATCAAGTCATACCGACCAATTTGATCAGTTCCATTTCCCGCTTGAGCAATCAGTACGTCATTCACTTTTTCTGGTTGTTCCATAAACGTGTGTGAGTGTCCTCCAATAATCATATCCACACCCCATTCAGGTTTGAGTAACGTAGCTAATTCTTTATCAGATTCCAGACCGATATGCGTCAAGAGTACCGTTAAATCAATATCGTCGTCCTTATACGCATTGCAGATTTTCCCCACTTCCTGGCTAGCTTCCTCAAGGGACACAAAACTACCAATCAGCGAATCTTGTTTCAGAGCGTCGAGAATCTTTTCAGTGATAATACCAGTAAATAGAATATCTAAGCCTGCAATGTTGATGACATGGTAAGGCCTCATCATTCGTTTACCAAATCCCTTCATATAGAGATTTGCGTTCACAATAGGAAAGTTGGCTACCTTTTCCAAGAACAAAAGATGAGGTAATCCGTAATCAAATTCATGATTCCCGAGTGCTACCACATCAGGACTTAAATAATTCATGATTTCAATCGTGGAAATGCCTTTATATTCAGTATCAATGAGTGATCCTTGTACCATATCTCCTGCAATGACATACAACACATGGTCTTCTTCTTGTCGCACCTTGTTGAGATACCCGGATAGTAAAGCTAAGCCACCAATCAATTTACCTTTACCAGCCTTTACTTCTGCCAGGAAGTCTCCATGCATGTCATTACTGTGTAAAATGGTGATCTTTTTGGTGTTTTGCGTCATACCTCATATAATACACGTATGAAACAACCGCTCACAAAAAAAGATTTACCGCGAATCCAACTATCTGAAGAAGGATACAAACAATTTCAAGCTGATTTTGATCGACTCACCGCGGAGCGAAAAGAGGTACTAATTCGACTGCAAGCTGCGCGAGAAATGGGCGACTTATCTGAAAACGGCGCGTATCATGCAGCTAAATTTGAACTCGGCTCCATTGATCGCCAATTGAGAAAACTGTCATTCCAGCTCCGTTTTGGTGAAGTGACCAAAACGAAAAATGATGGCACAGTTGATTTTGGCTCCACGGTCACTCTTGATAATCAAGGAAAAGAGATGACATTTACTCTGGTCAGTGGGTATGAATCGAATCCAGCAGAGAAAAAGTTGTCGGTTTTTAGTCCAATGGGCAAAGCGGTTATGGGAAAAAAAGCCGGCGATAAAGTGACCGTATCAACTCCATCTGGAGAAATCACGGTAGAGATACAAAAAATACATTATTGTGAGACTATTTAAAAAGTTCTGCATCGCGCTGTTCATCAAACCAAGGTTTTAGTGGATTATCAGGTGGTTTATGAGCTATCTCTTGTTGCCATTCATCGAGGTGAGAAATTAGATTGAGTAACAATGCGCTATCTCTAAACAAGATACTGTCGTCAGATTGACTTTCAAGATCAGTCACCCGAAGTGATTGAATTGCTTGTTCAGTTAAAAATTCATGATTTGATAGCGTTGTTATTTCAGCAGGGTATAAAAAGCGGATTTCCATCCGTTTCCCCTCAATTATCGTTGCTCTTTTTATCACTTCAACGTAACCTCCTATGATAAGCTGTGCAATCACCCGGTTGTAATCATCTTGAGACAATTCTTTTTCTGGATATAGATATCTGTAGAAAGTATGTGACATTTTTGCGGGTATACCAGGATTGTTGTCAATTATATTTTTTATCCGTTTTAGGTAGGGTGATTTGGGCTCGTTTAAGGCTTTTTGAGCAGGATATTTTTCTGGATCTGTTAATACGGCAAAACCATCATCCACTTGACGGACTAATCCCAAAGCTTTTACAAATGCAAGCAACCCATTTCGGTCTCCTGAAGACGTAGGCAATTGGTGGAAATTTTTTATAGATTGTTGAATATCGGACACAGAGTGATTTCGCAACTTTGGATGATCGGACGGTTGAATCTCGTCAGGAAAAAATACGCAATATGAATAAATGTCCAAAACATCTTTTCTAGACAAGTTAAGTCCAAAAATATGGGGAAGCAACCTTAACTGAAACAGTGTATCTAACCCCCCCAAATCAGTCATGAGAATGGTGAATGCTTCCTTATACCACATCTCTTGTTGAATTGAGGATTGGTTTTCAAACAAGGATGCGTTTTCACTTTTTGAGCAAGTTGCCATGATATTAAAAACAGAAAAAGGGTCAATGATGTCAGTAACATTGGTAACCCGGGTGTAATCATTTGAATTACTCAAGCGGTGGAGTTGAATTTTTCGGATATCTCGCATCACTGTTTCCAGTTGTGCTGCCGGTGTCTTTTCCATATCAATATGTGACGATCGGGGAATAATTTTTGGGGCCATATTGATGTGTCCTTGAGCCCAACCCTGAAAAAGTTCGATATCCATACTTCTACAGACAGATTCTTGGTATGTGCTTGCAAAGACGCGTCGGTTATTTGAAGCTGACTCTCCTGTCTTTGAAACAGTTGTTCCATCGACATGAAATATCTTTTTGCCGTCTTTAGCCAAGAGCTGAAAGCAAAGCCGTTTTACCGGATTTGATTCAGATATCTGACCGTATGAAAGAGTGCAATTAAATGCATTGGAAAATGAATAGATGCCTGCATCAGAATGACCGCACGACAACATTCTCTGCAATGTCTCGTAAAGATTTTCCAGCTGATTTTCATTTCGAAAATAGATATCCAAATCAGGGTCACCTGTAGCGAGAGATTGGAGTGCTTTTGTAATAACATCGTGGCGAGGACCTTCTGGAATTTTCGAAATGATGCTCGACATATTGATAAACTTTTTTTTGATATCCCAATACGCTTGAGGATCAGTGTCCTCCATGACACTACCGCCCACATCCACTTTTGAAATTTGTGATTTGTAACAAGCTGTTAAAAAATAGTTTATGAAATTAGGAATATCCACTTTTCCTGCAACTGCCAATTCAGGACTTAAAAACCCCTGTTGAGGATCGAGATACGGTGCATTCTTATCAAGAATGTAGTGATCGACTCTTTTTAAATTCTCTTGAGGAAACAATGATTCAGTTCGTTCGATACTCATACCCCACCCCTCGTACAGAACTAATAGTCGTCGGGGGCAGCCGAAGCGATATGAGCCGATCTCGCAAGCGTTTTACCGCTTGATCAATAGCCCATTGAGAAAAGTTATCTTCAGTTTTTGTTGGCCAGATTATCTGAGCAATCGTATCTCGATCAATCGGAGTATTTGGACGAGAAATAAACAGTTTGAGTAACGAGTATTCAGTTGGAGAAAGAAGATGAGTGAGCGACACCCCTTTATATTCCACATCACTGTGGTTTATTTGGAGTAATTCTTGTGAATGAGTTAATCGTTGTATATGGGGTAATAACGCAGGAATTCTCAATTGGTTAGTTTCCGTAATAAATCCAGACTGTTTTAAATAACGGTAAGGTAGCGTGGTTTCAAATGCAGAAATAAATGGCACAGCAGTCATTATTACCACTTCATCATCGGTAAATGATTTTGCCAACATGCTCAATCGATATTGAAAGCTCTCAGCACTTTGATCCCAAGTTTGATTCTCTCGATATACACGGGCAGCCTCTTTCGCCAGCCAGAATGATCCACCAGAAGCAGATGCTATTGAGCGACGTGTTGGAGCAGGCATTTTCAACGCCCATTTTCTACATAAGTAGTTCAAAAACAGAGCAATATCATCATTAGGATAGAGTGGGTAATACAAGATATTTTGAAATAAAAGATTTAATTCATGATGATTGTCAAAGAGTTGACGCACGTCTGTTTCAAACGCAATCAAAGTGACTATCGACCCACTGTGTGTTAACAACAGTTGTTGTAGCAGATATTTTATACGGTCTTGTTGAGGTCCTTGAAGTGCTTCTCCATTCGATATGACAAGTACAATTCGTTTTTTCAGTTTATGAAGAGACGTTTGTAGAGAATCCGCCTGTGTTTCCGTCGGCATTGTATGCAAAATAAATTGTTCCAAATCACTAGATTCTTCAAAAAATTTGGTTTGAAGATCAATGTGAACAGGAAAATATTTTTCTAAGTTGAGTTGGGAAGTCCATTGAAAGATTCTAAAAAATCTATCACTCAAACGGGGGAAAATAACAACGACACTTTCGCCGGATTCCAACAGACGTTGCCATTTCACACTATGTTCGGCGAATTGGGTGGTTACAACCAGCGAATCATTAGTAATCATACTAAATCATATTATATCATAAATCAACAATAATGACATATAAATGTCATAATAGCGATCAAGCATTGACAGATTGTCCCTTGGTTAAATGCGGCCATGAAATGGTCCGTAATCACTCAACTGGCAACACTGGTAGTTCTTTTTACTGGAGCGGCTAAGCCTGTCTTCGCATTATCATCAGGTGATGTACTAAATGTTGTCAATGAAGTACGAAAAGAACAGAACTTAACCTCATTTACGACAAACAGCAAGCTCGAGCAAGCAGCATATGCAAAACTTGCAGATATTCAACAATATAAGTACTGGAATCACAACAATCCGGTCACCAAAACTGATTGGAAATCATTCATCAAGCAAACAGGATATCGGGGTCTCATTGGTGAAAACTTAGCCATGAATCTTCATTCTGGAAACGATGTTGTGAATGCGTGGTTGAATTCACCCACACACAAGAGTAATCTTCTTAGTCAAGGATTTACTGAAGTAGGAATGGCAATTGGTGATGTCGTGTACCCGGAAGGAACAAAAACAGTCGTGGTAATGGAATTTGGGAAATCAGCAACTGTCAAAACAAAGATATTATCTTGGGTTCGATAACACTGCTTCGACAACGAGTCGTTTTAAGTCGGTTCCAGCGGGCCAACAAGTCATGAGAATGAGCCGTGGATAATCACTTGTTTCTGTTAAATAGGATATCGCCGAAGGTTCCACCACTTTTTTTGATTCAATTTTAAAATGAAGCGGTGTCCCTAAGCGGTATATGGTAATTTCATCACCAACATCAACATGGTGAAGTAGGTAAAACACGGAATTATATGTTCTTGCCTGCAAAATATTTACCGACGAATGAGAAAACAAAAAAGATGTTCCACGATCTCCTGGTAACACAGTACCCGCGGCGTGAGCTACACCCTTAGTTAATGCCTGTTGGTATACAGCACTGTCGGTTGGGCTTATATGAGGAATAATAGGTGCATTTGCATCAATTTTAGGAATGATAATGCCAAGTTGGCTATCCACAGGCACAATTTCTGTAGCAATATGTTTTGTTTGATAGTGAATTTCTGATTGAACCACGGGGTAATATACATATCCAAACAACAGTATTCCCACCACAAGCAACATAATGCTGCTGAAAAAAAGGAAAGATGACCAGGTTACTGATTTCGGTTTCGACGTACCCATACCAAAGATAGTATGATCACTCCTGCTCCGAGAATCCACTTTAATTGGGGAAATCGGGTGAAAAGAGATAGCGTTTGATTCTCGGTTCCAACTTCACCGACCTCACCAAGAACTTTACCTGCTTCACTTGCAGGGGATGGTGATGCGGGACTCGTTGCGTTCTCAACTCCCAAAATTTGTCCTTGAGATACAGGAATCGCTCCTTGTCTAGTTGTTGAAGTTGTTGTGGTGGTAGTAGAGGAACTCTTTTCAATTGATTTAATCTCTTCATCGCCCACAATTCCAGAGCCGTTTCCAGCTGTATTAAAGGCGCGGAGTGCATAGTAGTAATTTTTGTTGCAGTCAGGAATTGTATCAGTGATATCCTTTTGAGTGTTTGAACCAATTCCAATTTCAGCTACCCGATGACCTTCATCGGCTGTGAAATCAGTTGAGTCAGATCGGTATACTTCTACTTTAGCCGTTTTACCGCCATCATCGGCAGTTTTAAAATGAATGGAATAATGACAACTATCCACACGGTTTTTCGAATAATCTCGTGGGTCACCAGGATGATCTGTGTTGTATGTTACCGTCACACTATCACTTGCAGTATCTGCTCCAGCCACAGCTGTGGCAGTCAACGTGTATGTTCCCCCCGCAGAAAACACTTGAGAAGTGACATGACAAGTGCCTGTGTTGCCATTTGCTGACATAACATGAGCTGTATCAAAGCTACCTACAGGTCCACCCTCATATTGGCGATAGCATGACACGGTCACATCTCTGCCCCCCACCATATCCAAAACTACAAATGTAACCGGAAAATCACTGTCGTTGGTAGGCGTTTTTGGTTCCTCAAGTCTGATCGCCAGATTACTGGCAGCTTGTACAGGAAGAACCACGCCAAGAATAATCCCCAATGAGAGAAGAAGTGAGCATAAAGAACGAATATAATTATTCATGTTGTTTCCTTGATTTTTTCAACAACCAGAATTGAATACCAATACCTGATGCAAGCGAAACAAGAGCAATAATTGTGAGCCAGCTTGATTGACCTGTAGCAGGTAATTCACTGGTTACACCCAAGACTTTCCCCTCAGTAATCATTTCCTTTGTCAATTTAACTGACACATTTTCTTGCAAACTTCGGTCGACCAAGATATTTGTTCCGACAAAAGAATCAGCTATCTTACCCTCATCAACTGCAGACGCCACCACATATTCACTTGAACTATCACCATATTCAGTTCCTCGTGCCCAAGCTACATCTTTATATATACCCGCATCAATATCACTTCCGACTTTCCCTATATACGTCAGTGTTACCTCCTCGTCCATTTCCATGGTGGGTAGTGTCCATGTTCCGGGAGATGCATAAGTGGGTTCAGAAATACTCAAGACTCCGTGCTTATCTGATACAGCCTGATATGAGCCAGCTTGATATATTACATCCAACGGTAACAAGTCTCTTACCTGGACGTTGTACACGGGATTCTTCAGTGCTTTTACCTTGATGGTATAGGTCACCAAACCACCCAAGCCGACCGTATTTGGCCAACTGTTATTAAACTTCTCAATGGTTAATTCAGGAGTAACGTATCGATTCCCAATTTCACAGACCACATCCGCTCCACCGCGAAGAGTAAATGTAGCACCTTCAAGACCTTCTTCACCAATTCCGCATGATATTCCTGTTTGTTCCCAACCCGTTTTCATATCTTCTGAGACAGAGTACTGACCAGGAACAAGATGGGTAAATACCGCTGATCCACTCGCATTTGTTATTGCCGATTGTGAGGCAACGTCATCACCTTGTAGGTAAATTGTCCAATCGGATAAATATACCTCTTCATCATTCTTTTCTCCATTCCCATCCAAATCATTGTATTTATACACAGTTACTGTTCCAACTTGCCAATTTCCAAATCGGACAATGTCTATATCTCCACCTTCAGCGTGAATGGTGGTGGTCTTGCAGTTACTCCCTGATACAGGTACCCAACCAGATTGCATTTCTTCACACACACGGTATTCTCCCGGCATCAGATTCTCAAACCAATAGTCTCCCAAATCATGCCATCCAAGCAACCAATAACTTCCATGAGTTATTTCAGATCGTTCTCCAATGTCATACATTCCATCTTCATCTTCATCCAAGAAGATTCTCCATCCGTTCATAAAGGGTTCAAACAATCCTTGACTACCATTTCCATCCTGGTCAAAATATTTTTCACCATGAATGGTGCCCATTTTGTAATTCGAGAAGGTACAAGTGACATCTAAGCCGGGGGTAATCGAAATAGTTGCGGTTCTATTTTCCAGTGACACAGCTCCATTAGTACAGGTAAGATCTTTCAAGTACCAACCATTTTCTTGATCTTCAGCAATTGTATAGGTACCAATCGGTAAATCATCATATTCGTGATCATAGTTATTAAAGAAGGTGTGTGTTCCAAATGACCCGCGGTAGGTGAACGTTTCCGTACTCACAGGATGAGTGAATTTCTTTATCGTAATAGACCCAGTACGGTAGTTGCCGAAAAGAATAGTAGAAGTATTATCTTTAGTGATAGTCACGTTTTGACACAGTGGAAGGGTGTTGTGCCAACCATCTCTCAATTCTTCACGGACAGAATAATTTCCTGTTGTGAGAGTCCCAAAATTAGCATTTCCAGAAGTATTGGTATCCAGATCACGAAGATAATTACCTGTTCGACAATCAGAGCCACGGTAAAGATTCATATCCCAATTCGTGAGTGATGATTCACTACCATCTTGGGCTTGGTTTGCATTATTGTCCTCAAACTTATGAGCAACAAGTGTTCCCGTGTCGCGTGCATTACAGAGAGTAATTTCTGTAGTGCGGCCTTTAGTCACATCAATTGTTGTGGGTAATGTGGTTCCATTTGGATTATCACAAGATCGTCTCCATTCGTTTGTGTTATACCAACTGACAAAATGATATCCAGCCGGCATACTTTCATCAAAGGTATGATCATATCCTGTGATTGTCGTGGCGAGGCCGTGAATAGTATCTCCAAAAATCTTTTCTGAACCATCCAATACCCATCGGAAGTTATTAAAATATGCATACACATCTCCACTTTCAAACGATCCATTTGCATCAGTGTCAATTCGCTTATGAACCTTCACCGATCCTGTATCTCGGATATTTGTCACGGTACAAGTGATATTTTGTCCAAGGAACAATGATATCTGACTATTTCGATTTACATTTACCCTCTGATCACATGACCATGATCCTAATTGGGAATAGCCTTCGACTGTTGACTCTGAAAGTGTATAGGGAGTATTCGCATCAATGGGGTGGAATGTGGTCGAATTTCCTACATCACTAAACCCGTTAGTGCCCGTCGCAGTCAAGGTAAAATCCTCCGGCTGAGCATCTCCAGAACGAACTGATTTAATTAATCGAAGTGTGGGTGCCACATCATCATTGGTAATCGTACAACGAACATTCTGACCTTCATTGAGTGTAGCGGCTGTAACGGTTTGTTCAGTATCAACATCAATACAACTCCAAGTACCTTCTTGATATCCAGACAAATCAGATTCACTGAGGATATAGGAAGTATTCGCTTGCACAACAGGAGTTGAAACATATGTAGTTGTGGCTCCAGATTGAGTTGCGGTCGAAAACGAAAGCGCATCATTGTTTAATTTGATAGAAAAATCAGTTGCAGTAAGTGTTCCACCATTATCATTAATGACATTTTTTACTACGGTCAATGTAGGAGTAATGTCATCATTGGTGATAGTACAGGTAGCTGATTGACCATTATCAAGTTGGATTTGATTACCATCTTGAGTTCCACCATCACATACCCAATCACCAGCTTCATATCCAGTTGGACCTGATTCAGAGAGGGTATAGATACCTGCACTTACCGATGCATTAGTTACTGATGAGCTTCCTGTTACCCCAGAAATCGTAGAGGATCCTAAAGCAGTCAATGTCCATGCAGAAGCTGAATCATTGCCTCCATTGTTATTCGTTACTTGTTTAATGAGGGTTAGTTGAGCTGGCTGATCATCATTGGTGATGGTGCAGGTAGTCGTATTCCCTAGAGTTACAACCGCAGGTAAACAGTTTGAATAACTTGTCAAATATCCATCTGTTGCATTTTCGACGACAGAATAAGAACCTACCGGCAATACATGTTCATTAATACCGTTTGTATTAAAGAAAATATCATCTCCACCATCAATTTTGAAACTAAAATCATCTTTTTCTCGATTACCACCATTGTCATTGGTGAGTTCTTTTACAACACGAAGTGTGCCCACATCCCGAGTGTTGGTAAAGGTACAAACCAATTCTTGCCAGGGCCAAACATCCACAACTTGACTTTCCACAGCGCCATAATTTGTATTATCAGCTTGTCCATTATTACAAATGAGAGATGTTACATGATAACCAGCCTGTGGTACTTCAGAGATAATTCTATCACCAGGCACCACTGACGTAGCAGTAGACCCTGTAGTGTAATTTCCATTTCCATCAATATTCCAATTCCAATCAGAAGAATTTGTTATATCGACAATACCATCTGCGTCAGTATCAATATTTTTATACACTTTCACTGTAGCGTAATGAACATTTACAAAATTGTTTCCAGAATCACTTTCTCCCGGATCAACGGTTACGGTCAAAGAATCGGTCGTTGGAAGTAACTTAAACCAACCACTTTGCTGAACTTCCTTAACAACGTATGTCCCTGGGACAATGTTATTAAATGTATAAAACCCGGATGAATTTGTGGTGGTAGACGCAATTAATGAGTCGTTTTGATAGAGCTGAATTGTCCAACCCGCATGGCCAAATCTATCACTTCCAGTGTTTACATTTCCATCAAAATCTTCATATTTATAACCGCTAATCGAACCCTTTTTAGTATTAGTAAACACACATGCAAGATCTTCTCCTGCTACAACTGATCCTAAGAATCCATTTTGTGTAAACGGACCGTTACCATCACATTGTACTGTCGTTACGTATCCTGAATTAGTTTGCTCAGAAATGTTGTATGATCCCGGTTGGAGGTTAGAAAATGTATGAGACTGTCCACTACCAAGGGAATGTGAATAAGTTCCGTCAGTACCTGATACAGTAAAATTCCATGTTGATGTATCAATGCTTGGGATAGCTGTTTTTGTAATTGTTATTGAGCCGGTTGTAGGAAGAACTTCACAATCATTTTCCCAAATTTCTTGTCCTTCAGTCGTCCAATTTTTACCATCATAATGTCCACCCACATAATAGAATGGAGGAATAATATCACCCCAATTAACAGTTATCCCGGGATACCAAATTGGACCATTATGTCCATCATGCCCACTTACATCAGCTGACTTATTTGGATTTTGAACGTTATACGGATTTGTATGACTATCTGTTGCATGACAAATGGTCACTTTGTCTTCCAGTAATTCCAAGGAACAACTTGGAGTACAAGAAAAATCTGAAGCAGGCAATTCACCCAAATCTGTTCCATCACACTGTTCTGTTCCATTGATTATTCCATCCCCACAATAAGGTCCAGTGACCGTTACCGTTTGACAAGTTGCGCTACAGTAATCACAGCTAGAACCATACGATGGTGAACACACAATCCCATTATTTAAAGCATTATCACATTGTTCAGAAGTTTGATTAACTATTCCATCTCCACAGAATGGAATCAAAATCCCGTTATACCAACTACTATCAGTATCAGATACCACCGAATTTGTTGGAGTTGTCCCCATTACTGTTGCCGTGTTTTCAAATTGTCCTTCTGTAGCAGTTCCTGATGCTGTGCATGTCATACTGGCGCCTGGTGCCAGTGTTGTACTGGGACAACTGATAGTAATAACTGGACTATCAATAACTGAAATTTCAGTCAATGCTACATTGCCAGTATTTTGAATAATATATGTCCAATTAACAGGATTCCCTACATAAATATCGGGACCAGGAGCACTTGATATATCTTGTCCATTTGTCTTTTTTGTGACGGTAATATCAGGCTGCTCAACTAAAACCGATGACAAGTGTCCTACTAAGAAAGCTGAATTATCCTTTTGCTCTTCGGTAATAAACCGTGTGATCGCGACACCTGAAGGATATGCATTAACAAAACCATCAATCACCAAAGTGTATAATACATCTCCAATCGTAAATGATTGAGTGCCATAACTTGCAGGAAAAGTAATTTTGTCATCACACGGAGTCGATGATTGTTGATAAGGTTGACAACTTCCATATTGATTCAATGTTTCTTCTATATCGAAATCATAAGAAAACATGGGGTTAGTTATTTCCGGCCGATTAAAATCAAGGGTAATTTGAAGTGTGGCGCCATTTGCCGCTGTACCTGAATACGTTCCCCAGTTCATATGAGTCAACATGCCCAAGTAAAATGTTTCACCACTATTAAATGATTGAGTTCCACTATTGGTGAATTCTAATCCACTCTTAGTTGATCCAGAAGGGTTTCCCCAATGAACTTCACTTGTTCCAATTCCTTCATAACCAGATCCACCACTAATACTCGTCCAAATTCCTGTTACTGAAGTAAGTGAATAATCATCTGCCGGATTGTCGGTAAGGACAGGTGGAATTAATGATGGAGGGGGACTAGCAACAGTAATTGCATTGTCCATAATGTGTGGAACACTTACCCCACCAGTACAATTTTCATCATTGTATGCCTTCAAAGTAAGACTATATGTTTCAGGTATGGCTGGTGCAGTCAAGTTAAATGATTCAGATGTAGTGAAATCGCCCCACGTGTAATTAGGGGTATTAGCACATTGCCATGCTAGAGAGCCAACTTGATAACCAGTTGATTTCCAGTTATTTGCTGAGCCACCTCCATCTGTCTTTATTGTGACATCAATCGTGATAGAGGTAGATGGTGGAACAGTTACTTGAGTTTGTCCGTTAACTAAAGCAGTTGATAATGTAGGAGCATTACCAGAAGTGGTAACAATATAAATCGTGAAATGATCGAGGTTAGAGGCTTTTACCTGAGATCCAGATTCAGACAAGTTTGAATCACTTATACGTCGAACTTCTGCGGCCCCAATCTGATAATTCTTCGCAGTTTCCAACGGCTTCTCAATATATGAGACACTCGAATCTCCATCACCAGCTTTGGGTAACGTTACATCATAATTAAAGGTTCCATCTTCCATACCAGTCGTAATGTCATAGGCATACTCGCCGACATTAGTCATATCACTGGGAAGTTTCAGATCAGCTGTTTTAATCTGTTGAATCTTTAGAGTAGTTCGAAGTGATTCATCTTTAGGTAAACAATTAAATGTTACCGACACATTATTATTTTGAGGGAACACGTACTTCATGCCCAACTTCACCACTTCTTTCGTCTCTGCCATACCCGTCGCACTATCAATCTTCCAAATCCAATCACCACCTGTTGTTATAGATGTGCCTTCCGCCAAGCACTCCTTGGGAGTCTCAACAGTAGGAGCTGCTAATGATGACGTGGGGGGTGAAGAGTCAGTTTCATTCAGCCACTTTTCTTCATCCGGAGTCAGATCAAACTTGTCTATTCCATAGGTCGACTTTACGGAAAGATTATCCTGATCCACCACAAAAACAATTGCTCCTTGCATGACTCCTGCAGACCATTTCAATAAACCCTTTTTAACTTGATGAGAAACACAAATTCCATTAGAGCAAGTCCCGGCATAAATTTCTTTTTCAAATTGAGGCGTTTTAGTTTCAGTTCCATTAACTATTTCAGTTGGCCCATTTTCCCGTGTATACCACAGAGAATATTTCACTTCTTGTTGAGTTGAAACTGAAAGATGAAAAGTGTTTTTGCCTCCATCAAACGAAATTGATGCAGCAGGAATACCTGCTGCTTTTGCAGAGGTTGTTGCTAAGACAAAAAGACCAGGATAAAGTAATTGGAAAACCAACGAAAGAGCATTCACAATGGCAGTTGTTTTATTTAGCCAAGTATAATGCTTCATTTATATACCAAAACAAACGTAATTATTAAGCATTTTCTAAGTTTGCCCGCATTATAACACTGCTGTAAAGCAGGTCAATGGTGGATATGTGAAAGTAATATATCCAATTATGATGATAAAAATGTTTTAGGAATAATCTGATACAATAGACAAAATTTTCCAAACGGTAACGTGTGGATCATATCAATGAGTTGAAAAAGGTATGTAATGGCAAAACGTTTATTTGTTGGTTCGCTTCCATGGTCAGTCGCCAGCGACGAACTTCGTTCCATGTTTATGAGTTGTGGTACTGTTTCAGATGCTGTCGTGTTGACTGATCGTCAAACAGGTCGTTCCAAAGGCTTTGGTTTTGTGGAATTTGAGAACGATGCTGAAGGTTTGAGTGCGATTGAAAAATTCAACGGCTCCGAAGTTGGCGGTCGAAAAATCGTCGTCAACGAAGCTTCGCCCAAAGCCCCCCGCTCACTATTCTCACGCTAAACAGAGAGAGAACGTAACCAGACGTGACTCAAATATATTGAGGTGATTATGGTGCCGACACATACCATTTGCCAAAAAAGTTGGTAGGCAAACCATACAGCATCTGCATGAAATATGGCATGTCCCAGTAATTGAGGTGGATTGTTGCGGTTTATGGTAGAGAACTGCTGGTTAATCCAGTACACAGTCTCTCCCAAACCTCGTATTGCCCAAAAAAGAGAAATGATCAACAAGAATAGATACCAATCTTGTAACAACAGCCCAATACCCGCAGCCATTGACCAGAATAATCCCAGGATTACGGCGTCACCCCACACAAATATTCCAAAGACACACAATAAAGGAGTAAGTACAAAAGATTGCTGTTTTGTCTTGGAATGGTGAAGTCCCATGAAAAACACCACTAAATTTATGAGTCCATAAATAAGAATAAAAAGTTGCTGGGTAAGTGTCATAGTTTATGAAATTATACCAAGTCGAAAGCACTGAGCGAACAGAATGAGTCAAAGTGCTGCCAATCTGGAACGAGATTAGAACTAATTACTTCTCACAACAGGGTGTTTGTTTTTCTTTATAAGTTTTAGGATTTCAGATCTATTATGCCTGTCTTCAATATTAAAATTCAAAAAGACTGCATTCTTTTTTAGCAATCCAAGGTAAAAGTAGATATGAACATGTTGACGATGTTTGTTCTTTGGATTTTTATGTTCTTTTGCAAATATCCATAACTTTTTAAGTAGTTTTTCAATATAGCTTGCAGCAAGGCTTATCAAAATCTGAAATATCACATTATTGATGCTTATCTCGGCAATTACCTGCTCGATTTGTTCGGCACCACCCCCCCCCTTTTTCAGGAGATAGATACTCTAAATTTTCCTGCTCTAAGATTTTTTCTAATTTATTAATTGA
>CAZKZW010000003.1:11155-38575 GCA_964557365.1 uncultured Pseudomonadales bacterium | reverse complement strand
CTAAAAAACCAACAAAAACAATTTCTAAAATAAGGTATCATGACCTCATGAAAACGATTAAAGTCTCTATCCAAGATGAACATACCCTCGTTCTCCTCGAAAATGCCGAAAAAGGGGACATGATAGACCTCAAATCCATCCATGAAACTGACATTGATAAATCTTCTATCGACACGTTGATTAAATCGATCAAGACAGAGGAATTCAACAGTCAGCTTGAAATGGCAAAACAAAGTATTGAAAAAGAAAAACAGCTCGAATCGGAGCTCAAAGAAAAAGATCTCATCTCCCGAGCCAAAGAAGCACTCACTAAAAAAGATCAAGAAATTGCCACACTCAACACCAAACTTGAAAGTATTGGCAAACAAATCGAATCCGAAACCAAAGTTAAATCACTAGAACAGCAACAAAAACTTGAAGAAGAATATCGCCGAAAATTGAGTGACAAAGAATTGGAAATTCAAGAGATTAAACATCAAAAAGAATTGAGTGAACAAAAACTGGCAGACCAACTCAAAGCCAGTGAGACAGCATTGGTCTCACTCAAAGAAATGCGTTCCCGTATGAGTACCAAGATGATAGGGGAGTCACTCGAAGTTCATTGCGAAAATGAATTCAACAAACTCCGACCCTTTGCCTTTCCCATGGCTAAATTTGGTAAAGACAATGAAGTATCATCTTCCGGATCAAAGGGGGATTACATCTACCGCGAATATGATGACGATCACAATGAAATTCTATCTATCATGTTTGAAATGAAAAACGAAGACAGCACCACCGCCACCAAACATAAAAACAAAGACTTCTTTAAAGAATTGGACAAAGACCGACGCGAGAAAAAATGTGAATACGCCGTTCTCGTCAGTTTGCTTGAAAAAGACAATGAATACTATGACGACATCGTCACCGTGTCTGACTATCCCAACATGTATGCTATCCGCCCTCAACACTTCATCACCATTATTGGTTTTTTACGTCAAGGTAATCTCAAATCCCAAGAGTTGCGCAAAACCATTATTGCCCTCAAAAATCAAAACATCGATGTCACCAATTTTGAAGCCAACATGAATGCCTTTAAAGAAGCCTTCTCCCGAAACTATAATTTAGCTTCCGATCAATTTGGTAAAGCTATCGAAGAAATTGATAAGACTATTGAACACTTAAATAAAGTCAAAGAGAATTTATTAAAGTCGGATAATAATTTACGACTAGCGAATAATAAAGCATCCGAACTGACGGTCAAACGCTTGACCGCTAACAGCCCTTCCGTCGCCAAAGCCTTTGAAAACTCAAAAAACTAAAACAGTGATGCCATTTTGGAATCGGGATACCGATCTCTGAGTTTTTCCAAGAATTCTCCCCGGGTGATTTCTTCCCCTTGGTTCAATGCTTTAAAGGGGGGATAGGGTCGGCCCAACGGCACCGACAATCCTGCTAACTCTTCATGCTCTTCAGTCACTACCACCAACTCACCATCAATCTCAAAAAACTTTGGATAACTCATGTCCACAGTCTACCACGACAACACTATGGCAAGACTCGCAATCGGATTCCTTGATGCCGTTTTGGTCCCGTGGTGATCATGATGATTGATCGACCAAGGTATTTCGCCACAAACTTTAAAAAGGTCTTGGCCTCTTTCGGCAATTCACGATAGTTTTTCGCCTTTCGAATCGCTTCACTATCCCAAGGTTCCAATTCTTCATAGACTGGCTTGACCTGGTCTAAATATGCTTGATCCGGTCGATACGCCGCCGGTTTACCTTTGATGGTATATCCAACACAAACTTTAATCGGCGTTTTGGAATACGCAATATCCATATGAGTCAGCACGTATTTATCGACTTTGCCTACTTCTGCCAAATACTTTAACAGCACCAAATCTAAGTGGGCGATGTCTCTCGGTCGTTTGGTCGTCGCTCCATATTCATGCGCGTCAGCCCGAATTTTTTCTGCCAATGTTCCCGTCATCATGGTGGGTAATTTACGCGATCCTACACTCGACATATAGGTGCTCTTGATCACTGCCACTTTGGTTTTTATCGCGGACACCAATACCGCTCCTTCTGTAGATGCCGTAATTCCCTCAAAGGTGATGTCCGACGCCGTCACATCGGGATAGGCTCCCCACCGAGCATCCAAGCCCAAACCCTGTGCTTTTTCAAACACAAATGCATAGCGCGAGTCCGCCCAACTGGTTCGGATAAATTCAGACACATCTTCAATAAAGGGAGCTAATTCCTTTGCTGCCTGTTCCAATCGGGATATAAATTGAGCTTCGCTCCCCACCTTCACCAACGTATCTGAATCCAATTGAGGTACTTCGATCTCAGCCAAATTCATCCCCAAACCGTTTACCAAAGCCGCATACAACTGATAATGCTTTGCCAGTTTTTCTCGATTAAATGGTTTGAGATCTTTCACCCGAACGGGTTGGCGCAACAGCACGTCAGCATACGCGGGAGAAATTCCCCGCCCTGTACCCGCTTTGTATCCGTCCAACCATCCTTTTAATACTGCTTCAAACGCCCGGTGAGTATCCAAGGATAACGTCGCCATCTCATCAATTTTTACGGTTCCATGTTGATGGTCACCCACCGCACGCTCGACTCCTCTCAGTTCAGTCACCAAATCGATGGGGTGAATCACCATGCCTTTACCCAACACTACAATCGCTTTGGCAGAAAATATTCCCGACGGTAATTGGTGCAATGCGAGTCGCTCACCATTGGCAAACTCTACCGTGTGTCCTGCATTCGCCCCGCCATTATCCCGATACACCACAACCGGACCTTGGGCCGCATATTGATTCACCCATTCATCAATAATTCTACCCTTCCCTTCATCACCAAACGCACCACCACACACTGCAATCGATCGAGGGCGAATATGTTTCATGCTTTCCTTTCCTCATTGTTAATGTGTTTAATCCCATCAGCCACCAATTGTGCTGCCAGCCCCACATAGGTAGCGGGGGAGAGCGCGCGTAATTGCTGCTTGATAGATAACGGCACCGGTAAATCATCCACAAATTTGGCATACTTTACCTTCGACCATTGCTTTCCCCGCGTCAGTGCTTTGAGCTGCTCGTACGCTCTCATTTCTCCCTGTGAACGCAAAATAGTTTGTATTCCTTCAGCAATCACTTCTTCATGCGCTGCCAAATCGTTTGCCAGCGTCGATTCGTCCAATTGCAATTTACCCAACCCAGTCACGCAAGAAGAATATCCCAATAGACAATACGCCAATGCACTCCCGATATTCCGTTTTACCGTGCTATCAGACAAATCTCGCTGCAATCGAGAGATAGGCAATTTTTCACTAAAATGAGTGAGAAGCGCATTGGCTAAGCCCAAGTTTCCTTCACTGTTTTCAAAATCGATGGGATTAACTTTTTGTGGCATGGTGGATGAACCCACTTCCACCTCCACCACTTTGAGACGGAAATACCCATCACTGATGTATCGCCATATATCCTGATCGAAACCCAACAAGATACTGTTCATCCGGCGCAAACTATCAAAAATCCGAATCAAGCTGTCAGAAGGAAGTATTTGTGTCGTGAAATGATTAGGCTGCAAGCCCAAATCCGATACAAATCCATCCGTCAGCGTCACCCAATCATTTTTGGGAAAACTACTTGCCATCGCATTAAAATTACCCACTGCTCCGGTCAATTTCCCCTCAATCGGTAGACCAATTAGCTGCTGATATTCTTGCTGTAACCGGTAACCAATATTAAATAATTCTTTTCCCATCGTGGTTGGTATTGCGGGTTGACCATGTGTTCGCGCCAACATTGGTACCGATCGATAGGTGCCCGCCATCATGAGAATTGTATGAATCAATGTTTCTAACGCAGGAAAAATGACCTGCAACAATCCGTGTTTAAACATCAAACCATACGCACAACTATTGGTATCCTCACTGGTCAAACCCCAATGAATCCACGGCCACCAATCAGGGTAATCCACCAATTTTTCTTGTAGATAGTATTCCACTGCTTTGACATCATGATGAATTTTCGCTTCAATACGCAAAACTTTTTCTGCTTCTTTGACATCAAAATCACGCACAATATTCTTGAAAATTTTTCGCAATATTGGATCGATCGTCTTTCGTCCTGCCACCACCCCAATCCACTGCACATACTCCACCTCTACCCGCACACGGTAGGTAATCAACGCTAATTCGGAAAAATAGTGTGCCAATTCCTCGGTTTTATTTCGATACCGACCATCTAATGGTGAAACTGCCGTTAGTCTAGCTAAATCACTCACCTTCAAGTTATAGCATAAACTTCTTCACTGATACATCGCAAAAACATGCTTATTTTGCTGATAATCGAAACGCTGACACTTTCTTGACCTGTGGCCTAACCAACAGATATGAACCAATACAACTGACAATAATAATGAGATACCAAATAATTGATAATGTTATTTGTGATGAAAAGTAGGTCATACCCAACCACACGAGGGGCAAGTGAAAAAGGAACAATGAGTAACTTACTTCTCCCAAGAATTTAATTGTTGGTGAGAGTGAATCAAATGGCCGAATACTCGGCAAACTCAGCGATAAAACCACCAAAAATAACCAATGGGTTATTCCTGTTGCAGATACGGAATAACCAAACAAAATCAAACAACTCATTGCCACTAAAACAATAAATGCGTGAACTTGCTTTTTTACGATAAGTCTTTCACTCCACCTATAACTTAAGATTCCCATCACAAAATATGCAAGTTGATTAGGGAAAAATTGATTATCAGGCATGGTATGAAGCCCCAACAAATGGTGAAAGGTTATGTACCGGACAATCATGCTCAAGCAAAATACACCAAGAAGCCATTTGTTTGATAGGCGATTAAGAAATGGCGCAAGCAAATAAAACCAAAACTCAATCAGTAATGTCCACGCTGGCAACACAATCAACGGAATCGTTGGGGGAGTTATAGTCCACGCATGCCACAAATTACATAGGGTGAGATTCTCAAAAATATAATGACCTGTTTGAACAACAGTCCCTGTTTTGAGCTGATTCAGTGCTATAGCTAAAGATGTCATGTCGGCACGGGGATAGATCCATAATTGGATCATTAAAGCTGCCATTAATGCAATAAAATACAGAGGATAAATTCGCAACAAACGGTTTTTGTAATATGCGAGCAAACCTTTTTTAGTAAACGCATATTTTTTCGATACTGCATACGCAACCGAAAAACCAGATATCACAAAGAAAGCCGCAATCGTCGTGTTGTTATTCAAAAATAAGGACAGTGTTGGCGTTCCAATGTGGTATTGAATAATCGCTAATGCCAGAAAAAATCGAACAATCCCCATGAAAAAATACTATACCGTTTCCTCATAAAAATCATTAAACAACCTTCATGAAGCAAGTATAACAAAACCCTGATAGACTGATACTAATTATGTCGAATTGTGTATTTTGCCAAATCATTCAAGGGGTGTCGCCTCGAAATACTATTTATGAAACCGATACGGTTCTAGCCATCGCAGACAAATATCCCGTTACCCCTGGCCACACATTAGTCATTCCAAAAAAGCATTTTGAAAATATTCTTGATATCGATGAATTAACCATGATGGAGATATCTAAAGTAGTTCACCGTCTGGCTCCTATACTTAAACAGCAGTATCAAGCGACTGGTATAAATGTTCTCAACGCCAATGGTAGTGATGCGGGACAATCAGTCTTCCATCTCCATTTTCATTTAGTTCCCCGTCACCCCAATGATTGTTTATATTTTTGGCCAAAACGGTGGAAGTAATATGATTAAAACAAGGAGAATTATTTCATGATCGCTGCATGCATTCAGAATCGTCGAAGTATTCGCGCGTTTACTCCTGAATTAGTTAGTGATGAACAAGTCCAGAACATCATTGCTGCTGCGTTTTATGCTCCCACAGCCAAGAATAAACGCGATACTCATTTTACGGTAGTCACTGACACCAACCTCAAACAACAATTAAACACCATCCTTAATGGTCCCGACGGCGTTCAAAAATATATCGAAAAAGCTCCTGTAGTTATCATTCCCTCATGTACCCAGGAAAACAGAGAATGGGCTGTTGAAAATATTGCCATCGCGACACAAAATATTCTCCTTCAAGCTACCGAGCTATCTTTAGGTGGTGTGTGGCGCAATGTTGAACCTGAGCAAGAAAATCAAGTTAAATCTCTCTTTCATATCCCTCTGTCGCACGTCATCGTTAATGTCATTCCACTGGGCTATCCACAAGTCGGAATGTCTCCACATACTGCTGAAGAAATTGATTCAGTTCGTCTCCATCAGAACGTTTGGTAATATGTGGTAGGATGTGTGCATGCGTACAGGTTCTCAAAGCAAGCGAAATGTATTTATCATCCTCACTATCGTCGCTGTATTATTGACGGTCAACTCCATTATTAATGCCGTGCAACCAAACAACTCCACTCCTTCACCTACGCCAGAACCATCTCCCACACCAACAATAGTTCAGTCTGTTGAACAAAGTCTTGTGCCCTGCACCGCTTCCGCCTCTGCAACTCCCAAAAAAGTTGCTGGTTGGAAGACAAGCCTCTATCCCGGCATCATAAGTGATGCCACTTCATCAGGTATTATCGAACAACCATCACTCGAATCAAGTTATTCTTTGGCAAAAATCGAAGAACGATACAACCAACCAAATATTTTTTACCGCGTAGAAAAAACCGATGGCAGCGTTCTTCCCACAGGGACAAGGCGAATTTTAGAAATCTGCGATATCAACAATCAAAGCGTGGCACTCAATACTACGGGGGATACAAAAATTGAAGGTAGTCGCGAAAATTCTGTCGCCTCTATCACTATGATGCTGAGTCAAAATATGCAAAATAAACCAGGAACCTATCGATTGGACGGATTCCTGTTTGTAAATAACAAATGGATTCTCACCAACCGAATAAATGAAATTGTCATCACCGAATAATGAAAATTACTGTCATTCCTGAAGCCAAGAAAAACAAAATCACCCAACTCGGCGATGATAGATATGAAGTTCGATTAAAAGTTAAGCCCGAACGAAACCAAGCTAACCACGCATTAATTGAACTACTCGCCGAATACTTTCATCTCCCCGCCACATCCATTCACATTATTTCCGGTCACCACTCTCCCCACAAACGAGTTGAAATTGACACCTAACGCTTTTCGCACAAATAGCTACCGATTGGTTTTAATTCTTTCAATTTAAGCGTGTCAGACAAAAAAGCTGATGCTGTTCCACCATCCAAATTCAACACAGATGTAAACGTATATCCTGACACGGTTTGCCACGCGGTGATAACTGAATTCATTTCAGAAAGTTTTGGTCCCCCAAATAAACTATCTTCTGCCACCACCACTCCCACCATCAACTTTCCATCGGTGGTTATTGCGGCCAAAATCCGGCGAGCGGATTGATCTGATTTCAATGATAGGGGAACTAATGCCCCGTCATGCCACAGTAAGGGACCAGCCTGAACTGCCCATAAATATGATCTGGATGGTTCTTCCAAATCAACGGTGACACGATTTGCCTCTGAATCAAAACCGATCACTCCATTAAACAATTGGTTCTTTCGCCACGGTGATAATTCCCGAAAATTTGAAACAAGTAATCCCAACGGTTTCCCATCAGCGCCATAAAATGCAGCGCTGGTCAATATCTCACATCCCGATCGAGAAGCAAGCTCTGCACTACTCGATGCCAATTCACCATTAATGCCAACCCGAACTTGTGCTGCAGCAAGCTCTTGCCAATTCATCCGGAAAGCAGCTCCTGCAGTTGCAAGCGATATCAATTGAATCTCCTGTTCCACCAATCCAAATACTGGCTGAGAGCTCGGAGAAGCTACCGGTAAGATCGATGACTGAGTTTGCGCAGTACGGTATGCTGACTTTTGGACCAAAACACTATAGATAACCCCACCCAAACCAACGAACAGTAGCAATAAACCAAAACGTTTCATTATACCTATTGTACGGCATGCCTCCGCTCGAACACTGCCACAAACATTGGTTCAAGATTATCTCTATGTGGCCACACCCGATGAACCAAGCTAGGATCGATTCCAAATTCTGCCATTCCAACTGATCCCGGATAACCTTCCCAATTGATTTGTTTTAACTCAAAAATTTCACCGTAGTGGTGCAATACCTCCATCACCACTTGTTCGTTTTCCTCGGGAGTCAGGGCACACGTCGAATACACCAGCCGACCTGTTGGTGACAATTTAGGTAATAATGCATCAAGCAAACTCAGCTGCCGTTTCTTAAGTACCTTAATCCGTTTGTAGGACCATTGATCCATATGTGTGGGGGATTCCAATACATGTCCTTCACTACTACATGGTGCATCAATCAAAATTTTGTCAAACGTATGATCAATTCTCCGGGCAATAATTTCCGCAGGTCCTGTAGTGAAATCTACACGGTCAGTCAATCCAAATTGACGAATACTTCTCCGTAGTCGAACTGACCTGGCAGGTGAAAGATCATTCGCTGTTAATGCTTTTGTATGTGCTGCAAGATGTCGGGCAATCGCAATTGTTTTTCCTCCCGGAGCCGCACATGCATCAAAACAAATATCAGTCGGCTGAATATGTAATGCTCGAACAGGCAGCAACGAACTAGGGGAGAGGGGATACAACCATCCCTCATTCACTCCAGGCAACAAGGTTCCAAAAAGAACCCCTTCCGGCCACATAATTATTCCTCTCATCCACGATAGCTCCTGCCATAAATATCCCAACTGTTGCCACAATGCACGTACTTCATCCCGTTTATCCTCCCGCACCAAAAACACAGGGTAAAAATCATCCCGTATGCGATGGATTAAATCACGGTAGGTATCACCAAATATTTTTTGGTAATACGTTTCAAACGCTGCACTACCTTTGCCGATATTCATACCTGTATTGTACTTGATTTATCTCCCCGTTCGCCCCATACTTTGCTTATACCCCCCTGTTTTTTGTGTATACCGGGGTGGGGTATATGATACTCGAGATAAATTCACATGATACGACCAGAAGATTTTGATTACCCACTCACCGATAACCGAATTGCTCAAACTCCGACCAATCCGCGCGATGCAGCCAAACTCATGGTTGTAGACCGCAACACCCAAGAAATATCCCACCATATTTTTACGGAATTGCCTGAATTTTTATCAGAAAAATCTGTCCTTGTTCTCAATGATTCCAAAGTCTTTCCTGCTCGTTTAATTGGTCGCAAAGAGAGTGGGGGAGTCACGGAAGTTTTACTCCTTCGTCCCACAGGAACTGATGAGTGGGAAGCTATGTCACGGGGCTTAAAACCCACCCAAATCGTTCGATTTGGTGACGAACTGACTGGTGAAGTGATTGCCAAAAATAACCAAACCGGCACCATCACCATTCATCTTGTTGCAGCAAAACCAACACACTCAACAAGTGAAGTGATCGATCAAATTGGTCAGACTCCCATCCCGCCCTATATTGACTCTCCTTTGTCTGAAGCAGTCCTGAGAACGGAATACCAAACCGTATATGCAGACCGTAAGGGGTCAGCTGCCGCGCCTACTGCAGGCCTCCATTTCACTCCTCAACTCATACAGAAATTGTCTGATGTAGGCGTCCAAATTGAACGGGTAACCCTCCATGTGGGACCGGGCACATTTGCCAAATTACGCCCCGAACAAATTGAGTCCAAATCCCTTCATCACGAATGGTATGACATTAGCCCCGACACAGCCAACCGTCTCAACCAAGCAAAAGCTGAAGGCAAAAAAATTATTGCTGTCGGCACAACATCTTGTCGAGTATTGGAATCTGCCACCACAGACAACCGCCTCAAATCTACGAACCACGAGCTACGAACCACAAACTTGTTCATCATGCCTCCTTACCAATTCCAATTCGTGGACGGTATGATCACCAATTTTCATCTTCCTAAATCATCACTTCTCATGCTCGTTACTGCTTTTGTTTCCTCTCCCAATACCTCTCATACCTTTGATACATTCCATACCTCCCTTATGGGTACTGCGTACCAAACTGCCGTTGATACTGGTTATCGTTTTTTCTCTTTTGGCGATGCCATGTTTATTAATTAAAGGGAAAAAATATGTTTAAATCAATCAAACTAAAACCGTTTATCACCTCACTTATCATCTGTTTTCTTCCCGGTATCATCGGTAGTTTTGCTACTGCTTCGTCTGTCAACTCGTGGTATCTGACCATCAACCGACCAACCTTCACTCCACCAGGTTGGTTGTTTGGACCGGTATGGACTGCGTTGTATCTCATGCAGGGAATCAGTTTATATCTTTTGACCATCACCAAAGGTGATGCTGTTTCCAAGCTTATTGCCACCATCTTTTTCTACTTCCAATTATGCTTAAACCTCTTATGGTCCATCTTCTTCTTTGGTCTCAAAAATCCACTTCTCGCGCTGATTGAGATCGGCTTATTGGTTATCACCGTCATTTTTACCATCATCGCTAGCTACCGAATTTCCAAAACTGCCGGATGGTTACTTGTGCCTTATCTTGTGTGGATTTCATTCGCAAGTTTTTTAAATTACACGATATATCGATTGAATAAATAATGAAACTACTTGGACGCACTTACCGAGTCCTCAACGAAATACTGCTTGATAAACAGGCTTTTATTTCCAACGTACACTACTTCCAAAACCTTCACCACACTCCTGTCGCCCCCGTGTTGAAAGCCAATGCATATGGTCACGGTTTAATCCCCGTCGCAACCATAGTCGATACACTCAACGCACCTTATCTCTGCGTCGATTCTTTGTATGAAGCGTATCAACTTCAAAAAGCCCACATCAAAACTCCTATCCTCATTTTGGGATACACCTTTCCCGAAAACTACCACACGCTCCACACACTTCCCTTTACCTTTTCAGTAGCCGATCTTACCACCCTCACAGCTCTTGCAAATTACCAACCTCATGCAAAAATTCATCTCAAACTCGACACAGGCATGTGTCGATTAGGAATCCAACCACATCAAATCAATGACTGGATCAAAGCACTCAAACAATATCCCAACCTAAAACTGGAGGGAATTTTTTCCCACCTGTCCCAAGCAGACGACCGAAGCAAAGATGCGTTTTCCAAGAATCAAATTTCCCTATTCAAACACATGGTAACTGAATTTGAAACGGCTGGTTTCACCTTCCAATACAAACACATTGCTGCCACTGCTGCTGCGAGTTGGCTTGATGATTCATACTTTTCCTTTTCCAGAATCGGATTAGGAATCTATGGTTACTCTCCCTTTGAATCTACTGCACTCAAACCCATTCTCACCTTCATGAGTCACCTTGCCAGTGTCAAAACCATTCCACCCCAAAGTCAAGTGGGGTACGGTGGCACGTACCAAACCACCACCTCAGAAACAATCGGGGTTATTCCTGCCGGGTATGCGGAAGGCATCAACCGCAGTTTGTCCAACCAAGGAAGTGTGGTTATCAACGACACTTCATACCCCATTATTGGCAATGTGTGCATGAACATGACCATGGTCAAACTCTCCGCCGATTGTAAAGTAGGGGATCAAGTAACGTTGATCAGTCCAGATAATTCTGCTCCAAACAGCGTTCCACACCTTGCCGAAATTGAACACACCATCCCCTACACCATCCTCACCGGATTACACCCAAGCATTAGGAGAACAATCTATGAATAAACTCAACGTAGCCGTCATCTTTGGTGGCACAAATACCGAACACGAAGTCTCTATCGTCTCTGCTCGCTCTGTCATCGATCACCTCAATCCAGACAAATACAAAGTCATCGGCATCTACATCACCAAACAAAACCAATGGACTGAGCTTACGCCTGCTCAAGCGGTAGAATTACCCGCTTCAACAGAAAAATCCCTCATCCCTACTGATCTCACTCATCAAAACATCGATATTATTTTCCCCGTCCTTCACGGTCCGTACGGAGAAGACGGTACCGTTCAAGGCATGCTAGAAATGCTTCACCTACCCTACGTTGGTTGCAGTGTCTTGGCATCCGCACTCTGTATGGACAAGGTAGTCCAAAAACAACTCTGTCTCCAACAAGGGTTAATGGTTACTCCTTTCGCTTGGACTGACAAATATCATTGGGACACCAACCCAAACCCTACCCTTCAATACATTGTCAACAAACTCCACTACCCCTTGTTTGTAAAACCTGCCAATCAAGGATCCAGTGTTGGTATTACCAAAGTCCATACCCAACAAGAATTAATCCCCGCTATTCAAGCCGCATTTCAATTTGACACCAAGATCTTGATTGAACAGGGAGTGCCGCATGCTCGCGAGATTGAATGTGCTGTCCTAGGAAATGATGATCCCAAAGTCAGTGTTTTGGGAGAAATTAATCCTTCCAATGAATTTTATGATTACGATGCCAAATATGTGGATGGTAAAAGCGAAGCGCATATTCCCGCCAATCTTCCTCAGGTAGTAACTGAAAAAATTCAAGCTACCGCTCACAAAGCCTTCAGGCTTTTGAACTGTTCCGGACCTGCTCGGGCTGATTTCCTCGTCGATAGTCAGACCATGGATATTTACCTCAACGAACTCAACACCATGCCCGGCTTTACCGCCATCAGTATGTACCCCAAACTCTGGGAAGCAAGCGGGCTTCCATACGATCAATTACTCGATCAACTCATCACCTTGGGCTTGGAACGGTGGCAACACCAAACGAATCGCCTCTTATCAATTTCAAATGTTAGTCATTGGTACCGGAAATGAAAATATACATCTCTCATTCCCGGTCATTTGATTATCAACTCGAGCTCTATCAACCCCTCTTGAATTCTCCCATCGCCTCTGAGCATGAGCTTATTTTGCCATACATGGGGGGTGGGGGACAAACCGCCGACACCAAAGCCGTTCTCCAAGCTATAAATTTAGTTGTCGCTGAAGTTTCATTCTCTGCCACTGGTCAAGGTATTGAACTTGGATGGGCCGATATGTTGGGTAAACCCATCATTTGTTTTTACCGTCAAGGGTACCCCGTCAGTAGCAGCATTTCCATGATCACTAACCGAGTCTATTCCTACAAGGATCCTGCTGATCTGATCAAGCAACTGGAATCCCTCCTTGGCACCAAACCCACCACCTCTGTTACCGCTGTTGCTCAACAAGTGATGAAGGGAATCAACTAACACTATCGGACGTTAGCAGTATTCATGCACGAGTGATAGGTTATTCTTATATTTTATACATTGATATATCAACACATTTTTCATCTTAAATCAGGACATAAAAGGACTGATTCGAGCCGCTAAAAACAAGTCTCCTCGAGGAAAAACATAATAATAAATACTAGAGGTTAGTATCTGTATTTCCGCTATGATATTTGTCATGTACTGCCCGTAGTTGAGGATTGGTGACATGGGTATAAATCTGCGTTGTAGCAACGTTTTTGTGACCAAGCATTTCCTGCACCTCCCTCAGTCCTGCACCATGACTCAAGAGGTCGGTAGCAAAAGTGTGCCGGAGTCCATGGGGAGTGATTGGAACCGGCAGCTTGGCCATTTTTCGGTACTTTTCCACCAAACGCTGCACGCTCCTGGGGGTAAGCCGCATCTTTTCTCCACTTGATGTAATCGAGTCTTTCCGCTTGGCATATCGAATAAATAACGGTTCCCAGGAATCCTTTCGGGTAAACTCGTACCGCTCCAACCAACGAACTGCCCGCTCAGATAAAAAAACCACCCGAATTTTTTTGCCCTTACCAATTACCCCAAATTCCCGTTTTTCTAAATTTACTTGGTCACGGGTAAGCCTGACCAATTCTGACACCCGTAAGCCAGTTGAAAACAGGACTTCCAAAATAGTGCGATCCCGCAATCCAATTACTGTTGCAAGTTTTGGTTGAGCCAACAATCGCTCCAATTGATCGACCGTCAAAAACTTTAACGAGTGGCTCTCGACCTTCGGAAGTTCAATTTTTTCCGGTGCCATCACTTTAATATCTCGTTTTATCATCCATTTAAACCAAGAGCGCAGGGCAATCACATGATAGGATTGAGTCACCCGAGACAAGGACTCACCACGCTCGTCGGTCAGCCGAGCCAAATACATCCGATACTTTGAAATGAGTTCATCATCGATTTGATTTACCACCGAATCAATTTTTGACTCATCCATCCAGCTAATAAATCGTTGAATATAGAAATTGTAATTTCGAATAGTGTACTGGCTTACCTGACGTTCTACCTCGAGATATTCTAAGTAACGGATGTGTAGTTGTTTTAATGAAATACTATCGGACATTATCAATTATCCTGTATGACTGCTAATTCATATATTAACTAATTTTGATTGATATATCAACATATGCATATGTGGATAACTTTTCTATGAAACATTCCAAAATGAACAACATCCTATAGTAGGGGAGAGCAGCATCACTATAATTAATTTACTTGGACGTAAAGGAAAAATTAACCACAAAACAATAGACCCAAGAGTAGGGAAGATTAAACTCAGTGTACGTGGAAAAGCGAGTGATCTGCAAGAGGCAAATGCTTCATTATTGTGCGACATATAATAAAGATATCTTAGTCGAGCCTCCCCTGTCAAGAGAGGGGAGAGGCGTCGTATACTAATAATCTATGATAGTTCCGGGAATAAAAATTGGCCCACAGAATTGGCAAGACCGCATTGCGATTAATCCAAAATTTGTTGAGGTATGGTACCGAGTTGATCAAGCTGAATCATATCTACCACTATTCACCGCCCTTCAACAGCAAGGTATTCCATTTGGATTACATTTCTGGGGTATCACCTCATCCGGTCACGAAGCCAATCTCGCCTACCCTGGTAAAATTCGCGAAGAATCAATCCAATTAATAACCACATGTCTCAAATCAGCTGCTGCCTGGCAAGCTATGTATGTCAACATTCATAGTGGTAATACCAAACCCATGACACTTGCATTGAGCCCCGAATTCTGCATGACACCAGATGATAACTTTCCCACTCTAAATAACAATGAAGCTACCAACTATCGCAATCAAGCATTAGAAAATTTGGGTCGTATTGCTCACGAGTGTAATACTGCCTTGCTCGTAGAGCTCATTCCCCAAGCCACCTACAACAACGGCAATCGATTGATTCCGATTCCTGAATACCCCGCTGGAATCGAGGGTCTTCAAGATTTATGTCGAAGAAATTTAATCGGTTTCACCAATGATTTTTGTCACACATTCAGTATGAACCCGCAAAATTTCCACACCACCACCAAAGCATTCAGTCCCTATACCCATCTCTGTCACATCAATACGCTCTATGAACCCTACAATGGAACCGACGCACACGGTGGTATTTTGAACGAAGATTTTTCCCAACCTGGGGTTTTTCCCACCCTGTCCGAGTACCAAGATTTGCTTCGACCCCTACAAGAATTGCCCCACGACGTCTACGCAGTCGGCGAACCCACTCTAAATCACATCGAAAACTACCACGCCCTCTGCGACCTCATTTCCAAACTGTAAATCAATATTCCGAATGTACAAACATCGTACTTTGCAGTTTTTATGTAACGTTTGCAGCCCTGCCTCGCCGGCGGGCGGGCCGGGTAAAACCCGAGCGAAACAGTGAAATAAAAACGGAAAAGTACGAAATCTCCCCTCCACCAGGTACAAGCCCGTGTAATGGCCCAAAAACGGGGGATTCTGAGCTAGACGATTAATGTATCATCTATTTATTAGATTGATACATCAATATATTTAATATTGTCGCATGTAGACTTATTTATTTAATAGGGGATATTATTGTGCGACATAACTAATTCTTTTCCAGCTCATCCATCAGTCGCCAAGCAATAATCTCATGACCAAGCTGATTTGGATGTAAATAATCTCTGCTAGATAATCCCTCATAATCAAATGTAAACGTAAAAATTTCATTAAAAGAATGTCCTTCAAACACTCGCCATAAATCTAGTAGGGGACATCCCCTTTTTTCTGCAATCTCCTTGAGGGCGTCCAGATATGGGACATATCGCTCAGACATTCTTCCATCCTGGTCAGTCAATTCATATACGGCGATTTGCGTCGGTGTCATCAGCCAGATGTCAGATTTTACCGCTTTAATCCGTGAAATAATTGCCTCAAGAGATCGCTGGTAATCAGCCACGGACACCCCATGATGAACCTCATTATGACCAAAACAAATAGTGACCAGATCTGGTTTATACTGTAGCACATCTACCTCCAACCGCTGTAAGCCATCCCAGGCAGTTTCACCACTCACACCAGCACCATAAATCTTATATGCGCCCACGCCCAATCGCTCATCACATAATCGCTGCCACGTATCTACATAACTTTCTGCTTCAGAATTATCCGTAATCGAATCACCCAAACACACAATTTTTTTCATGAAGTTACTATACATCAAATGTTTGAGGCGCGTTTATGTAAGCCGTGTTTTGAAGTACGTTTGTGTAACGTCCACAGCCAGATTCAGCAAAGCTGAATTCTAGCGAGGATAGTGAATACAAACGTGCTGAAAAACATAAAAAATGCCCCTCTACCAGATAGCGACCGCGCAGAATGCCCAAATTCGGCTTTTCTAGGCATAAAACGATTAACTATTCATACCAAATTAGTCTCAATACAGGTAACAGAGATATAAATTAGCTTGCTACACGAATATATATCGAAATTATCACAGAAAGCTATTAACTACACCCTAAACCCTAACAACTATTTTTAGTTTCGGGTTTTTACATAAATTGACCCACAGAGCACATGTCGAGTTCGGAGGATAAGTAATAAAAACCGCATTGGGGTAAAAAGGGAATAAATAGGTATTTAGAAAATTTTTAACCGCGCAAATACAAAAAATACTACCCTCCCCCCAAAACAGACACAGTGTCGTAAAAGGTATATTGTGCGACACTTTATAACCCATGCTCCCCGCAGGGGATGATGATCATTCGACTATTTTGGGAAATTGTCTATAAATACCATTTAATTCTCTTTACGCCCGATCTATTTACCTCCAATTAGCAGCTTCTCTCTGGTAGTCATTCTGACCAACTAAAGTCCTTGGTCTTCTACCTCTGGTTACGTCTAGAGAGTATATCAATCTCTATCAAGATGGACGACTTATCCACAATGGGGAGGTACACTACTCCGCAGATGTTGTCGCAATTAAGTCTTCGGGTTTTTTAAGGAATCGTTAGCAGTCCAATATGTCGTTCTGCTAAGCACGTATATCGTGAAATATATAATTATAGGCCGTGAAACAATCTATTTGCATTATTATAGGATATAGTGTTATAGGACTATAGCTCTCCCCTGTTCCCCCATCCTTCTTTTTATTTTTCTTCACAGTATAAACAAATATTACTCGAGTAAATAAGCAATTTCTCGTTCGATTTCCGCTGCTTCACTTTTATTTTTTGCAACTACCATATAGTTCAGTTTGCCTTGACGTAATAGATTTGCTGACGCCACGATCATTCCAGCTTTTTCTGGCTCATTGGCTGTAAATGATACTGTTTTTAACCGTTTCATCAATGAATCAAATCGATAATATGCTTGATTCGATAATGACATGAGATTGGTGACAAAATAACGATCTGCCGGAAAATCATTTCCAAAAAGCCGCTTAGCCACTCGATATGCCCAAGTTCCACCAGTCCGCCGTACATTCGATTCACATACATGCAATTTACCTGATTTATCAGCTATAAAATCGATATCAAAATATCCTCTATATCCCGCCTGAGCATACCGCGAACCCAACCGCACTCCTACCTCACGCACCATCGCTTCGCATTGAGGGGGCAGCACATGTTGTACCATTTCTACCCCCGCAAACACTCCCCCCTTCACCCGCATACCACATACAAACAACACCTCCACATCCCCTGAATCATTCACTCGACATTCAACATTAGGAAATCCCCCACCGATCTCACGGTCAGCTGGAATATAGGCTTCAACAATGGCTGGAAATAATTCCCAATACCCATTCGATGCTATTAATGCCTGTCGAATGAAATGTTCGTACTCTGATGTGTCTTTTGGCAAATCTTCTGGTCGAATAATAACCACCCCCATACCCGCATGCCCCTTATTCGTTTTTATCACCGCCCCACCATGTGTAGCTATCCGCTTCAAACTGGCTGCCACAATCGCATTTTTACCCTCTACAACTACTCCGGGAGCCATTTCGATTCCGTTAATGGGATTCGCGGTTAATGCTTTTCTCAAACCAGCCTTTGTCCCAAATAATCCCACAGTATGCTGCCAATCTTGTTCCTCTGGAGTTTCCGGTAGAGATATCGTTTTCCTTGTCGATGAAATTGCGTTAATAAACCGATACAGTGGCTGAGAACTACAATAGCTTGCCAAGCGAATTTGCGACAATCCCTCTATGACAGCGAATAACCGTTGATCATCCATGATGTCTAATGAGAGTTGCCCAGAATGGTTTTTTGGCACCATCACCTGCGGTTTTGATCCATCCACCAACTCATCTACATAGTGAACAAATGCGGGTTCTATTGCAGTTGGAGCCACAAATAATAAATCTTTAGGAAATTCCGCCCGAACACCCAAATATTGCCGGTCAGTCAAAGCTACATTTTCATCAATCTCTGCATGACGGGCATTATCACTATCGAGCGCCGCAATAAACGGCCACACATCCTCCGACATATTGTCGACAAACACAGTTGTGCCGGATTCTGCCGCAGGCAGGGGGGGGTCAGATTCTTGTTCCACGCTTTCCATATTCTCTTACTTAAAAACCGTATGCAATCATTAATTTCATTTCCATGGGGTAACAATCATGGTTGCTACCAAAACTAACAAACCAACCACAATGTATTCCGCTACTGTTCGACTAAACAACCGTTCATTGAGTTCGTGTTGTAATAATCCCAAACTAACGTAGACCACCGTTGCTAAAAAGAGAGCTGCTATCCATACGGTGACTGGTAAGAATGACAGTACCATCGCCATCATTGCGCATGCTGCTGACAGACCCACACCCATCCGCCAAATATCCTTAGATACAAAAGGCTCCAACCGTATGGACCACAATCCTTGCACTATCACGGGGAAGCTAATTCCAAACACAATAAGCCCATTTGCCCAGAATGGCCACTGGAATGAAAAAGCAGTGTTGTACAAGAGAACTAACGTCAGTATCGATAATAAAAAACCAACCGCGTGAGCTGCTCGAAGTAATTGAATCGTCCGAACTGCTGCCACCGAGTATATGTTTTCTGTGAGATACAATGCATACATCCCACCTCCAAACAATCCAATAACAACAAAACGGGAAAACCAATTCCCTGGAAGCAAGAAGTAAAACAGTGCAATTGCTGCCGCATAAAGCGAAGGTAAGGATAATACGGTAAGCCACTCCACTCCCTTTAAATCGTCGAATAAAGCCCATGCTGACACAAGATACGTAACCAGGAAAAAACCAAAAATTGCTACATACCGATAACTAATCGATATATATTGGATCCCCAACAACGCTAAAGATAAAATCGCTGAGCTCAGCAAAAATTTTTGTCGTTTCGTCATGGGCTAGTTTGCCACCATATTGTGCACTACTTGTTCCACATCTTCATGACTCTCTAACAACTCAATCATGGATTCAAGTTGAGCTACTGTGCCAGGATTATCTAATTGTAATGGAATTTTGACGGTCGCCGTGCCATCGGGAGCGATATCAAAGAGATACGCAGCCGAACCAGGTCCACCCAATGACCCACCATTGTGCTCAAAAATAGTCCTGATCTCTGAACCGGTACGATTATGATTGTCTGTCACTGCAGTCACCATAATACCGACCCCACCAGGACCATATCCTTCATACACTACCTCATCAATCGACGCTCCCGATTTTGTCTTTCCCAAACCTTTTTCAATTGCACGATCAATGTTTGCTTTAGGCATATTGGCTTCACGTGCCTTCTCCAATGCCATCCTGAGGCTTGGATTGGTGTTGGGATCGCCATTTTTACCCTCTTTCACCGCCACCCGAATTAATCGGCCTACATATCCAAAGACTTTGCCTTTTTTAGCATCTTCAACTGATTTTTTACCTTTAATATTGTTCCACTTTGAATGACCAGACATAACCTTTTTTCTCCATCATGTTTGATGTGCTCATTATACCGCACTATATAAAAGTTTCTTATTGACACCCTGACCCATTTGCCAGTATTCTGTAGACCAATTATGCAACAAAATAAAGAAGATCAAGCGATAAAAGCAGCACTTGATGGAAACTGGACTGTTGCTGTCGAATTAAATCAATCCATACTTGAGGAAAATCCCAACTCTATTCCTGCCCTTAATCGGCTTGCCAAAGCCTATACCCAACTTGGCGAAAACGATAAAGCAATTGCTGCATACGAACAAGTTCTCTGTCTCGATAAATTCAATTCCATTGCCCAAAAGAAATGTGCCTTGCTCAAAACCGGTCCTTGTACTCCTTTTGGTTGTACCAAGATTGTTACCACCGATTTTATAGAAGAGCCTGGCAAAACCAAAACCACTCAACTGGTTCGCCTGGGCGACAGTAAGGTTGTTGCCAATCTTCAACCGGGACAATTGGTTAATCTGATAATCAAAAATCACTGGATTGCCGTTACCAGTCAAGACAATACCTATATCGGCTCACTCGCTGACAATGTGTCGTTTAAACTCAAGCAACTTATGGCTGGAGGCAATCAATTCCAAGCCGTAGTTCGTACGGCAGATGCAAAAGAAGTCACGGTTTTCTTACGCGAAACCTTCCGTGCTGCCCAATTCTCCAACACCCCCAGTTTCTAATCCAAATACATCATCCGATCGTTGAGCCATTTCCAACTATCCAACCCAAATACCACCGCAATTTCAGCACGATACTGACTAGTGTCCCCTATTTCCGTTGAAGCCAATGGATACAACAAACGCAACGCCCTTCCCACCATCCCAGCTTCTAGTTGCTTATCCGAAAAAATGATTCGCGTCCGCTCCTGCAACTGCTGTTGATCAGTCACACTTACCACATCAAATCCGCCTAAGCGCGCATATCGAGCCCATGCTGTAGCAACTTGAGATTTACCAGATGCATTGATTGCTGACACTTGTACTTCAGCCGCTTCAGACCATACAGTTGACAATTCACTCGCCACCAATCGATCCAACAAAGCTGCTTCAAAATACCAAATGCGTGACCCATCTGTTTCTGTTCGTTGCCGTATTACATTATCTTCTGACAACACTATCCGCTCTACCTCACCCCCTTTAACTTGAGTCAGCAAGTGCGCGATTTCGAATGCTTCTGGTAGTGATTGTTGCCCCAACACTGCCCGTTTGCGTATACACCAACTTTCCCAAGATAAAGATAGTCCATCTCCCGTTTGCCGATACACTTGATGAATAGGAACTCCCAACAACCAACTGAGTGAATTTTGGAGTAATGAATCCCCTACCCCTTCCACTTTCCCCATCTCCAACAAAGCCACAATGCGGTAATTCCCATACCCTCCTACTGCCCCTATCACCGCTTCAGTCGGTACTTCAACTGCTTTAATCTTATGAGTATTCGGCCAGATAGACACCAGCTCTATTCGCGTTACTTGGGTATCATTTGGTTGTTGATGCAACACCAATACTCGATATGGCTCCACTCCAAGCCAAGTCCGATTTGACCACTGCCAAGCAATCCGCCAACCAAAACTTGCCACCAACACAAAAAAGGCTACCAAAAGAATCCGGCAACCCCAACCACAACCCCATCTCAACCATACCGGCCACACAAAAGCCGGACGGCTTTTTCGCTGAATCCGCCGTCGTGTCATACATCCATGGTAAAGAAAAAAACCCTACGGGAGAAGTCCCAACCCATTCTTCACAATAAACGCGCGCATCTCGCATGCAGTGCGCACCATCATTCGTACATTGTGGATTGAAGCTAATCGGTAATACAACAATTCTTTGGCCTTAAATAAATGTCTCAGGTAAGAACGACTAAACCCATGTGTGCAGGTATAGCAATCACAATGCTCATCAATCGGTCGAGCATCATGCTCAAATTCGCGTTTTTCGATCGTCAATCGCTCGTTGTTATATTCAGACAAAAATGAAATTGCTTCCAAAGAATTTCCTTCCAACCCCTGCAATGTCCCCTGATACAACAAACCTGTTCGCGCCAATTTCGTTGGTGCCACACAATCGAAACAATCCGCTCCGCTCTTGATGGCTGCCACCACATCAGACGGTTTCACACCCAAACCCATGAAATAGACCGGTTTATTCTTTGGTAACAAATCTCGTACCCAGCTCACATTTTCTTCCGTTTGTTCAGGTGACTGACCAATACTGGCTCCCCCCATTGCAATTCCTGGTAAATCTTGACTTACCACAAATTGCGCTGACTCTCTGCGCAAATCCTCATAAATACCTCCCTGGATAATCCCAAACAATGCCTGTGGACTACAGTTACTTTCCATACCTTCCATACTTCTATTCTTCCCATACTTTTCTTCTTCTAGTTCTTCCCATCTCTTTTTACACCGTACCAACCACCGATGAGTTCGCTCCATCGACGACTTGGCATATTCCATTCCCTTATCTGGAGTCGCTTCGTCAAAAGCCATCATAATGTCAGAACCAATGTGTTCCTGAATTTCCATCACTTTTTCTGGTGTCAGTTGATGCATTGATCCATCCAAATGTGACTTAAAAGTTGCTCCTTCTTCGGTAATCGTGCACAAATGTTCTTGTCCCTCGCGTTTAAAATGCCCCAAACTGGATACCTGATAACCACCAGAATCAGTCAAAATTGGCTTATCCCATCGCATATATTCGTGCAATCCTCCCATTTCAGCAATCAATTCATCCCCCAGACGCAAATACAAATGGTACGTATTCCCCAACAAGATCTGCGCGCCTGTTCCTTCCACATCTTCAGGCGAAAGTGATTTAACTGTCCCTTGAGTTCCAACCGGCATAAACACCGGCGTTTCCACCGTTCCATGTGGGGTCGTCAGTACACCCGCTCGGGCATGCCCCAATTGCCGCTCTAATTGAAATTTAAACGGTTCCATGATGTTGTTCCAACCATTCTAAGGCAGCAACTAAATCTTCCGGTAAAGCCGCTTCCAAGGTCACTGATGCAAAAGTAGCTGGGTGAGTAAAAGTTATCTTCGCCGCATGCAAAAAATGTCTGAGGCACCACAATCGATCACGTTCAACTCGTTTTCGTCCACCGTACACCTCATCTCCTACCAACGGGTTACCGATCTGTGCCATATGGACCCGAATTTGATGTGTTCTGCCCGTTTTTGGAAAACAGCGAACTAAGCTAAAACCATCCTGGTATCCTTCGATACCCTCATATTGTTTTTCCACCAAATATCGAGTGATCGCATTCTTGCCAAATACATCAATTTGAAACTTGTGACGATTAAATTGATTTCTGCCTATAGGTAAGTTGATTGTATTTTCTTTTGGTTCAATCATTCCGTGAGTAAGCGCAATGTATTCCTTATGTGTTTCTCGAGCTTTAAATTGCCGCATCAATTCCGCCAACGACTCAGGAGTCTTACCAATCAACATCACTCCACTGGTTTCTTTATCCAACCGATGAGCAATACCGGACCGATCAACGAATGTTTTCTTCTCTTCCTCTGTTCCCTGTCCCCTGTCCCCTAAACCCTGTCCCCTACTCTCCACCCAATCTTGCAATGTCTCCCCCACTTCCGTTGTATCAGCTCGGTTTACCACCATTCCGGCGGGCTTTCCGATCACCAATAATGCCTCATCTTCAAAAATAACTTCAGGTTGTCTCACTAATATCGCTTTCCTGTCGGCTTGGGAATAAACACCCTGAGGGACTGTAACCCTGCAGGATCTTTTTTATACAAATACAATACTTTATCCAGATAATTCCCCAAATCTTTAAAGTAAGAAATTCCTTCTATCATAATGTCATCATTTGTCACTACCTGTTCAGACAATTGACCTTCTAAAGGGACAATGGTCGATCGAGCATGTATCGTGACCGAACCAATATTAAACATACGCCAAACAAAATGAGGCGATGTAGTTTTTACTTTTACTACCTCATCCCAAATAATAGATCGTGAATTGGTTACCCACGGAGTAATTGCCGCAAAACGCACAACGCGTCGATCGGTAATATATGTCACTTTTTGAGTTCGTTCAGAAAAATCCACCCACCAACCCACCAACAGAACAATACTCGCCAACACAAACCCTGTAATCCGCACAATACCAATCCATTCTGGAGTTGAACCTCCCAAAATCCAGAAAAAAACCACTATCGCGAGTGCAGCCACACCAAACTTGCCCAAAGTCACAAACCGCCACCATGCGTGAGGTCTCACTTCATACAATATTCGCTCACCCTCTTGTTGACCATAAAACAATGTATTCATATAGGTCGTATTTTACCCTGAAAGTACTCCATGTGGTAGGATAACTCCATGACCCGATATCTGGTTGCCTCACTCCTTACTTCATTTTCAGACCAAGAGGTACGGACATCATATCAACATATCTTCAAACAGCCTTGTTTGGTTCACACCCTTCATCTCACCTATATTCCTCCATTTCACCTTACAAAAGGTGATCTTCCAGATATTCCAGGCTATCAACCACTTCCTCCTTTGCCAATTATTTCGTTCGGATTATTTTCCGTCACCAAACGGCAAATCCTCTATGCTCAGCTCGATTCCCCCATCCTCCACCAATGGGCTACTGAACTTCATACTCTTTTTAATCCTCACATCACGATACTTTCGGATAATTTCCCCAGTCACGTTGAGCCAGAATTTCTGCCTCACATATCACTTGATTATGACTACAAAGGAACATCTCTGCTTCCGCTCAAATCAAAACTCACAATCCAACTCCAACCACCTCAACTCTTGTGCGAGTCTGCACGAGGAGTTTGGATTCCAACCACCTCATCTTCATGCTGAAATGCCCGGACAAGAATGATTACCGCCACCCCTACCCCCAGGATAATATCCGCAATATTGCCATAAAATCCAAATGTGGGATAAAAAATAAAATCTCTCACTGATCCAAATAGTGCGCGGTCGATCAAATTTCCCAACCCCCCCGCGACAATCATTCCCATCCCCAACCTCACTCCAATATTTTTCATGCCCCACCAATGACGGACAAGGAATAGCCACACCAACACCAAACCAATACCCCACCACCATGAAGGATAAATCCCAAACACACCTCCGCGGTTCATTACCGCGACATCATGCATTTGTGCGCGCCACTTTGAAAATTGATCCAATCCCAACAAGACCAACAATACCCCCAGCTCACCTACTCTGAAATAAAATAACTTATTCAACCACAGTTTTTTTTCTTTGACAGTCAACACAATACTCCGCTGTTGGATCAACTGTTAACCGATCTGTGTCAATCATGTTGCCACATGCGGTGCAATTACCGTATGTTCCATCATCAACTCGAGTAATGGCTCGATTCACTGCAGCCAACTTGCGATCAATTTCATCACTCATTGCTACCGCAGTTTCATGTTCAAACTGCTCAGCTGCGTCTGCATCCACTGCAGCGTTATTGGTCAAGCGTGATTCGTCACTAAACGGATCCTGATCTGCTAAACGGTTTTTTCTCGCCTCCAACTCAACTTTCTTGTCATCCAAGAACTGTTTTATGGGTATCAGTATGTCATTTGGGTAGTTCATAGGTTAATAGTACCATACCAAACAGCATTATCGCCGTGGTGATTTCCTTTGTACCAGACCGAAATAATCAAGTATTGAAAAGCTAATTGTCTGCCCCGACGCCCCTGTTCGAGATGTGAGTAATAAAATTCCCCCGACGGTTCCCAAGAAAAAAGGAATCAAGGCTCCCCCAGGAACGTTGTACACCATTAATTCTGGAGTTCTCAAAAGAGCTGCTGCCGTTGCTGTCAATCCCCACCAAATAAGATATATGCTCACCAAAAAACCTGTTGCTGCTTGACTTCGATTCTTTTTGTACCAGGAATACGTTCTATATACGCTCTCAGCTTGCCATAAATACACAAAACAACTTGCATACGACACTATTTCCAGAAGTTGAACCGGGTATCTCCGATCAAATACTCCAGGAAACTGCATTCCAATGAACAGTTGAGTTGGAATCCCATATCCCAACCCACTCAAAAACATACCTACTGCCACAATCGCCTGAATCAACACCAAACCGACGACTGCTACATCCAGGAGCTGAAACAAATCCCATTTTCGTTTTCCCGTTTCTCCAATAAAAGCCAGACCCGCAGCCACCAAACCACCAGGGAAATACCAACCTGGTTTCGAAAACACATTCAACCAATGGCCTATATGTAAACCAAAATCGTTAATATGCATTAAAACATACCCTATCCGTGCCCCGACAAACATCCATAAAACCACAGCAAATAGTGCGTCAAACAAGTCCTTTTCCTCAAAATGTAATTCTTTTCCTCGCTTCCAAATAGCAAAAAAGCCAAAAAACAATGCCAACGGTACGACAAGTCCCAAGGTGTAGAGCTTAAATGGTCCGATCGAAATCAAGATAGGTAACATAGCAACAGATATATTACCACCTTGCTCCCGACCAGAAAAACCAGCTATGCTAAAATTCGTACTTATGTTAGCTGCAACTCACGCTTTAGCCGGCGCCATATTCGCCACTCAACTCAATCATCCTGGGGTGAGTTTGGCTGCAGCCTTCATCTCCCATCCCCTCCTCGATCTCTTTCCTCATTGGGATTTTAATTCTCGTTGGACCAAACGATCCAAAACTCGTACTTTTTTTCTTTCTGCAATTGATTCGGGCAGTGGCATGTTGCTTGGGGTTCTACTCTTTGGCACCAAGGAAAATTTATTTTTTCTCCTCCTCACCATGTTGACAGCCCAATGGGCAGATTTCTTGGAAGCGCCGTATCATTTTGGAGCTCAAGATGTTCCCTTCTTTAAATGTATCAAGCATCTCCAGCACCTCTGGCACACTAAAGCCCCATGGCCATGGGGATTCTATCCACAACTCGCCATCATCTGTACTGCCCTTTGGTTTCACTTCTCTCCCCTTCTCTAAAAAAATCTGCGTCATTGCGGACTTAAGCCGCAATCTATATAATCCTTCTAGTATTTTGCCCGGGTGGCGAAATGGTAGACGCGCAAGTCTCAAAAACTTGTGATCCTCAAAGGTCATGTGGGTCCGACTCCCACCCCGGGCACAGTTAAAATCTCCAAGTTGTTTATTTATCCCAAAATAATGTGGTGGGTCCCCCGCCTGCAACGCTTTGCGTAGCAATGCGGGCAGGGACTCCCACCCCGGGCACAGTTAAAATCTCCAAGTTGTTTATTTATCCCAAAATA
>CAZKZW010000003.1:0-11055 GCA_964557365.1 uncultured Pseudomonadales bacterium | reverse complement strand
CCCCGCCTGCAACGCTTTGCGTAGCAATGCGGGCAGGGACTCCCACCCCGGGCACTCCAAAAAACACGCTATACTATTCTCATGTCTTTTTCTGACCTATTACTTCTCACTCGTGCTGATCAACCAGGCTCTATCATTCTCCGTGGAGTGATCTGGTTGATTGGTGTACTTGTCATCGCGTATGCAGCCAACAAGAATCAAGACGAACGACGTGTCCGAGCAGATGTTGGCTGGTTCTTTCTCTTTCTCTTCTCTATTGGAATTCTGTCTTACTTTATCTTTGGTTTCGTCCCAACATTCTAATCTACTCTCTTTGTCGTTCCACCCCATAAAACTTAATCCGATCACCTCTAAAGCGTAAGTCAACCTGACGCAAAGGACCATTTCGGTGCTTGGCTATACTTAATTTTACACTCGACAAGTCCTCTTCATTATCCCGATACAAAAACATCACCACATCCGCATCCTGCTCAATGGATCCCGATTCCCGCAAGTCTGCAAGCACTGGTGACTTATCTCCTGTTCGATGCTCCACCGCCCGGGACAACTGTGCCAGGGATATCACGGGAACTTTTAATTCCCGCGCCAAATTTTTCAACCCCTGAGAAATCTCACCCACCTCCGTAACGCGGTTTTCCAAACCCCGTCCACGAATTAACTGCAAATAGTCCACCACAATCAATTTGAGACCATGCTCTGCCATCAATCGCCGAGCCTTGGTCCGCATCTCCATGATGGAAATACCCGGCGTATCATCAATATACAACGGCGCATCTGCCAAGACGCCCATAGCATCAGATAATTTAGTAAAGTCTTCTTCCGACAATCGACCGGTCTTCAACCGCCACGCATCAATATCTGCCTGAGCGACGAGCAACCGATCCACCAACTCTTCTTTACTCATTTCCAAAGAAAAGAAGCCTACGGGCATTTTTTGTTTTACACTCACGTATTGGCAAATATTTAGTGAAAAAGCGGTTTTTCCCACACCAGGACGCGCAGCTAATATCAATAAATTTGAATTCTGCATGCCAGCCAAACAATCATCCAAGTCTTTAAAACCCGTCGGCACACCGCGCATCCCTCCCGATGATTTATGCAGTTCATCCAGTCGGTCAAAACTTTCCGCTAGTGCATCCTTAATGGGAATGAATACCTGTTTCAAATGCTGTTGAGATAAGGAGAAAATAGATTGCTCAGTTCGATCCATAATGGCGGCCACATCACCACCTTCATCAAATGCCATGTCCGTCACTTCACCTGCCATCGATATCAATTGGCGTTTGGTCGCATGATCCTTCACAATCGTGCCGTAGTGTTTGGTGTGGGCTGCCGTTGGGACTTGTTCAACCAAATTAGTTAATACTTCACCCCCACCCACTTGCTTCAATGCATGCATTTTTTTGAGTTGTTCGGCTACAGTTACCACGTCAATCGGTTCCCGCTTCTCATACAATGAGATCATCGCGGCAAAAATATTTCCATGTGCTTCTCTGTAAAAATGTTCAGGTTTCAAAAACTCTGCCACATCCACAATGGCATCCCGATCAATTAAAATGGATCCCAAAACCGACACCTCTGCCTCATCACTATGAGGTGGAATCCGACCGGTCTGGGCAGATCGAGATACAATTTGGTTTGGCATACACCTTTACACTCGTGAGAGTAATACCACCTGGGGCTGTTCAGGCAAACTATCTGCAGTTACTTTTAGTTTTTCCACAGGCTGCAAATCTACCGCACCCATGGCCTTCAAGAAATCTTCTACACCAAGCAAGTCAGCAAAGTATGATCCATGCTCTGGTGTTTTGTAATGCATGGGGATCACTAATGAAGGTGATAATTTTTCCATTACGATTGTTGCATCCTTGGGACTCAGTGAAAATCGACCACCTACCGGAGTCAACAACACATCTACGGTTCCCAAACCCTCGATCAAATCATCTTCTATCACGGCACCCAAATCCCCCAAATGAACCACCCGAACACCATCAATAATAATCGAGAATATCGTATTTACTCCTCGTTCAGCTCCTTCTTGAGCATCATGAAAACTTCGCCATCCAAATACTCCCACCCCATTTACCTCATATTCACCCGGAGCTCGAATCACATACGGTTCCGTTCGGCGAGCTGTACCACTCACCTGTTGCCATGCATTATGATCTTCATGCTCATGACTCACCGTCACAACATCTGCCGAAGACTGTGGCATGGAAAATCCTACTAATTTCTTATCAAACGGATCAGTAATGACCGTTGCCTCTTTCCCTTTAAGTTTGAATGCTGAATGACCTAGGTAGGTAATGTCCATATATGTTGTTCCTTTGTGTTGACATTCTATCGACTGTTTCTATTGATTGCAAAGCTTAAAAAGTTGGTCGATACAATCGTATCCCCTGCACACTCCAAACCTCTTCCAAAAATGAATATGAAAGGGTTGGTACATGAGCTAATTGTTGCTCTTCCTTTCCCATCATTACCCACGAAATGTTGCTCCGCTTCAACCAAGCTTGCGCCTCCGCATCAGTCATTCTCTGTTGATAAAACTTGATTACTTCAGGATATCGATCCGCAAAATGGGGCGTCAAAGGATAATGGCCCGCATAAGGAGTCAGTCTAGTATGTCCCATGGCCAAGTTTGCCATTTTGTAGCTACCAATGATTCCCTCACCCCACTGGCCCTGCGTAAATAGATAATCCATCATCAAGCCATCAGCTTGTGAAATAAATGCAGTTTTTTGAATATGTCCCGAATCCATTCGTTTGTTGTATATAAAAAAAACATCTCCTAGCGAAACAGCAAGAATAACCAAACCTAGCCTCATCATTTTCCACGAATACTTTTTTGCCAACACCTCCGTTCCTCTAACAGCCAACAATGTCACCACAACCCACACGCCACGTATCATCATCCCTCGATATGGCACAAAAGGAAGATAAAACAAAACAAGTTGTGTCGTGAGCCATACCCATAAAAATAGATTCTTCTTGTAATGCCGCCAACCAGAAAGCATTAAGAGCCCCATCACTCCCCACCCAGCCAACCAGTACCATGGTGAAAACACATATGTTGTCTGTGTTCGCAGTCCCAGTGTCATTGGAGACGAGATAATCGTCTTTCCTATGGCAGCATAATAGAGTCCAAATGTTCCCATGATAGTCACAATCCACATCCACAACCGTTTATCAGTTATGTGTTTTTTTACTGACAAAGAGCCAAAAATAGTTCCTATTAGTCCAAGTGGAACTAACGTTTGAGGATGACTCACACTTATTGCCCCAGTAGCTAATCCGACCCTCCACAACCAACGTGGCTGAATTTTTTTACATGAAAAAAAACAAAAACTGGTCCCTAAAAAAAGCATCAATGCCATCATCATCACTGCTTCATGAGGACTCCGCAATGCACTCCACACATTAAAAATAGGCACCCCAATATCAGGCAGAATCGTATCCGGATATCCCATCCACCCCACACCGCCGCCCAAAAATAGCCAATACCAGCCAAGGAGTCGCCATGTCTCATGTTTTACGAACAAACCAATAAACCACAATGCTACCAACATCAAGGCAATTCCGGTCACAAATCCTGCAATATGAAACGCGATTATGGGATTTTGAGTAAAAGGTTTGGCAAGAATTCCAATGAGTGTGTAAACCGGATACAACATTGTAGTAGTTGTATTCGTTGAATCCGCCATATTGGGAATAGCAAAATCTCCGTGCTCCATCCCATTACGAATTACTCGAAAATACAATGATAAATCAATATGATCCACCCACGAAGCTTGACCCGTAAACCAACTACCATCAGAAACATGAGTTGCCCACCACCAATCCGGCACATGCACCCACATACTCATGGTTATCAGTAACAGCAATATAAACCATCGTTTCATAACCTCATCATCATAACCCTTCATTTGACCAAACGGCAGATGACTGCTAAAGTACAGCTGGAATATAACCTTTGCTATGAGAAAAGAAGTTTTCATTGCTGTCCTTATTGGCCTCTCCCTTGGTTTGGTGGTCGCTTTTGGCGTCCGTACCGCCCGCCAATCGCTTGAGCGCCATGCTAAAGCTAGCCCTACTCCGCTCACCTCCACATCCAGCTCAACCGACCAATCTAGTCATTCAGTCCTGATCACCGCCCCCGAACCAGATGAAATCATCTCCACCGGCACGGTAAGTGTGATTGGCACCACAACTCCTCAATCAATGATCAGTGTGATTACGGGTAACAATAATGACATCACCACCATCGCAGATGATACTGGTGCCTTCAACACTCCTGTAGAACTAGAGAGTGGTTTAAACACAATTGCAATCACCAGCTATAGTCCAGCAGGAGATAGTACTCAGGTATCGTTTACTGTTATTTATTCCACCGCAGATCTCACCAGTACGAGCTCGGCAAAAATAAAAACTGACAAATAATATGACTAAACAGATTACAACATATATCATTTTCTCCATCCTCCTCTGTTCCCTATTTACTATCCCCTCATCTACTGTGTATGCCGCTCCCGCCTCTTCATCCGCCGCAGCCACTGCCAGTGCTGGCATAGACCCCGAAACTATCAAAGAAAATATCAAAAAACGTATTGAACAAGTCATCAAGCAAGACAGCGAACCAGAACAAAAAAAAGTTGCCTATATCGGCACACTCAGCTCAGTCACTACCAATTCTTTCTCCCTCGAAACTACTCAAGGCAGCGTACGTCAAGCTTCCTCCTCCGCCAACACCACGTTTATTGATCTTTCCCGTAACAAAGAAGTGAAATTTGAAGAAATCAGCATTGGTGATTATATCGCCGCCATGGGGTATATACGGGAAGATTCCAAAGTCCTGGATGCCCGACGTGTTTTAGTTCTCAAAACCCCTCCTGAATCCCCCTCCTACAAATCTGTCTTTGGTCGAATCACTAAGATTGATCTCAAGAAAAACATTCTTACTCTGGCCGATATCAAGACAGGACAAGAAACAATGTATTCATTGTCTGCAAAATCCACGTATACTGCCATGGACAACGCCTCACATAAAGTTGAAATCACCAACAAAGATATTGCTCCAGACAACATTGTATTGCTCACCATCATTCCGGCCAAAACCAACACTGACACTGCCAAAATAGTCAGCCTTTTGACCAAGAAATCAACCATTGTTAACACTCCTTCACCTTCACCAAAGGCGAAACACTAGGTATGTACCACCGCCGCATTACCAAGCTGCGCCAATTACTTCACCAAAACAACTGTTCGCACGTCCTCATCTCAAAAAAAGAAAATATCCGATACCTTACCGGACTCGCTCCCCTTCACCCCACAGAGCGGGAAGCATTTCTTGTGATTACCCCCACAAAAACTGTTTTATATCATTCTCCTTTTATTATTCCTCCCATTGACTCACATCTCACCACCATCACCATGTCACTTGCTCAAACCATGGCTACGTTGCTAACAACGTATATAGAAAAAGTGCCCATCTTAGGTATTGAAGCTCAAAACATGACTGTGACTGAAGCTGATCGATGCCGAGAAATTCTCCCTCACACAGTATTAGAACCCATCGATAATGTGATCGCAAATCAACGTCAAGTCAAAGATATGCATGAAATTGATCAAATATCAAAAGCTTGTTCTATCACAAAATGTGTTATGAATTGGATACAAAATATAATTACCTCTTCAACAAGCAAAGCATGGTCAGAAATCGAACTGGCCCACCAAATTGAGCATCAATGTCTTGATGCAGGAGCTGATGGTTTGGCGTTCCCTACCATTGTTGCCTTTGATGCTCACACTGCCTCACCCCATCACGTTCCCGGTCACACCAAACTTCAATCCACCACCATCGTATTGGTTGATATGGGCGTTCAAGTAAATGGATATGTAAGCGATATGACCCGAACCTTCTGCCGAAACACTCAATTACCCCAAGAATTTTCCACAATCAAAACGGTTGTACACAACGCCTACAATGCTGCGGTACACCGTTTATCGGTAGGTCACGCCAGCGGAGCAGATATTGATCACGCTGCCCGTCACGTTATCGAGTCTGAAGGGTATGGCCCTCAGTTTATTCACACCACCGGTCATGGAGTTGGCTTAGAGGCGCATGAGTTGCCTCATATCAACCAGATCAACCACCAACGACTCATAAAGCATCAAGTCATCACTATCGAGCCAGGCATCTACCTCCCTGGAAAATTCGGCTATCGCCATGAAGATACCTTTCTCACCACAACGAATAAACCAATCTGTTTGACTGGTTAGTTCTTCTTCAGACCATCAATTGCCCGAAGTATTTCCAAAGGTACCGCAAACACCACCGTGTTTGATTGATCAGAAGAAATATCGTTGATGGAATTTAACGTCCGTAAGTGCAATGCTCCAGGTGTTTTTGCCATCAATTCAGCTGCTTTAGATAAATTTTCCGCTGCACACACTTCGCCTTCAGAATTAATGATGACTGCTCGTTTCTCCCGCTCAGCCTCAGCTTGTTTTGCCATGGTTCGTACCATGGATTCAGGCAATTCAATATCCTTCAGTTCTACTGCACTCACATCAATTCCCCATTGTTGAGATGATTGTTCAACAAACGACAATATTTGTTCGGCAATCTTTTCTCGCTGAGACAACAATTCGTCCAACGTCACTTCACCGGTAATCCGACGCATAGTGGTTTGAGCCATCTGTGTGACCGCATAAAACACATTTTCTACTTCGTTGATAGATTTTGCCGCATCAGTGATTTTGTAATAAATGACTGCATTGATACCGCAAGACACGTTATCTTTTGTAATTGCTTCTTGTTTTTGAATATCTACTGCCTTGGTCCGCACATCCACCTTCATCATGCGTTGGAAAATAGGCCAGATTACATGCCAACCAGCCCCATATGTGCCACTGTAGCGGCCCATGGTATACACCACGCCCCGCTCATACTCATTCACTTGCCGCAAAAAAGACATGATCACAATAAAGACAATTAATCCGATCACTAAAAATCCCATAAAAACCTCCCTAAAACTACTTGCCCCATTCTTATCACAACCAAAGCGAGAAATACAGTCCTATCGTCTATACGCACTTTGTCGATGTTCTATTGAAGTCACCCACACTGTTTTTTCTGTTTGCTTAATAAAGTAAATTACCCGATAAGGCCATGCTTTTATGGATCTATATCCTATCAACTCACCTTTTAAACACTTTCCTGCCAACGGATCATTACCCAATAGCGCTAGCCACTTCTTAATCTTTTGTTGTTCTCGTTGAGGTAATTTTAGATACTGTTTGACAGCATCAGAAGTAAACTTTACGTACATAGGTAATAATAATTATGGCAAATCTTCCAATAAAACGCCATTCCCCGTCTCGATATCTTTCTTTCCTGATCGTATTGCCGCCATCTCATTGGGGCTGCTCAACACATCCAATGTTTCTTCCCAAGCATCAAGCTCGGTTTTACTCATCATCACCACGGGTTCTTTTCCTCGAGATACAATCTCTACCGCAGTCAACCCCTTTGACGCCTGATCAATCAAATGGTACAAATCAGCCCGTGCTTCTGATGCTGTTACAGTCTTTGTTTTCATCATGGATAAATCGTACGTTATAGCGTACGTGTAGTCAAGCCCAAAAATATTGTGCATCTGGTAGAATTGTCATATATGACTAACTATCCTGACAAATGGGACAAAGAATTAATTCATGCCTGTGCCCAACTGAAATCAGAAAAAGAAATTGAATCATTTCTCCGAGATATCTTGACATTAGCAGAAATTAAAGAAGCCAGTAAACGGTTTCAAATTGCCAAAATGCTTTGGACCACAAAAGACTCTTATCTCCAAATAGCGGAAAAATTCAAAACCTCTACCACCACAGTAACCCGAGTAGCCGATTGGCTCTGGCATCAAGGTAAAAACGGGTACCAAACTGTCCTCAAACGTCTCTATCCCGAACAAAAATAGTTATTCACTTGCATATCACCATGTTAGCATGATAACATGTCAACGTATGAAGATTATGTGTACAAACATCCATCATCACCATCACTCCTCTTCCCCTCTTCGGGCGGCTTGTTTTGGTGCTTCATAAATTTTCTATAAAAAAATAAATATTCTTCACCACTCCGCCCCAAGCGGAGTTTTTTTGTTACCTCAAATAGTTATGTATAGAAATAGAAAGAAAGTATGACTGAACAAAACACACTAATCGGCTTATCTGGCGGCGAATGGCAATCGACCACACTGGATATGTTTACGGCCGCAAAAATACCACTAACAGATGATAATTCACGTCGGTATGAACGACAATTTTCTATCACTGACAATGTTCCGGCTATTGATTTTCTTTTTTGCCGTTCAAAAGACGTAGTTGCAATAACCAAAGCACCAGACTCAGAAATGCGTGCTGCTACTATTGGGTCAGATTTTGCATTGGAACAAAATTATCCCTTTTCATATATCCTTCCGCTCTATCGCCTATTACCTTCAACGCCTCAAGCATGTCTCTATATCGCTGCCACACCCAATTGGCAAAATGTCGACGTCAAAAATCCTCAATGGAAACAGCTAAATAACACAAAAGTATTTACTCCATATCCAAATATTGCAAAAAAATATCTAGAACGACGCGGTGTCTCTAACGCAAGAATTGAATTTGCAGCTGGGAAAATTGAAGGTCTATCTCGAGCATTTAGAAACAACTTAGCCTACATTGATTTAAAAAGTGACAAAAACAAACCACCACGAACAGGCGAAGCCAATGGAAACAAAGAATTAGATACCATCATGAATGTTGACTTAGTATTGGTAACCAAACCAGAACTCACATCGCTCGAGAACGCTCGTATAACCAGTTTAATGCGTACATTTTATCAAGCAGCCAAGCAAACGAAAAAGGATTAATATGCCGCTTATCCAAATTTATAAATCTACCTCTATACCCGAAAAAGTAAAACAACGCTTATGGCAACGATCCATGGCAGATTACGAGAAAATAAAAACAGACGTTAAACCGCTAATGGATAGTGTAAGACAACGTGGTGATACAGTGATCTTGGAAAAATATCTACAACGAAATATTCCCATTCAATCGCTTCGGGTCACACAAAAGGAATTCAGTCGAGCAGAAAAACTGGTATCAACGAAGTTTAAACAAGCTTTTGCCATAGCAAAATCAAACATACAATCTGTTTGCAGTGATCAATTCAAATCACTACAAAACCAACCAACCACCATATTAAGCGGAATCGAAATTTGGCGACGATGGTACCCGTTATCGACGATAGGTATCTATGTCCCTGGAGGTAGAGCAAATTATCCTTCTTCACTGATGATGGCTGCAATTCCTGCTATCACTGCAGGGGTTAAAAACCTGATCGTCTGCGTGCCGCCACAGGATGATGGATCAATCCCCAACGAAGTTCTAGCAGTTGCAAAGTGGCTTCAGATAACTCAAGTATATAAAGTCGGTGGTCCACAAGCTATTGGCGCCATGACATATGGAACTGAATCCGTTTCGAAAGTCGATAAGATTGTGGGACCAGGCAACCAATATGTTAACGCTGCCAAATTACTTGCCTTTCCTACCGTGGCTATCGATTTACCTGCTGGACCATCAGAAAACCTGATCATTGCGGATGATTCAGCCGATCCAAAATTTGTTGCCGCTGATTTGATTACGGACGTTGAACACGGCCCAGATTCGACCGGAATTCTCATAACGACATCCCCTACACTTGCTACAGATGTTCAATATGAAATTGGCAAATTGACAAATCTCGTGGCCACCAAAGAAACAATAAAAACATCATTACAGTTCTATGGTGCCATTATTGTATGCAAATCCATGGCAGAAATGATTACACTTGCCAATGATTACGCCCCCGAACACATCCAAATTATGACCAAAAAAGCTGATCAAGTTGCCTCAAAAATTCGTAATGCTGGGTCTGTCTTCATTGGCGATTACTCATCCAAAGCTGGTGGTGACTACGCCAGTGGTGCCAATCACGTTCTCCCCACCGGGAAAATGGCCACCTGGGCTGGACCTCTATCAGTTGAGTCGTTTGGAAAGTGGGTTGAGTACCAACAAGTTAGCCAAACCGGTTTCACCACTCTTGCCCAAAGTATTATCACCTTTGCTGAAGTTGAAGGGCTACCAGCCCACAAATTATCTGCATCAATTCGACTGGAGCAAAGAAAGTAAAAAAAATGACAATTAAACAACTCTACCAGCTCATCCAAAGCAAAAAGACAATGGCATCGTCAGAATCATATACAAGTTCGCTATTCTCACAAGGAAAGGATCGTATTATTCAAAAATGTGGAGAAGAAGCTATTGAGGTTATTATTGCTGCCAAAAACCAAAGTCGCACTCGACTTATTGAAGAGATCTCGGATCTCACTTATCATTTGTTAGTGTTAATGGTTGAGGCGAAAATAACGATCAACGAAATATCTAATGAACTTAACAATCGCAATAGCTTCAAGACGAATCAAGAAAGAATGATAAAATAAACACCATGGCAAACATACCCCAAACACTTAAAGGTTTTCGAGATTTCCTTCCCGCCGACAAGCGCAAACGAGACTTTGTGGCAAATAAAATCAAAGCTGTGTTTGAACAATTTGGGTTTGAACCCGTCGAAACCCCTACCATTGAATATGCCAACTTACTCTTGGGAAAATATGGCGATGAAGCCGACAAATTAGTCTACACCTTTGAAGACCGGGGTGGCCGCCAAGTGGCGCTTCGTTACGACCAAACCGTTCCTACGGCCCGCTTTTTAGCTCAAAATCAAAATGATTTACCTAAATATTTCCGTCGCTATCAAATTCAAAATGTCTTCCGTGCTGACAAACCCCAAAAAGGCCGTTACCGCGAATTTACTCAGTGCGATGCTGATCTATTTGGTTCCACTTCACCACTTGCCGACGCTGAAATTCTCGCCGTATTTAATGGCATTTTTCAAACCGTTGGTTTGACCGATGTGGTTATCCACGTCAACGACCGACAAACCCTCATGTCAGCTCTCTCCCCCTT
>CAZKZW010000002.1:57303-57822 GCA_964557365.1 uncultured Pseudomonadales bacterium | reverse complement strand
ATTTGGGCCCATTTTATTATTATTTCATGGTGCCTTTTTTAGCTTTGACATATCCCGATCCTGTTGGTCCAGCCGTGGGTGTAGCGCTTGTAAATTGCTTATCTCTTGGTTTGATGGCGTACCTTAGCCATCAATTCTTTTCTCGTCGTGTAGCTCTTGTTACCACATGTATATATTCTCTTATGCCGCTCGCTATAACCTACAGTCGTTTTTCGTGGAATCCAAATTTGGCCGCCCCGGTTGGATTAGCCCTGTTTTGGGCATTATTGAGATGGTATCAAACACGATCATGGAAACTAGCAATTGCTATATCTGGTTTGTTTAGTATTCTGATTCAATTGCATTATGTTACATTGACAACCGTTGGCGTTATCACAGTCGTGTGGAGTGTTGTTTTTGCACAACACAAAGAAATTCGTAAACAATTAATAGGGCAATTATTGTCTTTTATTCTGATCGCGGGAGTGTGTTTATCACCTCTCTTTGTATTTAATTACCGTCATGATAATATGCTCATCA
>CAZKZW010000002.1:45135-57293 GCA_964557365.1 uncultured Pseudomonadales bacterium | reverse complement strand
AATTTAGTACTTTTTTTACTTCAGGGGAACAACACATTCAGCCTCCCAACCATTGGTTGACTGTAGTGAAAGAAACTGAAGGTCGAGCTTATCGCATTTTGTCGCAAATCATTTCTGGTCAAAAACGAGTCGCTATTGATCGTGTAGTTTCTCTGCTTGGCTTGGCTCTGTATGTGTGGTTGTTTTGGAAAAAGCGGATTCCAAAAACCCAAAAACAACCACTTATGCTGATATTCTTGTGGATTGGTATGGCAACTTTAGGAACTTCTTTTTACTCCAGCTCAATCATGGATCATTATCTAACATATTGTTTTCCGATCATTGCCCTCTTTTGGGGAGTGTTGATTGGAACCTTGTCCACTTCTCAAAAAACGGTAGTTCCTGCAATTTTGTTGGGTACATACATGACAGTTGTCATAATCCAAGGGGCTATTGTCATTGATTTTTCTGGAAATGGAACAGAAAAATATCAGAAAACCGCTCAGGCAGTCCTTCCATACATTACGACTCCCTATAATATTGCATTACTAGGAGCAAATGGTGATTTTCAGGGTATGAATTATCGTTATTTTTTTGACGTTACTGGAAAACAACCGCTTGGAAATGAGACGTATACTGGTTTATCATCCTTGGTTGTTATTGATGAAATCAAAAACGATAATCCCCTTTCGGTGGCCGCATATGAAATTCAGTCACCACAATTATCATCCTTAGCCGCAACATTGGCTGTCCCCAATGGTCCTCGCGTCTATATCTTTAAATGAGTTAGAATGGTTGCGTATGAATACACCTTTTTTATCAGTGGTAGTGCCCGCATATAATGAGACAGAAAATCTAAAAAAGAGCCGTTTGAGCGAAGTATATGATTATTTAAAACGTCAATCATATTCTTTTGAATTATTGTTGGTTAATGATGGTTCCCAAGATTCAACTTCAAATCAACTTCAAGCATTTTCTGTTAACAAACCTGAAGTGCGTGTGTTGAATGAACCCCATCGGGGTAAAGCGGGAACTGTTCGAGCAGGAATGCTGGCTGCGAATGGACAGTATCGATTATTCACTGATTTTGACCAATCTACCCCTATTGGTGAAATAGAAAAAATGTTGCCGTTTTTCCAAAAGGGTTACGATATCGTGATTGGTTCTCGTGAAGTTGAGGGGTCTTTGAGAGACAAAGAGCCTTGGTATCGGCACCTCATGGGAAAGGGATTCAACCTGATGGTTCAGATATTTGCCGTTCGTGGAATTCATGACACTCAATGCGGGTTTAAAGTTTTTTCAGAAAAAGCAGCGACCGATCTTTTTCCCCGTATGGTAGCGACAATTGAATCAAAAAAAGACGCATTTACTGGTGCTTTTGATGTTGAATTATTGTTTTTAGCTCGAAAAAGAAAATACAAAACTGCAGAAGTGCCCGTGCAATGGAAGCATGTAAAGACGTTACGGGTTAGTCCGGTTAAAGATTCTTTACGGATGTTTTGGCAATTGGTACTTATTCGTTGGGCCTATATCACTCGCCGCTATGCGTAAATTTATACCTTATATTTTGCCATTACTATTGTTTGCATACAGTATTTTTTCTTTCTCTCAAACAGACCCAAATCTCGTTTTGTCTAGCAATTCCCTATTTTGGCGATTTCAGCAAGACATGTGGCAGCTCGGATATCATGCCCGACCAGTGGCTGCTGGAATATTTATTCTCTTAAGCACGCTGTTATTCGGTGTCTATTTTCTCCTCATTCATCAAATACAATCTGGTGGATGGACGAGACGTCAATTGATCGGTTTGTTCATTGCGTCGCTTATTGCTTTATTGCCCGCATATCCTGCCTTAAGTCACGATATTTTTAATTATATGTTTAATGCAAAGATGGTAGTGGCATATCATGCAAATCCTCATGTTCAGGTTGCACTAGACTTCCCCCAGGATCCGTGGCTCAAATTCATGCACAACACACATACGCCCGCCCCGTATGGATATGGTTGGACTATCTTTTCACTCCTCCCGTATTTACTTGGAGGTGGATATTTGCAAGCTGAATTATTAATTTTTCGATTGGTAATGGTTGGGTTTTTTGTTTGTTGTCTCTGGTTGGTAACAAAAATTAAATCTGTATCTTTGAGTGAAATTGCACTATTAGCTTTTAATCCACTTATTCTTATTGAAGTGGTTGGGAATATTCACAATGACATTGTTATGATGGTAGCGTCTCTTGGTGGAGGATTGTTGATTAGAAATGGAATTCGGAAACGTCAGTGGCTTTACATTTTGGCAGGTGCTGTTTGTTTTAGCTTTTCAGTATCGATCAAATATGCCAGCATTGCTTTGATAGGAGCTGTCGTTGCATCGATACTATTGCCACAATTGGATCTCTATCGATGGGCAGTATTATCTTTGTGGTCTCCTCTTATAACTAAACAGTCACAATGGTTTTTACCCTGGTATCTGACTTGGTCATTTGTCTTTATTCCCCTTATCAAGCAGTCTTTTTGGGTACGGATAATGATTGTTACAACGATGGCAGGGTTACTATCGTATGGACTTATTCTATGGCAAGGAGAATACTCATCACAACTTCTTCAACAAAGAAGTCTCCTTTTATTCGGTCTACCATCACTGTTTGCAGTGATACAACTACTGTTGAAAAAGATATGAAATTACTTACAACAATATCAAGATTTTGTGTTTTGATAATTGTGTTTATTGCAATCTGTACCAGATTATACAAACTGGATCAGGTTCCTTCGGGATTTCATGATGATGAAGCTTCATTTTTTATAAATAGCATTGCATTAAAAAACACTGGAACTGATGAGGATGGCCGAAAGTGGCCACTATTTCTACAGTCAATTGTCGATCCAAAACCAGCTTTATTCTCTTACCTCCAAATCCCTTTTTTGTTTATATTTGGGGAAACAGTGTTTGCAGCAAGATTAACAAGTAGTTTATTGGGTATCATTTCCCTATTATTGTTCAGTGTTCTCTTAGCCCGTTTAAATATTGACAGAAATACTCGATTATTAATCCTTTTATTCACTTCTCTTTCTCCCTGGCACATCGTTCTATCGAGAAGTACTCACGAAGTGATCCTATCTCTCGTTTTTTGTTTGCTAGGTTTAATTCTTTTATCAGATATCTTGTTATACAAAAAAAGAACTTGGCCCTATTTTCTTTGGCTATTTATTGTGTATCTACTAGCAAGTTATGCATATCATTCGGCCAAAATTATTCTCCCTTTACTATCCATATCCTTTGTATTCATTCATACATTCAGTAAATCAGTAAAAGAATGGAAAATATGCTTTGTGTTAATTGCTCTAACCACACTCCCCACATTGGTATTACTAGCCAATCCCGCCTCATGGACACGATATCAAGGTATTAATATTTTTTCTGATACTGGTCCAATGGCAGTTTTATCGGACCAGATTGCAGCTGGAACTGGCCATACTCCAATGGTTGTCCTTCGGGCACTTCACAATAAAGTTGTGAATTATGGATTGGCTTTTGCATCAAATTATTTTCGTCATTTCACCGCAGACTATTTAATTTTTAGCGGAGGACAACCGGATCGCTATGTTATTCCAAATCAGGGATTACTTTATCACGGAGAGTTGTTACTTCTTCTCTTAGGTATTATGTATGTAATTAGATATGATCTCTCCCCAATAAATAAATACATGCTTACTTGGATTGTGATACCACCATTAATTCCTGCATTAACTTTTTTGGAAATTCCCAGCATGATTCGACCAGCAATGATGATTTTCCCACTTTATTATTTTATTGGTTTAAGTGTCTCAAGAATTATTCATTGCTTTAAAAAGCGAAAGGTGCTGTTTTTAATAGGATATGTATTATTGTATTGTTTTGAAATTACTTATTTTTGGCATCAATATAGCGTTCAACAAACGTATAGTAAACCTTGGTTTCGGAATTGGGCCGATCAACAACTAACAAATTATATAAAAACTATCTCGTCTGAATATGAATCTTTTTATATCGGAAAAGCCAGCGGCCGACCCTATTTGCACTTTGTTACGGCAGGATTAATTCCAATTCGTGATATACAAATGAGTTATCCCATGCGATTGGATAATAATCCTTATTGGAATAAATTTCATTTCGTAGATGAAAAGTGCCCATATGGAATTGAGGATAAAACTATGTATTTTGTGTATGCTTATTGCGATGTGCCCGAGGGTTATCAACGTTTTATTCATCAACGCATCCCATACGCCGATGGAAATCAAGGATATTTGGCAGTTACCTATACAAGAAGCAACAAATGATTCAATTTAAACTTTCCAGGAAAAAAATCATATCTATCGGTGTGTGTTGTGTATTACTTTTCGTAAGCATATTTCTTCGAACCTATCGATTGATAGATGTACCAGGTCGATTGACCATTGATGAAATGAGCATCGGATACAATGTGTATTCACTCATAAAAACCGGAAAGGATGAGTGGGGAAAATCTTGGCCAATAATTTTTCGGGCTTTTGGAGATTACAAACTACCCGTTTATCTCTACGGCACGCTCCCATTTGTATGGGTCTTTGGTATGAATACCCTCAGCATTAGAGCCTTCTCTGTTTTGGCGGGTTGTATATTTGTTTTCTTGATTGGATTTCTCACTCAGCAACTGTCACGTAAGCTAGAGTTGGGATATATAGCGGCAGGAATTGCAGCACTCAGTCCATGGCCCGTATTTATTTCTCGCATTGGTCTAGAATCGAATGTGGGATTAATGTTGTTTTGCGCTGCGCTCATTAGCCTCACTGCCATGTTTGAAAAAAAATCAATTAAAGCGGCATACGTAACCGGAATACTTTTTGGATTAAGTTGGTACACGTATATTGCATTTCGATTCATTACGGGATTAAGTACGGTTTTACTCCTATTATTGTCCTTGAGGAATAAATCTCTACTACCTTACATTACACGGCTCATTATTAGTTTTGGATTACTGCTTGCACCCTTAATTCCTCATATTATTGATTTTTCAGGTCAAGCACGATTTCAGCAAGTATCCTTGTTTACAGATCCCGGTTATGTGGCTGAAGTAAATGAAGATCGATCGTTTTGTTTCCTCCAGCAAAAACCTTTTCTTGCTCAAATTTGTCCTCTACTATTCAACAAGCCGTTGTCATGGTTGACCGCATTTACCTCAAATTATGTTCAATTATTTTCGCCCTCATATCTATTTACTGATGGTGGAGAGTTGGAATATTTGAATGTTCCTGGATTTGGTGCGTTTATAGTCGTTTGGTTACCATTTTATGTGGTAGGTATGTGGTGGTGGTGGAGACAAAATAAAATTCTATATCGGATTTTAGGTGGGATATGGTTGATAAGTGCCATCCCTTCAGCTTTGGCTGGTCCTGCTCATCCTGTTCGAGCAAGTGCTTCGATTCCTTTTGTTGTTTTAGCGATTGTGTTTGGTGTACATGAAGTGTGGCAAAAAATAAACACATTATCATGGCGATGGTGGAGCGGATGGATTTTGGGCGGAATTATATTCATATTGTCAGCCCGTTATTTCTTAAATTATTTTTATGTTTATCCGGCTCAATTTGACTCTGCCGCATATCCGTTGCCAGTGGAATTAGGCAAATATCTAGCACAAGTGGCACCCCAGTATAAAAAGATTTATTTCGGTCCAATAGGTGGTGGATTACATATGTTTACTGCGTACTATCTTCATTATTCTCCTCAAGATTATCAACATGATGTCGTGTGGCCAGGACCAGATAAAATTGGGTTTACTCATCCTCATGTTTTGGGTAAATTTGAGTTCGATACAAAAACGATTAACGATGTCTTTGCCAGCAGTGAAAGTGGAATACTGTATATTGATTCAAAACCCAACGTCCACTTGGCTACTAAAACATTTTATAATTTCTCAGGGGTCCATCCACAGGCGATGGTCTACGACGTGGATGCAATTAAAGCATATGAAAAGCTCCACCCCGAACTATACCCGCCAGTTAAGTGAGCAGTATGATAAAACTAATGAATAGATTGTATTTTCCCCTCATACTCATTCTGTTTTTGTTGACCCGTTGGTACGTGTTGGCAAATCCACCGTATGTTGAAGGGAAAAATGGCCAACCAAGTACGGGATATTCTGACGTAAAACAAGATTCAGAACGATATGCCAACATGTGGTATTACGGATTAACTCCTTACCGTAAACATATGTATGAATATCCCCCTATCGCAATACCCTTTGTCTACATCCCTCTTTTAGTTGACCTGGCAGGACATGGTCATTACTATCAAAATTACCGAATTGAAATTTTCTTGTTCGAATGCATTTTATTCATCATGATGTTTGTGGCCCTGAAACGCATTTGGAAGCAGAATTCTTGGCACGTGTTTACATCTCTTCTATTTTATTCTGCGATTGGAGCGGTGGGTAAGGATTATTGGTATGAAGGCTTGGATTTGCTATTGATTGGGTTTTTTATGATGGCGTTGATTATTCAATATTTATGGGGGGCAGATAGGTTGTGGAAACGAGTTTTGTTTTGGGCGCTGTTTTCAGCATCATTTGGAGTAAAGTATATGACTGCACCGCTCGCATTACCACTATTTTGGATGCAGCGGAAACGATGGAAGCAGGAGATGATGGCGGGTATTTTGGGATTTGTGTTGGTGTGGGGAGTGCCAATTGCGTTGTACCGCAGTTCGCTGTCCGTAATGGTTTTGTTCCATACCGCACGCCCGCTGAAGTATGGAGCATTTGGCACGTGGCTAGTGTGGGCAATTAATGACTTTACCCATACGGAAATACAAACGGATATCTTACCCCACCTACCTATCGTGGGCCCAGTAGCCCAAACAACGGAAAAAGTCCTTGGCGTTTTGTTTCCCTTAAGTATTATTCTGTCAATTGGTTGGGGGACGTGGCAAGTCCATCGGATAAAAAAATCATCACCAGAGCAAGATTTGCGGATAAGTATTATGATTACATTGTTTTACTTTATGGCGATATTCTTATCCAACAAAGTGTTTTCGAGCCCCTTTCATGTTTGGTACATTCCTCTGATCGTGATGATGCCGCTGATATCCATCAAGGAGCAAATATTGTTAATGCTGGGTGCCGGATGGATGTTTGTGTTGGATACCACGCCATGGATTAAGGTGCCTGAGGTGAAAATCGGAAACGTCGTACCGTTAGTACGGATCCGAGATTTTACTCGATTCATCCCTATGTTTTTGATGCTGTATTATTCCCGTACTACAAATCACCGCTTTAAACAGAACTCATGAAACGGATAGTTCGCGGACTTTCTCTGACAGTACTGTTGGTTTGTATCGTGGTTGCTGCGTTTATACTCCGGTTTTGGCACCTAGATACTGTTCCGCTTGTGAATAGAGATGAATTAGCTATCGGTTATAACGCATATTCATTGCTTGAAACAGGAAAGGATGAGCACGGAGTTCCATTTCCGCTCAGTTTTCAGTCATTTGGAGATTATAAGTTGCCAGGGCTTATTTATTCGACGGTTCTACCAATATTACTTTTTGGTCGCTCAGTCTTCTCAATTCGGTTCATAACAGCGTTGATGGGGACGTTAACTGTTATTTTTGCTTTTTGGCTCGTTAAGCAATTACGTTTTTCAAACTCGGTAGCACTGTGGACAGCTGCACTGCTTGCCGTGTCACCCTGGCATCTTTTAGGATCAAGATCGGCGTATGAACCTGTTGCAGGTTTATTTTGGTCATTATTAAGTTATGGTTTTTTGACGAAATCTAAGTCATCGTTCTCTCAGATAATTGGGTTTATCGTGTGTTCGATCATATCTACCCTATTTTACAATTCAGCATTACTTCTGACACCAGCTGTATTCTGTATATTTTTACTTTCACTCAAGTTTTCAAAGCAACGTATTTCTGGGAAGTATTTTGTCGTATTCATGATATTACTTACGTATCTCGCTTTGTATTGGACGGGATTGAAAGCTATTAATGCCAGCCGATTCAATACAACTATTTTTAATCAATCAAATACAACGAACACCTCATTCACTTTATCAAGGAGCTTGGCAAAAGACGGCTCGCCTTATTTACTGACCCGCATCAGTCAATTGCCATATGGTTATCAGCTCAGTAAAGCGATTCAAGGATATGTTGCTTCATTTAATCCTGTCTACTTGTGGTTTACTGGAGGAGATAACCCTTGGCACAATTTACACGTAATTGGGTTTGGCAATCTGTTACTTTACACATTGCCCTTCTTTTTTTACGGTCTTATTTTTCTATTCCAAAAACGAACAGCATCATTTGAATTTATATTTGTACTAAGCCTATTAGTCATCACACCGCTTGCAAGTGCAGTTACCGTGGATGCCCCAAACACAAATCGTTTGTTTGATTTCCATTTTATAATCACTCTTATCACGGCAATTGGACTCCAGAGATTACTTTCACTCATACCACGATACTGGTCATTGATACTTATTGCTGTTGGAGGGTTGTGGACTGCAGTATTTATCGTATTGTTCTTTTCAGCCACTAAGGATGACACACATCCATTATGGAATGCTGGACTAACAAGCGTCGTTTCCCCTCTCCGATCACATATTTCTGATTACCCCATTATTCACACCATGTCACCTGCCGAGTTTAGCTATATTTATTATGCTTTTTTCACTCCCTTCCCACCAGCAGATTTTCAACAGCACGCCGTATGGACATCTCAAGGCATGAACCAAGTGTCTACCTACCACACTTATCGATTCGAATCGTTTCATCCCCTGGCGTGTTATAAAATGTTAGAGGTGTCTCCTGCGCAGTTGGGAGATGTAGAAGAGAATACTGTGTTTGTTATAAAAAACAGATTTGGTGAGCCAATTTGGAAAGCGGTTGAAAAGCAGTTATGAAAAGAAGACTTTGGTGGATGATCGGTATTATTTTTGTTATTTCCCGGTTAACTAATTTAACGCATTTGCCAATTTTTGCTGATGAGGCTATCTACATTCGCTGGGCAACCATGATTTTCCATGACCCACATCAGTTTTTATTTCTTCCACTCTATGACGGAAAATCACCTTTATTTATCTGGCTACTCATTCCTTTTGTAAAACTCTTCCCCTATGATCCTCTGTTTGGCGCTCGGTTATTATCAAGTTTGTTTGGATTAGTGACATTGTGGGCAATCGTGAAGATTGTCAAACAATTGGGAGGGACAAATCGATCACAACTTTTTGGAGCATTACTCGTCACATTATTGCCTTATACATTATTTCATGACCGAATGGGTTTATTAGATTCTGCCGTGACCACAGCTTTAGGATGGAGTTTTTATTTCTTCTTGCTATGGAGACAAAATAGAAAAATGCATCTGCTTATATTCGCCGGCGTATGCTGGGGTGTAGGTCTCATGATTAAAACGACAGCTTTTTATTTTGCCCCCGCATTTGTTGGACTTTTTTTCTGGGACTTTATAACTCAACCAAAAATACGAACAGGGAGAACGGTACTAGCAGCCGCTGCCAGTTTGGGGATCGGATTGTTATGTTTAGGCTGGATGCGAATTTCTCCGCTATTCCCATTTTTATTCCAGAGAAGTAGTGATTTTGCTTTTACGATTAAGGAAATCATAACTCAACCAGGGATGATTCTCATGGCCAATGTGCCGCGAATATCCCGGTGGTTATTAACTTACTACACTCCTGGTGTCTGGATTATTCTTGGTACGTTTATTGGAATTGTAAGAAAGAAATGTACATCAGTTTTCGAATTGTTGGTAAGTTTCATGGTTTTTCTGCTGCCGTTTTTGTTTACCGGTAAATTGCTTGCATCTCGTTATTTTTTACCGGCTATTATTTTTATTATTCCCGCTACTGCATTGGCGCTTGACGAATTGTGGAATAGAAAAAAATGGATCGGAGTATCATTTCTAACATTCTTGATCGTTTGTTTACTTCGGTTTGATATTCCACTCTGGTTTTCTCCTGAATCAACTCCATTTACTCATGATGATATTCATCAATACTTAGCTGATTGGTCGGCTGGTTATGGAATTCCTACTACTCGAGATTATCTAACCAAAGAGGTACAAAGCGGCAAAAAGGTTCTTGTGGGAACCGAAGGATTGTTTGGAACATTACCGGATGGTCTTTTTGTGTATTTTTCTGAAACCCAGTTTTTGAAGCAGATGGAAATTATTGGGGTTGGTCAACCGGTAGTTGGATTGTCTGACGAGATGAAGGCGAAGACTTCTCGGTATGATGAAACATTTTTGGTAGTTAATCAAGATCGACTCCATTTTGATTATTCTTCCACCTTCGATCTTGTGGGCACTTATGCAAAACCTCATAATGGAGCTCCACTATTATTACTGAAATTAAAACAATGAAAAAAGCCACCTCTTCATTCCACGTATTTGATTGGATGCTCATTTTGGGAATTGTACTTTGTGTACCAATGGTGTGGCCATACTTACAAAACCATTTTTTTCATCTTCACGACTTTACCCATGTTGCCCGTCTGGCTGAATTTGAACGAGGCCTACTTGATGGTCAATTTCCTGTCAGATGGTCTCAAAATCTAGGGTATGGGTATGGGATGCCCCAGTTTTCGTTTTATGGACCACTTTTTTATGTGGAAGCCTTACTCTTTCGAGCTGTTGGTATTTCATTTGTGTGGGCAATTAAATTAACCGTTATTCTCCAAGTCATTCTTTCATTTGTCGCACTGTATAAATTAGGCACATTGTTGTGGAACCGATGGGCTGGTTTGGTGGCAGGAATTGCGGGTATTTACGCACCATACCGATTGGTAGACATGTACGTGCGGGGGGCGTTTGCTGAATTGTCAGGAATGACTTGTTTTACATTAACCCTGTGGGCAATCGTACTCTGGGCAAAGAAGCCAACATGGTTCGGAGTGGCGTTTGTAGCACTATGTGGATCCGGCATACTTATGAGCCACACATTAATGGCTGTCATCACGTTACCATTCATTCTTGTCTGGTTCATGTATTGGGCACTGCATGAATCTATTTTTGGGAAAATGTGGAAACAAATTGTAGCAATTGGATGTCTGACTGTAGGTATGTCAGCCTGGTTTGCATTCCCTGCCTTGTTTGAAAAAGGATTTACTCAAGCGGATCAATTAACAACAGGGTTTAGTAATTACAATTATCATTTTTTGTACATTCGACAGTTATGGAATTCCGCCTGGGGATATGGCGGTTCCGTGTGGGGAATTGATGACGACGTCAGTTTTGAATTAGGTAAAATTCAGATTGTTTTGTCGTTTGGATTATTTCTACTCATGGGCAGCAAACTCATCCGTAAGCAAAAAACCCCATCAGTCGTATGGTTGTTGGGAGGAATGATTGGTTTATCATTGTTTTTATCGATTTTAAAATCAAAACCAGTATGGGATCTTTTACCGTTTATGATGTACCTTCAGTTTCCTTGGCGATTTCTCTCAGTTACGGTTGTTTTGCTTGGACTTCTTGTAGGGGCAATTATTTATTTTCTGCCGAAATGGCTTTATGGTATCTCCGCCTTGATTATCATTATTCCTCTGATTGCAACGCAGTTACCTCATGCAAAGCCTGAGTCGTTTCTTAGCGATGATGATGCTTTGTATTATTCAGACCGGATTAGAATTCAAACCATCATGAGCGACATCATCCCCGATTTTTTACCAAAAAATGCACAACCAAAGGCACTACAAACTCCTGTTTCGATGAGTAATCGATATCAGTTACCTAGTTCAACCCGTTATTCGGTAGAAATTGACAGAAGTCATGAATTTCTAATTCGAATTCAAGATCATGATTCATTTGTGTTTACCGCTCATATTTTTGATTTTCCTGGTTGGACGATTTATTACGACGGAGTGATTATCCCACACCAAACTCAAGTACAAGGGTTGATTGAAGCAACTATTCCAGCAGGGACAAGTGAACACTTTATATCCGGCAGATTTAATGAAACACCCTTGAGAACTACTGCTAATTATGTGTCTGGTATTTCGGTATTCATTGCTGGTATGCTTTGCTTCGTGAAAAAAAAGGATCAACAACATGTCGCTGGACGTTAAAGAAATTAAGCAAAAATCTGTTGCGGGGGTACTCAGTTACATTTTTCGAACTAGCTTTGTTTTCTTGATCGGAATTGTAGCAACAATA
>CAZKZW010000002.1:36309-45125 GCA_964557365.1 uncultured Pseudomonadales bacterium | reverse complement strand
ACCTTTCCCCAGAGGAATTTGGGGTGTATTTTGTGGTGACAGCAGCAATTGGTGTACTTACATTCATTTCTGACGTGGGACTTGCTGCTACGTTAGTACAAAAAAAAGATGAGCCAACAGTTGAGGAGCTCAGGACAACGTTTACCGTGCAACAGACATTGGCGGTGGTTATTTTCCTTATTGCCATTTGTCTAACACCTTTTTGGAAAACACACTCTCATTTGGACAGAAGCGGATTAGAACTTCTATATGTGCTGAGTTTTTCTTTTTTTATGGCTTCATTCAAAACGATTCCATCGATCCTCTTAGAGCGCAAGTTGGAGTTTAGTAAAAAAGTAATTCCGGAAATTGTTGAGTCGATTTTGTTTTACAGTATTGCTGTTTATTTAGCTGCTCATCACTGGGGGGTACGAAGTTACACCGTGGCAGTGTTTGTGAGAAGCGTAGCGGGTGTCTTGGTAATGTATTGGATTCAGCGGTGGCCATTTGGATTCGCTTGGTCACGGGCGACTTTTTCCCGACTTATTCGTTTTGGAGCCAAATTCCAACTCAATGACCTGCTTGCCCGAATCAAGGACGACTTGTTTGTGGTGGCTCTTAATTCATTTTTACCACTTAGTCAAATGGGTCTGATTGGATGGGCAAAACGATGGTCGATGTATCCATATCAATTTAGCGTAACCAGTGTAGTGTCAATTGCTTTCCCCACTTTTTCTAGATTGCAAGATCATCCAGATTTATTAAAAAAAGCCTTGGAAAAAGTACTCTTTTTTATTAGTCTCCTCATTTTCCCCATGCTGACCGGAATGACACTAATGGCTCTATCAATCACTGTGTTGGTACCACAGTATCAAAAGTGGCAGCCAGCTCTACCTTCACTCGTATTCTTTTGTCTTAATATTGCATTTGCCGCGCTGGCAAATCCATTAATCAATACGCTGAATGCGATAGGTAAAATCAACCGTACGTTATTACTGATGGTGATCATGACACTGGCAACATGGGGATTAACGCCAATATTTATTCATTTTTATGGAACGGTGGGCGTAAGTATGGCAGCAGCCATTGTTGCTTCGCTCTCTCTGCTTGTGCTCATCGAAATTCGAAAAGTGGTGCCACTCAATTTTATTGATGCTATATGGAGACAGGCATTGGCAGCCCTGATTATGGGCAGCGGATTATGGCTCACCCGATCGTTGTGGATGTACTCATGGAAAGGAATGATTGCGGCAACCTTGGCTGGAGGATTCGTGTACGTTGCAACCCTTATGGTTGTGGGGTATCAACGCGTGAAACGTGAAGTTGCTGGTCTCATTTCCCGCTAATTCGTACCTCTAACCATTTCGTTCCGAAAAGTACCCATCCAGGAATGAGTGGCACCAGAAACCGATCAGAATCAGCACCCAGCATTAATGCACAAAATGCAATGGCAATCCAAATGAAGTATGGGGCAAGCACGTGATTAAAATACTGTTTTGCGTCTTTCCATGAAGCAATGTAAGCAATGAATGTGGCGGGCACCCCCACATGCCACCATTTTATCTTGGCATAACTGGGACACATATCCCAAACAACTGGACGCCGACCTGTAAAAATGACTTGAAATAGACTTCCCCATTGAGAACTCAATTTCCCCTGGTACCATTGCCAGCGATTCCATTCAAATTTTAACCATGAATATAGTGAATTACCGTGCAAGAAAAATGAGCTGTAGGTAAAGAGATATACAACCCCTATACATAGCCCCATGACCATTCCAGAAATCGGGGTAATCCGTTTTTTGAGTAATAACCAACACAATAACAGTGCGGGTAAAAGTACATTGATGGGAAGTGGATACTTTGAAGCAATAAATAGGCCTGTAGCAAGAATAAGTCCTCCTTTTTTCAGAAGACTATCTGATTCAAATACTTTCACGTAAAAAGCAATAACTGCTAATGATAATGCCATCGAACCAAAATCAAGCATGGTTTGAACATAATACGCGTACACGATGGGATGAAGGAGAAAGATTACCAGTGCTCCACACCGCCACCGCAAGGATTTAAACAATACTGATGTGATACTCCAAAAGCTAACAGCTGCTATTACAAGAAAAATAATGTTGGCGAAATTGGGAACTGAAAAAAGAATATAACTGATCCCGAACATGTACTTAATTACTGGTGGATGTTCAAAGTTGATCGTGGTTGGATCCTCACCCTGAACATATCGAGTTCCTGCATACGTATATATGTCCCCATCACCCATAAGATGTGTGTATGCGGGTCCCAAAACGTACTGTGAATGACTATATCGTTTTTCATATTCACTTTGAGAATAATGGAGTGAAAAATCTTGCCAATACTTTCCGGTTATATATCCGTAGATGAGGGCGAGGATAAAAAAGGGAACGTATGGTTTTATTGAAGACATCGTTGTCTTGCTAAGCTGATTGAATTGGCAGAATATAATAGCCGATCGTTTGATTGAAAATCACGATACACGAGCTGTTTTGAATCAGGAAGATATCCCATAAATTCAAGCTGTCGATTCGTTCCAGGTGATTCGTCAATTGATTGGAGTAAACGGCCTTCGTATGACAACACAACCCGGCTTGAAATATCGCTCATATTTGTTGTGTAGGAAATTAATCCGGTTTCTGGGTCAAAGAAAAGATTATCGACAGTATTCGACTGAATACCATAACCATTTAATGCAGTCATTTTCTTAACTTCATGACCATCAGCAACTGACCAAACTATTATTTGATACTCACCTTTTTCGCAATTTGGATATGCAATTAGGTTGTAAATTGGTTGATAGCTAAATGATAACCAATCATCTGAAAAGTGAATGTCGCTTACAACCACTGTTTCTTTATCGTTATTAATGTCATAGAGACTAATAGTCCATGTCCCCTGTTTTGATGTCGCGAGAATGGGTTGGTTTGGATCATTTTTATAATATCCAACTACTTGAGACTGCTGCTTGTTTACTGGAGGGATATATTTTGTGCCAATAAAATCACAAACATTTTTTTTAATTTCACTTTTACGTATTAACTGATTTTTTTTATCCATAAATCGATCAGGACCTGGGACGGCTGTGTTGGTAAACCAATATACACCATAGATTGCTACCAGACAGAAGCCAATGCAATGGGCTATACTTGTAGGAGTAATGCGAATCATAATAACTCAAGTATACCGATTCTTTGCGGCATTAGTGATACCTGTTTTGGTATGGTCGTTGATTGGTCTCGGGATGTGGTTGAGGGTTGTTGACGCAGATAAATACCCTGTTAGCCAAAATGATGATGGATTGTTTTATGTGTGGGCCGGAAATAGTATCTTGGATAATTTTTGGCATCCTACGTCTCTTACCATTTTCGAAAAAGATAACCCACAATTGATATGGCGATCTCAATATAAAAACATTTACCCTGTGGAGGCGTTTGGATACCGTTTATCTGATCCTTGGTTTGATCATCCTCCTTTAGCGACTTTACTTATCTCATTACCGGCACGTTTGCTGGGTTATCGAGATTTTAGCCAAATTCCTCACATGATTGTTCGCGCGCCGGCATTGATTGCCGCGATTTTTACCTTGCTGATGACGTATGTACTCGCGCGTGATGTATTTAATAAATATGTCGGGCTCATTTCACTAGCCACTCTTTCTTTGTGGCCACTGGCAGCATTTTCCCAAAGGCAGAGTTATATCGAAAACATTATGACTCCATTTTGGTTACTATCACTTTGGTTGACGTGGAAGCAACGAAAAACAACAACTCGCCGTGGTTTTATTATCTTACTTGTTGTGAGTAATTTCATACTTGCATGGTCAAAAATTATTGGTTATTTAAGTATTGCAGTAAGTGTCTTTTTTACCTGGAAACAGAATCGGAAAACATCCCTCATCGTTTTGATTGCGGGAGTTTGTACCGGTCTATTGTATTTACTGTATGGACAGTTGGTAGGTGGGAGTTATTTTTGGCATAATTTGTTAAACCAGGGAGAGCGTGGAGCGTATGTCACCAGCATTTTTCATATCCTGAATAATCCGGAAATCTATGGAATGATTGAGGATGGTTGGTGGTACCTGGGTTGGTTTGGTCTTCTCTACATAGCTGGAGGTAAAACTAAAGAACGTCTTTTTATCGCTTTATCAGCATTGTTTTGGATGGTGGCTCTCTTTATATTGGCGGGACCGCAAAGCAATTCTCCTTGGTATCGATATCCCATCTATCCCTTGTTGTCGATCAGTATGGGAATAGTTATCGTTGACGGATGGAACAGATTGATATTAATTCCAGGAATATTGTTATTGCTGTTGGGTAGTACTGGTTATGCTTTGGCAGGAATAGCGGTTCCCAGCTCTTTACTTCGACTGATTACTGTACTGTATGTAGGTGTCCTCGCTGCTAATGCGTTGTTCATTCCAAAAAAATATCAGTTATGGATTCAGCGTATTGTTGTAAGTGTCGGGTTTCTGGCAGTATTGTATGGAAACCTGCTTGCGATCCAACAATTCCCTGATCGGATATGTAAAGAAAGAGGTTGTGTTACACCCGTTAAAATTGAGGCCAAATGAGACGAACTCTCTTCATTATACTTACACTTGTACTGATAGGATCTCTCTATCCCATTTCCATACGGTATAGCCAAAGTTTTAAATTTGTTGATGAAGACGAACACATGGTGGTTGGATGGTTGCTTACTCAAAGAAAACAACTTTATACCGATGTTTCTACAAATCATCAACCTCTAAACTATCTCACGTCAGCCGCTGTTCATCAGATAAGTCGCCCACAAAATCTGTTTATGCTTATTCAGCGGCATCGTCAGGCAGTCTTTCTGTGGAGTCTGATTTGGACCGCGTTACTTGTGTGGCGATTTGGCGGTATCGCATTATTCCCCATTACTATTTTTGAATTAATCAAATACTGGCTGTTGGGAAATTTATTTTTAGCAGAATCTTTTGCTGTATATCCAACCGCCTATATATTTTGTGCAAGTTGGCAAGAATGGATGCATGATATCGTTTGGAACGATGAATGGATGTGGGGAATTTGCCTGGTGCTGGCAACACTTTTTTCGCTCCCACTTGCGATTCCACTCGGTATTTTGGTATTGGTGAGATTGTGTCACAAATTGACAAAGATTTCCTTTGTCCGTTTTTTTGCTGGGTTTGTGGTTGCGATTGTTCCCATTTTTATTATCGTTCCATTTACCAGTTGGTGGATGGAAACAATTGTGTATAACGCCCAATACGGCGTCCCCCTATTGTCAGAATTTACAAGCATTCTTGATTGGATACGGTTATGGACATTACCATTTTGGGCATTCATCCCGCCTTATGACAATCTGAGTGTTTTGCAACTTGGAATGGGTCTTATTTGGGTCAGTTCTTTACTCGTTTTACTTGTGCAGCGACAGTGGAGACATGCGTTATTTGTGATTGGTTTTTTCTTTGTATGGGGCATGACAAATTTACGAGTGATTCAATTACATCAATACTATTATTCTGGGTTTCATCTCATTCCCTGGTTGTTAACTGGATTATTGTTAACCTGGTTTTTATTTCACTTTATTTCAATACGTTTCTTGACAAAAAAACTGCAGGTAATTTCGTATGGAATAGTGATTGTTGGCTTAGGAATTTGGCTGACTCAACCAACCATGCCGTACAGACAATTACCCAATCCCCAGACTGAAAGTTATATTCAGTACACTCCCCAATTCCAAGTGAGTGAGGTGATTTTAACGCTACAAAATCCCGGTGACACGCTGATGACTGTCCCCAACGAAACACTGCCCTATTGGCTCACCAAACTCACCCCTGCAACCCGACAAGTTACCTATTATGAGTGGCAGTACCGCAATCCGTTGTTGCAACAGCAATGGCAAGCGGCGATGCAGCAGCGACCACCACGTTTTATCACCTACTTGGATGAAGGGGCAACTTTTACTCCATTTATTCAACAGCAACTGCAGCAATCATACGTAAAATTGTTTGATTTCCCGTTGGTATATATTCGGAAAGATTCTCTTGCTTTTGTGACGGAAGTACAACGTCAAAATTTCTTACAATTAGCTCAATCACATTCGGGAATTAATACTGATGTGTTTAATACGAAATAGCGTTAAGATAAATCTATGAAAAAGAGACTCTGGGTTCCTTTGTTGGTTTGGGCACTATTCTTCGTAACCAGAGGAATTATTTGGGTATATCGACCTGTTCAATTTACGGAAATTATTTACAGTTATATGCCGTACGCTCATTTGTGGGCGGGGGGAACTAAACCCTATTTGCAACAATGGTATGAATACCCACCAGCTACGATTCCCCTGTTCTACCTCCCTCATATCATTGATATGGCGACCAATCATCATTGGTATCATGTGGATTATCTTGTTTCGTATCGGGGAATGTTGTTATTGGTAGACATCTTTTTGTTTTGGTTGATGAGTAAAGTACTCCAAAAAAACAAATCATCATTAGCCATGTATGCCGTGAGTCTAGCATATTATGCTTTGGTGACAGCGAAGGCAAACCATTTTATCTACGATTCCATGGATTTAACGTTTACTATTGGTATGTTTGTAGCGGCGGTGGCGCCTATTTTGTGGCAGAAGCGAGGTTGGTTGATTGGTTGGTTGGGGTATTTCTTAGGTATGGCACTAAAGTACGTTAACGCTCCTTTAGGCTTAATGTATGCGGCATTTGAACACAAAAATCTTGCCCGACTATTTGTCGAGTTAAGCATCGCAGGATTATTGATTTGGGGAGTACCACTTGCACTCTTTAGATCTTCTCTGCTGGTAAGTTTTGTATATCATCAACAACGAGGCCTTCAAGTGGAGAGTGCTCCCGCTACATTAGCGCGAACCATAAATAGCTTCACTCAGACAGAACATTATGCAGAGGTATATAAAAACTATGATATTCAAGGTCCCGTTAGCTCGCAAATTAAACGAGTATTTGATGTGGTATTCCCCATTTCTTTATTACTGTATGGAATTTGGGCAGCAAAACGAATTATTCAATCGAATACGAAACAACCGAATGAATTACGTATTTGGGTATCTTTGGGATATATATCATTGTTTATGTTGACTGCAAAAGTACTTTCAACTCCATTTTTACTATGGCATATTCCTTTCGTTGCGGTACTGCCGCTAAAAAAATGGAGACACAAGTTGCCAGCAATGGCAGCTTCGGCTATTATTATTGGTACATCAATGACCAGCGTCCCCAACCTACCACTTGGTATTTTTTCGGTTCATTTGTTGATTGGATGGGTGAGGATTATGGCATTTAGCTATTTATTTATAGTGAGTGTACGTGAGATTCAACGAGCATGAAATTATCTGTAATTGTCCCCGCCTACAATGAAGAAAAAACAATTGGTTATGTGTTGCAGAAATTATTAAAAGAAAAGTCAGTTGCTGAAATTGTGGTGGTCGATGATCACTCCTTGGACAGGACTTCAAAAAAAGTGCTCGCGATTGCTCATAAGAAAATTAAGTTGATTAAACACTCGCAAAATTTAGGTAAGGGCGGAGCAATTCAAACTGGCCTCCAAGCAATCACGGGAGATTATGTGTTAATTCAGGATGCTGATTTGGAATATGATCCCCAGGATATTTCATTATTGTTGGAACCGGTCAAACGAGGCAGGTGCCAAGTGGTATTTGGTTCGCGGTTTTTTGGTGTTCATACCAATATGTTTTATTGGCATTATTTAGGGAATAAATTCTTGAATTGGGTGGTAAATATTCTTTATAACTCAATTTTGTCTGACATGGAGACTTGCTATAAATTGGTTCCAACAAAATTGCTTCGGGAACTTCATTTGAAAAGCAATGATTTTCGGATTGAAACTGAGATTACCTGTAAATTATTGAAGAGGCAAGTGAAAATTATGGAAGTGCCGATTTCGTTTGTGGCACGGTCATATGCTGAGGGGAAAAAGATTACCTGGAAAGATGGATTTGGAGCACTTCAGTCAATTTTATCAATTCGGTTTTTCGGATAAGATGAGTATATTCTCCATCGAGCCTTATCTTCGGCGAGCACGAATCAGGCGAATTTTACCCTCTATTCCGTCTGGAGGAGTGTTTGTAGATATTGGCTGTGGAAACCCTCCGCTCCTGATTGATTCAGTAAAAGAGAAAATGGATTTTTGTATCGGAATTGATGTAGATGCGCCCAGTCAGTTGCGAGATAATATTGAAATTAAAACGTGTTTTATTAAGCGGAAATTACCCATTGAATCTGAATTGGCAAATACGGTTACCATGCTGGCAGTGCTGGAACATTTAGATTATCCTCGGGCCATAGCGCATGAACTATTTCGTGTAATGAAACCGGGGGGAGTACTACTCCTCACTGTTCCTTCCCCAAAAAACAAGTGGCTGCTGGAATTTCTAGCATTTTTTGGAATTGTACGCAGAGAAATGATTGAACAGCACAAACATTATTTTACCGAAAGAGAATTAGAAGAATTGTTTACTGAGGTGGGATTTAGAAGCGTCGAAGTGAGATTGTTTCAGTTGGGAATGAATACATTTCTCAGAGCGATTAAATGAAATTAATAAAACGCATATTGATTCATGAATATTTTATTGGCGTAGTTTTTGTTTTTTTTCGATTATTGCCTTCGTTTTTTTTCCAACGCTTTCTTATTTTTGGTGATAATTATTCCCTACAAGTTCCGGTGAAGATATTTTCTGCATATTGGTTAAGACAAGGAATTATCCCTTGGTGGAATCCCACTATTTTTTCAGGAATTCCTTGGGCCCATGATATTTCACAAACATTTTTTTACC
>CAZKZW010000002.1:29682-36299 GCA_964557365.1 uncultured Pseudomonadales bacterium | reverse complement strand
ACCCAACCACCATCATCTTTACGTTTTTATCTCCAGGTTGGGCGCTTACTGTCAGTGTGGCTTTCCATTTGTTATTTACATACTTGGGGATGTTATTACTCTGTAAAAAAATTCAGCCAAACAAATCAGTTGCGATTATTGGATCTTTACTGTGGATGTTGTCAACGCAGGTCACTGGATCAATCAATAATCTCGTTACGATTCAGTCGATTGCTTGGTTTCCCTGGGTCTTGTTGGCATCAATGAATATTGCCACTCATAAAGGACGCATTATATTTGCTTTGTGTATATTGTTTCAATTTTGGGCGGGATATCCTCAGCATGTAGTGTATGCACTGTTGGCTGCTATCTTCATCAGTATTCCCAAATCAATTCAAGAACCGAAGACTTGGTTGTATCGTTGGTTTCTGACCGGTTGCATTACCCTGCTAGTCACCTGTGTAGCATGGCTGCCGTTTATTGAGCCCTTCATTCATTCGACGCGAATAATTCAAACTCTCCAACAAGCACAAAGTGGGTCGCTTCATCCGTTCATGTTGATGAAATCGTTCATTCCATATTTTTTTGATAATCCAAGTTGGGGAATGAAGTGGGGACCAGCATGGGCGGGTTTTTCAAATTCCGTGTTTTATTTTACTTGGACGGGTATGTTGATTTTGGGAACAATCTGTTTTCAGTCATTTCGAAAGAATCGTTTTCTACTACTATTAATTTTTATAGGGATCGTTTTTTCTTTTGGTTCATATTTACCCGGTTACTCATACATTCAAGAATTTGTCCCATTTTTCCGAGTAGGCAGATATCCCAGCATGATGTTGATTATCACCACTCTTCTTGGCATTGTCTTGATAGTAAAAAATTTTCTTTCGTCAAAGCTAAAGATTTCTCATCAATTCTTGTTCGTACTTGTTGGACTTTGCGGCATCATGTGGATCATGGTTTTTTGTACCCACACGTATTTTTCGAATATTTACCATTCAATCGATTCTCTTCTTCAATCTCGTTTATCTCATAGTTCATTTCATACTCCGGAGCGCGATCAAGTTATTTTTCAATCAATCTTTTGGTCGTTAGCTGTTAGCGGAACGTTATTTACTTTCTCGATGTGGCTTTATTCCAAACAGCGTTTTTTATTTCTTACCTATGTAATTGGATTGGATTTACTTCTATCAACGCAAGGAATGTTGTTTTTTGCGCCCGCCACGTTATACCCTTCATGGAAGGAAATTGACCAAATACAAAATAATTATCATCAACAATTATTGCCACAATACCGAGCGTTAACGCGTAACACGAATGATCCTTACACAGATTTTGGAGCGTATTGGGAATCGTTGGTGGTACGAAAACCGTTTTCTGATTCATATGTAGATCGAAGCGAATTGCAATCGTATGCGCGCTTGAAGAATCTTCGGAACAGCATGGGGCCGGACTGGAATATGGCATTCGGAGTCCCCGTGGTACATGGGTATACCACGTTATTACCGAGAGACTATGCAAAAATATGGAGTCATTCTACTGATCCAAGAATAAACTTTATTGATTCGATCGATTTAACAAATCAACGCTTGCCATTCTGGTCGGTGAAGTACTATATCAATGATCTTCAATTTGATGCTGCCAGCGTTGGCGGTAACCTCAGACTTGTATCGCAAAAAGATAATGTTCAGATATATGAAATGCCGGCTTTACCGAAAATCAGGTTTGAGAATGGAACTGATCAGCATATTGTTAGCCTCTATGAAGATCCAAATACCGTACAGTTTCAAGTATCAACTACAAGTGCTACGTCAATTGTGATCGCCAACCGATATGATGCCAACTGGAAGGCTTCAATAAACGGCATTCCTGCGCTCGTGGAGGATTATTTCGGTGCGCAAAAAATAACTGTTGGGCCCGGAATATCACAAGTAAGGCTCCACTATATTCCTCAGGCTTTTTATGTTGGATTATCCGTGTCGATTTTAAGTATCATTTTTCTTTTTTTGGTACGAAAAAATGACCATTCATCAACCCGAGTATGATATTGTTCGGATTTTAGCCACCATCGGAGTTATCGCCATCCATGCCGATGTGATAACCAGTTCACCAACCAACTATTTAGGAGGATTGTCTTGGTGGTTTGTAAACACTACTCATTCTCTTGCAGTCGTAAGTGTCCCTTTGTTTGTAATGTTGACTGGTTCACTTCTGTTTAAGAAAAAGCGAATTCATTTTGTATATGTGCTAAAAAAAGTTTTTATTCAGTTTATGCTCCCTTTTGTTTTTTGGTGGTGGCTATCCCTTTTGTACCAACATCAGGGAAGCATGATGCCGTCATGGTCGATATTATTTTTTAATCTGTTCACTTGTAATGTGGGGCATTTGTATTATCTCTTTATTGCTACTGGTTTGTATTTAACCGCTCCCTTTATCCAACCGGTATGGAATGGTATTTCAAACAAACAACGATGGATTGCTTTACTATCTTTATCACTTATATGTTGTTTGGCAACGTACGCAAATTATCTTGTCTTTAAAACGTATGATTCTACCAATCTTCTTATTATTTGGTTACCGTTTACATGTTATCTGTTGTGGGGGAATGTTTTGTCGTCGCGGCTGAGTGGGATGAATCTATGGTTGTTGGTACTCATAATTCTTGTGTGTGTGGGCATTATTTCCGGATCAACCTATGCAAATATTCTGGCATTCAATAATCAGTCTACTTTTTTTTGGACACCTCGCTCCGGCAATTTATTTTTCGAACCGTTTACGTTTCCCGTTTTTATATGCTCGCTCGCATGTTTTTCCTTTCTTCTCCGAGTCTGCCGCTCCCCATTCGTGTCAGATTTTTTACACAGGCATCTTAGGTTCATTCAGTGTTGGGCGGAGTGCACGTTTGGTATTTATTTAATTCATCCGTTTGTCTTGGCGTTTTTGGATACGTATTTCCGTTTTGCCATCCATTTGATTACCTACCCCTTATGGATCTATTACCTGATCAAAATAACCCTAGCGTTTCTGATTAGTGCTGGCATCATTTTTGTTGGTTCATATAATCCCATTTTTCGTTTGTTGATTGGTAAACATCGCTCCGCTTGAGTACAATACAGTTATGGCATTTGCTAACCTTACCATTGTTTTGCTGACAAAAAACGCTGAAGCAACGCTGGAACAAACATTGAAATCAACCTCCTTTGCCCAAGAAGTTATTGCCCTTGATGATCATTCAACTGACCGCACACTTGAGCTGTTACGTCAATATAGCGCTCGGATCGTTGAATCATCACAGTCAAATTTTGCGGAGAAAAGAACCTTTGCCTTATCGCTCGTGCAAACTGATTGGGTTTTTTATGTTGATTCAGACGAAGAAGTTACCGCAGAACTAAAAGCAGCGATCCATACCATTGTGGAAAAAAATATTCCTGGTGCGTATCAGATCAAACGACGAAACATTTTTTTGGGTACAGAGATGTATCCCGATTATGTTGATCGTTTATTTCATAAGAAGGTCATATCTTCATGGAAAGGTGCTGTTCATGAAAGCCCTGTGCTTTCAGTACAACCGGAGCGAATTGAGGCCGCATTAATTCACCGGACTCACCGCACGATTTATTCCATGCTGGCTAAGACAAATGAATGGTCAGAATTTGAGGCTGATCTTAGACTTCAAGCTCATCACCCCCCTATTGCTTGGTGGCGTCTGATTCGTATTGGCATTACTTTCTTTGGGCAAAATTATTTTGGGAAAAAACTATATCGATATGGCCGAGCAGGTTTGTTTGAAAGCTATTTTCAAATGATTGATAAATTGATTGTGTACGTTAAGTTGTGGGAGAGACAACAAAAGGCATGAAACGAGCACTCATCTTTAACCCTTATTTTGACACGTCTGGTGGCGGAGAGAGATATACGGCAGGAGTCATTGCTGCTCTCCATCAACAAGGATGTGCTGTAACTATTGCTTGGAAAGATCCAACATTGCTTTCTCAATTGCATAATCGGTTTAATATTCCTCTTACGGCATTTGTAGATTCCCAAGGATATACCACTATCGTGCAAGGGAATATCTGGCAACGATTTATATATGAATCGCAGTTTGATTACATTTTTTGGGTAAGTGATGGCAGCCTCCCATTTTTGTTTGGTAGAAAAAATGTCATTCATTTTCAAGTTCCGTTTCACCATATTGTTCCCAAGTGGACCACTTTTTTGAAGAAATGGTTTATTCATCAAATTATTTGCAATTCTCGTTTCACCAAAAAGGTAATTGATCAAACGTTTTCAGTGGTAAGTGATGTGGTGTATCCCCCTTGTGGGCAAATGAAGCCAGGAAAGAAAGAAAAGATTATTTTGGGGGTAGGACGGTTTGATAGAACGTTGCATAGTAAACGCCAAGATATACTGATTGAGGCGTTTCAGAAATTAAACCGTCCTGATTGGAAACTGGTGCTTGCGGGGGGGACAATCCATCAAAATGAGGTATTGTCACATTTGAGCGCTGCAGCAAAACGAACTCCTGTCGAAATAATTACCAATCCTTCTTTTGATCAAATCCAATCATTATATGGCAGTGCAAGTTTGTTTTGGCACGCGGCAGGCTTCGGTATCGATGAAGTCAATCAGCCTGAACTGGTTGAGCATTTTGGCATTGTGACTGTAGAAGCAATGTCCGCGGGAGCTGTACCACTTACGTATGATGCAGGAGGGCAACGGGAAATTATTGATTCCGGAAGCAATGGTTTTTTATGGAATCGTGTGGATGAATTAGTTGAAAAATCAAAACAAATCATGGATGATGGAGATCTACGGCAACGATTAGCCCTCAAGGCTCAATCGACTAGTACGCAATTTAGTTTGGAGCAATTTGTTCATGCCTTCACTCACACCACACTCTGTTAGTATTGTTATTCCCAACTTTAACGGAATTCCTCTGTTTAAGCGACATTTGCCGAATGTGCTCAAAGCAGCTGGCGGCGCCGAAATTATTGTGGTCGATGATAAGTCGACTGACGATAGCGTTGCCTTTTTGCATAAAGAATTTCCTCAAGTGAAGGTTGTGGCACTGGAGGTAAATAGCCGGTTTGCCGCTGCATGCAATGCAGGAGTGAGGCAGGCTAAAGGGGAAATCATTGTTTTGATTAACAGTGATGTATCACCAGAAAAAGATTTTCTCATTCCCTTACTTAAAGAGTTTGATGACCCTCAGGTTTTTGCTGTGGGCTGCAAAGAGATTCAGGAATTTGGAGGAGAGAAACAGTTTGCGGGTAGATCCGGCGGAAATTATCTTCGGGGGATGTACATTCATTGGCGGTGCGACAATCAGGATAAACAAACAACATTGTGGGTATCAGGCGGTAGTGGTGCATTCAGAACATCAATGTGGAATGAATTAAAGGGGATGGATACGGACTTTAAACCAGCATATGAGGAAGATCGAGATTTGTCATATCGCGCATTGAAGCGTGGATGGAGGGTTCTTCACTGTAAAGATAGTATTGTGCATCACATTCATGAAACCACCAATGTGAAGGCTCTGGGTAAGGAATATATGAGCTTGGCTGCTCATAAAAATAATTTACTCTTTGTTTGGAAAAATATTACGGAACCTACATTGTGGATACAACATCTTATTTGGCTCCCCTACCATCTCATTTTGACAAGTATTCGGACAAACGGCGTGTTCTTGAAGGCCTTTTTCTGGGCAATTCAATATATCCCCTCTATCTACCGCAGCCGGCAAGTAGAGAAGCGTCAAGCGACCGTGACTGATTCAACCATTATTCAGATGTATGCAACGCTTCATTAAGCAGCGATCAGCGTGGCTATTACTTGGACTTGTTCTATGCGGTGCCTGGTTACGGTTTTCCCATTTTGGTCTTGTCCCTCCTGGACTTACGACAGATGAAGCTGCAATAACCTATGATGCCTGGGGGATTTCAATTGACGGTATGGATCAATGGGGACATCATTTACCACTCATGTTTACCTCATTGGGAGACGGTAAACTTCCCCTCACTCACTACGCTCTAGCACTTTGTTTTAAGTTGATGGGATTTTCTGTATATGGCATTCGTGTCTTGACTGCGGTTTTTGGGACCATGTTGATTGTGGGAACGTTCTTATTGGGTAAGGAATTGTTTAATGATAGGCGGATTGGTCTGATCGCAGCCACATTGGTTTGCTTCTCTCCATGGTCGATTCATTTTTCCCGATTTGGCTTGGAAGCGGGTGTTTCTGTTGCCCTAGCTACATTTGGACTGTACGGCTTGGTGAAACGGTCATGGTGGGGAATTATTTTACTGGCAACGTGTATCTACACATATCACAGTAGTCTGGTGGTAATACCGATACTACTGCTGACATATCTTTTTACTCAACCGTCTCTGTCGCTTAAAAAAAAGACAGTCTTCTTGGTATTCTTCACCGTTCTTATAACCCCGCTACTGGTGGCGGAAGCAGGATCTGGATGGGAGCGCGCTCGACAAACGGTACGCATACCAAGTTCGTTATCCAGCGTATTGTCGAGTAGTATTGAGCAGCTATCACCTTCATTTTGGATCTGGGGCAAACAACCCAATTTACGACAAGCAGTTCCCGGTGAAGAGCCTGGGCACCAGCCTATGGGCCGGCCT
>CAZKZW010000002.1:11687-29672 GCA_964557365.1 uncultured Pseudomonadales bacterium | reverse complement strand
CCGGTTCGTTTATTCTTTTAATCCCGGAGATAATTTTTCTTATCATGGGATTGTTGAAATTAAAAATGCAACGTAAATTCGTATGGATTTGGCTTGTAATCGGGTTCGTACCTTCTCTGATTGGAACGCCGTCACCACACACTATTCGGGCATATCATCTGGTACCACTCTTGTTTTATATCGAGGCACAGGGAATTCTGTGGATATATCAGCGATGGAAAGGTTTGCTTGTGTTAGCTGTGATTGGTTACATGATATGTTGGGGACGTTTTTGGTTCTATTACACAACCGTATATATCACCGATTCAGCGCGTGATTTTGGATATGGATATCGTCAGTTATTCCAGAATTTAAAACAAAAAAGCACGCTTCAGTCCACGTTTGTAGTCTCCCCGTTTATGGAACAACCTTATATATACACGTTGTTGTTTTGGAAAATCTCTCCCCCCGAGTTTCGGGCAGGAGGGTTGGCTAACATGACATACCGGCCTATCCAATGGCCAGAACAATTACAGTCGGACAGATTGTATGCAGGTAGTTCTTTAGAAATTCCGCCAAATGATCCGCGGGTGATAACCATTATTCCCTATCCTCACACTCAAACTCCTTTGTGGGTAATAGCTCGATAAGAGCTACAATAGAAATATGTTATGGATACGACGACATATTGAGTTTATTTTGTTGGGATTCATTGTTTTGGCAGCGGTCGGATTACGGTTTTGGCAATTGGATACAGTTCCTTATGGATATGCGTATGATGAGGCAGGGATTGTGTATGACGCTTGGAGCATCTCTTTGTGGCATAGGGACCAATTTGCTCATTTCATGCCTCTATCATTTCAATCGTTTGGAGATCATAAGCCGCCCTTTTTGATTTACTTACTGGCAGCTATTTATTTTTTCACTGGTGTTCATGAAGTTGTTATCCGAGTCGTATCAGCACTGGCGGGAGTAGGATCAGTTTTTGTTATTTATTTCCTAGCCCGCGATGTTTTCCTAAATCAAAAAAGGAGCACTTCTGTAGGAATCATTACTGCTGCCGTTGTGGCAATTTCACCATGGAGCGTCCATTTATCCCGGATTGGTTTTGAACAAAATCTAACATTTTTTCTTGGCTTAACTGGACTATGGCTCTTTATTCAAGGATTCACATCCGTACGAAGCCGGTGGCTTTCTGGCCTGTTTTTGGTAGCCAGTTGTTACACCTTTCATACTGCAAAGATTTTTATTCCACTAGCCCTCGTATGGACTTGGCTTTGGATGTCTAAAAACAATATTTCTGTTAAGGCCTGGATTGGTCCCCTACTGTTAACTCTCTGCTTGTTGTTGCCACTGGGGTATTCAAGTTTTTTTCAACAAGGAAATGAGCGATCAAAAACACTCATTTTTTATACAAATTCTGGCGCGAAAGCGGACATGGGAACCATTCTGTCTCAACTGACGACAAATGTAACTCGACAGCTTTCACCTTCATTTTGGGCTTTGGGATGGGATGGGGTCAGCATTCGACATACCGTCCCCGGGTATGGAGTACTGATATGGCCAGTCTACGGTCTGTTACTTATTTCAATTGGTTGGTTACTCTATCGTGAACGAAATCGGACAACAGGCTGGTTGATTGGATTGTTATTTATAGGACTTGCACCAGCAGTATTATCTCGTCAATCACCCCATGTAATTCGAAGCCAATTTGCATTGATTTCGACCGCATTATTAATCGCAGCTGGCAGCGTGTCTATGGCAACTGCATTACATCATCGTTTATCTCGTCGATTATCATGGTTGCTCATATCAAGTTTTGGCATCATTATTTGTATCGTTACCTACCACTATCTTCAGAACTATTTTGGACCGTATGCAACACAATCCGCAGTCGACTTTCAGTATGGATACCGTGAGGCAATTTCATATATTAGATCTGTTGCACGCACCGATGATCGTATTTATGTAACCCGATCGTATGAACAACCATATATCTATCTTTTGCTTTACAACAGAATTCAGCCGCAAGCATTTTTGTTTGGGGCGCTCAATCAATATCAAATTCAGGATATTACCTGGCCAAATAATCAAGCTCATACTCTTTTTTTAGCTACCCCAAAAGAAATTTCTCCATCTGATCCGCATGTGGTAAAAGTAATTATGATACCGAATACTAATGAACCTGTGTTGGTGATTGCTCGAAATGAATAAATATCTTGTAAGTATTATCGTTTTAGCCGCCTTTTTACGACTTTTTTTGCTCGGGAGTGTCCCCAATTCTCTGTATTGGGAAGAAACAGCGCTTGGGTATGATGCATATTCTATTTGGAAAACTGGCAAGGATTTTCATGGCAACCCATGGCCATTGGTGGCATTTGAATCGTTTGGGGATTATAAACCGTCGGGATATTTCTATGCAGCGGCCCCCTTTGTAGGCATTTTTGGTCTCAATAATTGGTCAGTCAGATTACCATCAGCATTAGCTGGAATCGCGACTGTTGGATTGATATATCTCGTTGCATTAGAACTATTCAAAGAAAAAAAACCAGCTTTGATGGCAGCATTTACCTTGGCAATTTTGCCGTGGCACATTCAATTCTCACGGGCCGCATTTGAAGTAAATCTCGCCACCATGTGGCTCGTACTTGGTATATGGTGGCTTCTCCGTGCCAGACAAAAACTACAATTTGTATGGCCAGCAGGAATTGCTTTTTTATTATCAATGTACACATATCATGGCCTTCGGGTGTTGGCTCCCTTAATCGCTGTTTTGACTGGATGGATTTTTCTCAAGAAGCGACTTTGGTCATTTCATGTTATTGCGGCTACCTGCGTTTGCTTATCCTTGCTTGTACCAATTCTTGTCAATATAAAGAATCCTGTCGTAACTCAACGGTTTTCTGAAACGAGTCTCTTTTCAACTTCTCCCGCAGTTCAAGTTACCAATGCACTACGGGCTGCTGATGGTAATTCTGTTTGGTCAAGAATGACTCATCATCGATATTGGTATTGGGGAAAAGAAATTTTGTCAGGAATGGTATCCCATTTTTCTCCTCAATTTTTATTGTTGCAGGGTGATGTCAACCAGCGTCATCAAACTGGATATTATGCACTACTCTATTGGTGGATGCTGATTCCACTCGCATTTGTTCTCAAGATTAAGCGTGTTTCATGGCAACCTTTTATATATATTACTTTATGGATATTGCTCGCAACAATTCCCCCCGCTATAACTAATGTTTCACCACATACGTTACGGTTTTTACCCGCTGCTCCTGCAGTTGCACTGCTTGTAGGGTATGGATTGTCACTAGTTTTTTCTTCGCGCCATTTTCTTGTAAAAACTGGCATCTGGATGCTCATAATAGGTGAATTATTTGCGTATGGATTTGATTATTTCGTAACATACCCAATTCGCAGTGGGGGCGATTGGCAATATGGGTACGAACAAGTGATTCGTTTCGTTTCTTCAAGACCAAATCCTCAAGAGTTGGTTCAGATCACTCGAACCTATGGACGACCGTCAATGTATTTCCTGTATTATCTTGGATACGATCCGCATATGATACAGCAAGCAGCGACAACTGCCCCCAAAGATCAAGGAGAATTGCTTGCATTTGATCGATACACATTCGGATCAATAGATCCCTCAAAAAACGGAATTATGGTCAGTGATTTACCATTGACTTCAGGGACACTTTTGAAAGAAATTCTTTTACCAACTGGAAAACCGGTGTTTTACGTCTATGAAAATAAATAAAAAACAACAGATATTGGGGTTCAGGGTTCAGGGTTCAGAAAACCTTTTGCTCTTAGTGGCAAGTTTGGTGGTGGGAACAGCACTTCGTTTGATTGGTTTGGGACAAATTCCTACCTCACTGTATTGGGACGAAGCAGCCATTGGGTATGATGCCTATGCCCTCAATCATTGGGGCAAGGACATGCATGGGAACCCAGGTTTTCAGGCAATATTTCCATCATATGGGGACTATAAATTGCCCGTATATATTTGGCTTACCTCAGCGTCTGAGCATGTTTTTGGGCCTACTCCATTTGCAATACGTTTACCATCTGCTATTGCAGGCGTTGGCATAATTCTTATTGTTTACTTACTATCTCTTGAATTATTTTCTTCGCCATTGATTGCAGGGTTTAGTGCGTTTTTTGCCGCAATTTTACCGGTAGATATTTTGTTTTCTCGAACTGGCTTTGAGGGACATGTAGCGGCATTATTTGTCGGCATCACACTTTGGTTGTGGCTCAAGTCAAGAAAGCAATCTTGGCTGTTATTTTTTTCTAGTGCGACGGGAGCATTGGCAGTGTATACCTATTTTTCTGCCCGTGTGGCCATTCCACTCACGGCTGTTTGTACTTTTTTCTTTTTATGGAAACAAACTACTACACGGTGGAAATTTTATAGCATTGTCAGTCTTGGTTTATGGGCAATGTTATTATTGCCCATTTATCTATCTCCCTACTACAGGGCAAGTGATCAATTTAGAATGAGCACGATCAACTTGATGCAAATTGGGCCGTTTGCGATTGAGTCCAATGTTCTTCGAGAACAAAGTGGTAATTCGTTGATAAGCCGAATTCTCTATCATCGATATTTGTTGCAAGCAAAGGCAATTTTAATTAATATCACCTCTCATTTGGATATAAATTATTTATTTATGACAGGGGATCACAACCTACGACATTCAACTGGAGCCGTTGGGGTAATGTTTTGGGGGGCACTCCCACTTTATCTGATTGGCATTTTGCTTTTAGGTCGCCATCAGTTGCCAACACTCCTCTGGCTGATGGGATTATGGATCGCCTTTGTGCTTCCGGCAGCGATTCCTATTGAAGTACCTCACGCGTTACGATCGCTGAATACAGTACTACTGTGGCCAATGATTCTTGCTCAAGGCATGAATTATGCATGGAAACTTCGTTATCGATTTGTGCGGTGGAGTATTCTCCTACTACTTATCATTGAGCTAGGTATTTTGATTCATGATTACACAATTCATTACCCTCAGCGTTCTGCGGTAGCGTGGCAATCTGGTTATTCGGAGGTAGCTGATTATCTTTTGGCACATGAATCGTTGTTTGATTCTTGCACTATCAGCTATCCTGACGGTCGATTATACCTTTACTTTTTATTACGCCAACACGTACCACCTGCCATTACCGCTGCTGCCAGTAACCAATTCTTGATTTCCGCCTTTGGTAAGTACCGATTTGGATCAGTACATGAATTACCCACATCACCCCGAAGCTGCATCGCAGTTGATTACTCAACGTGGACTTTACTCGGTCAACCACAGGCAGATGTTGTCTCAAATACGGCAAATACCCCGTTGTTTTATGTTGTAATTACTGGAGAACGATGAAGCTCTCTTGGTGGTTGGGAATAATCATAGCTGCTGGAATTGTTTTTCGTTTTTATGCATTCGGACAGATTCCACTAGCCCTCAATCGCGATGAAGCGGCTTTGGGATACAATGCCTTTTCCATTCTTACTGCCGGAGTAGATGAATGGGGCATCCATCTTCCACTTATGTTTCGATCGTTTGGGGATTATAAATTGCCTGGATATATTTACACTCTCGCGCTTTTCTTTAAGGTATTTGGTTTTTTGGATTGGGTGATCCGTCTTCCTTCCTTGCTCGCAGGTTTTGGCATTATCGCCTTAACGTATAGCATCGTTAAACGATTAACTCAGAATGATGTTTCAGCGATGATGTCTGCTGCTTTGGTATCGATTCAACCATGGGAATTGTTTTACAGTCGCATGGGATATGAAGCCCACCTTGGATTATTTTTGTTTTTACTATCGATATATTTATGGATTCATCGGAGTGCTGTAGCGCAGATTGGCGGCTCGCTTTGTCTGCTGGCAGCAGTGCTGACATACAATGCGCCACTGTTATTAATCCCCGTCATGATCACCGCAATTGTTATTTGGCCCCATAGCACATGGAGACAGAAACGGTTAGTCGTTTTTGGCATGGGATTGGTGGGGATCATTGGATTTTTAATTCTTTATCCAGTCACATCTCAAAAACAGGCAATTACGATCATGTCTGATCCCACCATTATTGATGCTCAGGCAACAGCATACTCTGGATCGGTTTCATTTTTTGAAAAGATGTGGAATTATCGACAAATCTATTGGCTGCGGATAATGACCATGAATGTGGTCAACTCTTTTTTACCAATGTTTTTAACTATTTCCGGCGGTCAAAACCCATGGCATTCAACCCCCAATACTGCTCATCTCTATTGGGCGACCTATGTTCTTGCAGTCGGAGGTTTGAGTTGGATAATGTGGTTAAGAAAACGTCACTTGCGGCAATTCTTGGCGTATGCAGCGATTTTGGTTGGCAGTTTGCTCCCAGCGATGATTACGGTAGATGCCCCTCACGCAACTCGAAGTTTGTTTTTCTTATGGTTGTTATCTGTAGCTGCTGCGTTAAGTCTTGCTCATCTTCCGAAGAAAATAGTCCCCGCGTTGTTGATATGCTTTTGTGTTGAATTTAGCGTTTACGGTTATCGATATTTTCATCAATTTCCTGCCTATCGATCAGGAGCATGGCCTATTGGCTTGCGTGAAAGTCTGGTACAAGTGCGAGGAAAATATGTAGCAATCGAGGCGTATGGACAAGATCTGGTGGCTGAACAAGTCTATATTTATCCCCTGTGGTATTGGAAGGTGAATCCAATAACCTACAATCAAATCCGTATTGCGTCAGGACCTGATATTGTTCATATGAATCGAATAATAGGTTTTGAGAACTTTACCACGAATCGTTACAATCAAGAGGTCCCCAATGAGGTGATTATTGAAAGAAACACAGACGGATCATATGCAATCAGATAAACCTATTACTTTATCAGTGGTCCTGGCAGTATATAACGAGTCGGCTCAAATTGATGCATGTTTGGAAGCAATTAAACCTATCGCCGATGAAATTGTCGTGGTTGATGGAAATTCTCAAGACAACACTGTAGATCGAGCAAAAAAATGGGGAGCTCGAGTTATTTCTACCACGAATAAGCCCATGTTTCATATTAACAAGCAGATGGCGATTGATGCAGCGACCTGCGACTGGGTTCTTCAACTTGATGCTGATGAGGTAGTTGATGCAGATTTGTGTTCATTTATTTCCACTGAACTATCCCATACGTCCCATCATGCTTTTTGGGTTCGGAGAAAAAATTGGTTTCTGGGAACTTTTTTGAGAAAAGGAGGCCAATATCCGGACCCCGTCATTCGCTTATTTAAACGTGGTTATGCCCAGCTACCACAAAAAAGTGTTCATGAACAAATGGTCGTTCAAGGGTCACTTGGGTGGGCTGACGGACATTTACTTCACTACAACGCTCCTTCGTTTTCTCGATATATCACCAATGCAAATAGATACACCGATCTGACTGCCAGAGAATTGGAGAGGCGTCATATTCGTATAACATTTGTGAACGATATATTCTATCTCTGGTTGAAACCGTTGTACACTTTTTGTTCTCTTTTCTTTCGACATCGAGGATATATTGATGGGTTCTCAGGATTTACTTTCGCGCTTTTCTCTGGACTACATCATGCAATTGCCTACATGAAATTGGGAGACATATATAGGAGCTATAAGTCGTAAGTCATGAGTCATATGAAGATATATATCAACACCAGTCCATTAACCAGTGGCCATGCCGGAAGAGGCATTGGGCAATATACCCGATTACTCGTGCAAGCAATCAAACAATATACCGATATTACCCTGGTTGAGAGCGAGCACATTGCCGATGTTACTCATCATCCTTTTTTTGATTTATTTTTTCTCACGTTGCCGTTTATAAAATCCACCCCAACACTAGTGACAATTCACGACGTTATTCCTTTGGTCTATCCGGAGGCATACCCTCCTGGGTTGCGAGGAACTGCAAAATTATGGATACAAAAAAATAATCTTGCTTCCGTACAACATGTTGTGACTGACTCTGATTGTTCTACCAAGGATGTTGTTCATTATTTATCTCAACAACCACGTAAGGTGTCTACGGTCTATTTGGCAGCTGACCCCACTTTTGCACCCGCATCAAAACAATCCATTGATAAGGTTATGCAAATGTACCACCTAACATCACCTTATTTTCTTTATGTGGGTGATATTAATTACAATAAGAATCTACCCGGACTCCTAAAGGCATTCAGCACCATTCAAGACAGGGCACTTTTGGTCATTGTAAGCAAAACACTCAGAAGAAATAATCCCGCGGCAGCGGCATTATTTTCTCTCATTGATGTTTTAGGCATTGAAGATCGTTTACGCATTCTAAACAATGTTCCCAATCAGCCAACGGATGAAATGTCAGCACTCTATTCAGGAGCTCATTTTTATATCCAACCATCCTTGTATGAGGGCTTTGGTTTGCCTGTTCTTGAAGCACAGGCTTGCGAGATTCCTGTGATTTCGTCATCCGGAGGGTCATTGCTAGAAATATGCGGTGATTCTACATGGACTTTTAACCCTCAAAATCAATCTGAATTTGAAGATGTTTTGTCGAAATCTCTCTCTGTTTCAGCTCAAGAACGCACAAAGATAGTTGAAAAAGGTAATAGTAATCATCAACGATTTGACTGGCAAAAAACTGCTAAAGCGATGATGGAGCTGTATCAACAATGCGCAAGATAGCAGCATTCTGCCTCGTTGGTTTTGTATCGCTTGGTTTGGTCATTGGTGTTTATGCTCGATTATGGGGGGAAGGGACCCCTCTTACCCATGATGGTCCTATTCATGTTGTACGGATGGCGGCCTATTATTTAGCGCTACAACAAGGTCAATTACCGCCGCGGTGGGGGCCAAATTTAGCAAATAGCTTGGGATATCCTGTCTTTAACTATAATTATCCGTTGGCGAATATGGTTGCTGCTGGATTTATCCGGCTTCATGTGTCTTATACGACTGCATACCAATTATCACTATTCCTATTTATTCTTACCGGAACGATCGGAACAGGTTTTTGGTTACAACGATTTACAAAAAACAAACGATATCTTTTGTTGGGAATGACTTTGTATGTGACTAATCCATTTTTGATTACTCAAGTTTTTGTACGAGGTGGGGTGGGAGAGGTGGCATTTATTGGCATATTACCTTGGGTGCTTTGGTCAATTTCTGCCGTACTAGGCGATAAAACACCTCCCATAAGAAAACAAGTGTTGCTGGGTTTTTTGGGTGGTTTATTAGCTTTAACACATAATGTTTTAGCGGTTTTCAGTCTTCCAATTCTATTTGGTTATAGTGTATGGGAGTCGAAATATATTTGGAAAAGATTACTTCGTCTATTCATTCCTATCATAATAGCGTTTTTGTTGTCTGCATTTTTTTGGATTCCCGCTCTATTTGAGAAAGGATTAATCGTTTTGGACGATGCCCCCATAACACAAGATTTTGCACAACATTTTCTCTGGCCGCACCAACTTGTTAGCGGTTCATGGTCATACGGTTTTTCTCGGCCCGGACCCGTAGATGGCATGTCATTTCATCTCAGTCTGGCTGAATTAATACTGATTGGAGTTATATCTGGCTGGCATTTTTTGCACCATGATAAAAGAAAAACTCCATTCGTACTCTGGTTGGTTATTTTGGCTGGATTATTATTCACTACAAATGTTACTCAGTTTATCTGGAAAAACATTCCTTTTGGCAACTATATTCAGTTCCCTTGGAGGCTACTTTGGTTTAACCATATTGGTTTGATGGCTTATTTTGTATGGTGGTTTTCCTATGTCGGTATTTCGAAAAAACTTACCCTTCTCACAATTACTCTTTGTTTAATTGAAGCGTTGTCTTTTTCCAGACCACAGGAACGAGTTAATCGAACTGCAGAGGAATGGCTGCGTGCCGGCGAGACAACCAGCACTATGAATGAAAATGCTCCAAAGACATTTCAATTGGATTTGGCATATCAAATTAAAGAACAAATTTTTGGAGATAAACTGGTATGGACATCAACGCCGAGTGCAGAAATTAACATTACATTTTGGGATGGAACGAAGCGTACGTATGAAGTGGATACACCCGCACCACTTACCATAGTTGAACGCACTGCGTATTTTCCTGGCTGGGAAACAACTGTAGACGGGGCAAAAATTGTTACCTCATCCCAAGATCCATGGAAAGCTGGGTTAATTACTTATTCAATCCCAGCTGGTTCACATCTAATTAACACTACTTTTACTCAGCATACGTTAGCACGACAAATTGGGAATACGTTATCGATTATTGGGTTGGTTGTTGTGGGAGGAGGTTGGTTGTGGACACGAAGAAAATAATTCAAGAAGGTGGGTGGATCATTATTGCTGTGGTAGGGTGGAGACTTCTCCTTTCACTCGTTCTATCCTTGGCCATTCATCTACCATATCAACCTTCTTTTCCTTACGCACAATCGCTGCATGTTCAGTATCCATCACGATATATATCGACGTGGGTTCAGTTTGATGGAGTGCATTACCTCACGCTATTACATGAGGGATATAAGGGAGCCGCATTAATTCAGGCCTTTTTCCCACTTTATCCGCTGTTGACGAAAATGTTTACTTTCGGCTTTTTTGACCCCGTTATTGTAGGGATTGTTTTATCCCCCGTTTGTTTTGGAGCTGGATTATTACTCCTTTACCGTTTACTCCAGATTGATGAAAGTAAAACAACAGCCGCGCGAACTGTTTGGCTCATTCTGCTTTCGCCCGTATCATTTTATTTTGCGGCCCTGTACACAGAAGGTCTATTTTTTCTTTTAGTTGTATTAAGTTTTTATTTTGCACGGACCCAACGATGGTTGGGGGCAGGAATCATTGCCATGCTTGCATCAGCAACTCGCGTTGTTGGCATCCTGTTACTTCCCGCGTTGCTCTATGAATTTTGGCAACAGCAAAAACAAATTTCTTGGAAACATGCTTCCGCTTTTTTCCCATTAGTTGGTTTAGGTGCGTATATGACCTATTTACAAATTGTCTTTCACGATGCTTTCTTGTTTTTTAAAGTTCAACAATCTTTTGGAACACAGCGGTCAACCGATAAATTTATTCTTTTGTATCAGGTATTTTTTAGGTATGTGAAAATGCTTGTCACCGTACCATGGCGGCAAGAAATTTATTATGTGGTATGTCAAGAATTCATGGCTGGTTTGTTAGGGCTAATTGGATTAATTGTTGGATGGTTTACGTCTAGACGGTCGTACCTTGTTTTTTGTATAGGAGCATACCTTGTCCCCACGCTCACGGGAACGTTTTCAAGCCTACCCCGTTACTTATTACCTTTATTTCCGGTTTTTCTCATTCCTGCAAAGTATATGCCTCGATGGGCGTATATCATCATTTTATTGATTTCATTTGGACTACTCCTGGTCAACTTTACTCTATTTGCCCAAGGTCACTGGATCGCATGATTATCATGTAGAATAGACGGGTAGTAAAAGAGAAAGGTTTTTACTGTATGAAAATTCTTGTTACGGGTGGAGCTGGGTTTATTGCCTCGCATGTGGTAGACACATTTGTAGCCGATGGTCATGAAGTGGTGATTATCGATAATATGAGTACGGGAAAAATGGAAAATGTTAATCCAGCTGCCCGACTGGTTGAAATGGATCTTCGATCACCTGAACTTGAAGACTTTTTGAAAGCAGAACAATTTGAGGTAATCGACCATCATGCAGCTCATATTCATGTTGGTAAGTCGGTTACTGACCCCAAGTTTGATGCTGATGTAAATGTGATGGGAACGTTGAACTTGATGGAAGCGGCTCGGAAAAGCGGATCCGTCAAACACGTCATTTTTGCGGCAACTGGTGGAGCCATGTATGGTGATAAACAAACACCATTTGATGAAACAATGCCACCACAACCACTTTCTCCTTATGGTATTTCCAAACGTGCGGTAGAACTATACCTTTACTTTTATCAAGTCCAGTATGGGATTACCTTTACTTCACTGCGGTACTCAAACGTGTATGGACCTCGTCAAAATCCCGCTGGTGAAGCTGGTGTTATTTCTATTTTCCTTGACAATATGAAGGTGAATAAACAATGTGTCATTAATGGTGATGGTACACAAACCCGTGATTATGTATTCGTCAAAGATGTAGCGAAAGCAAATTTGGCCGCTCTCCATAAACGAGTATCAGGTGAATTTAATATTGGCACCCAAACTGAAATCGATGTGAATGAAATATATCGACTGGTGGCTGAATCGGCAGGATGTTCTATGGAGGCGTTGCATGGAAATCCGCGTCCAGGTGAACAACAAACTAGTTCTCTGTCGTATGAAAAAGCACGTTCTGTTTTGGAATGGCAACCATCCATGCCACTTCATGAAGGTATTAAAGAAACAACTCAATTCTTTTTACGATAATATGCGTACCATAATTGCAATACCTGCCTTCAATGAAGCTCAGGTAATTGGATCGGTAATTCAAAAGGTTCAATATATTTTTCCTGAGGCCGATTTGTTGGTAATTGATGATGGGTCAAGTGACGATACCCAAAACGTGGCGCGACGTTCTGGTGCCACGGTGATTCGTCATCGGATCAACCGAGGTTTAGGAGGAGCTATTGGCACTGCTTTGGCGTGGGCGCAACGACAACAAGCTGATGCTTTGGTCACCATCGATGCCGACGGTCAACACGATCCCCAGGATATTGTCACCGCACTCAAGCCCGTTCTGGAAGGACAAGCAGACATTGTGATTGGGTCGCGAATGATGGGAGTTAAATATGCTATGCCGATTGATCGAAGAGTAATCAATCGAGTGGCAAATTTCATAACGTCAATTATGTTTGGGGTAACCACAACAGATTCACAATCCGGATTTCGTGTTTTCGGGAAAAAAGCTATAGAAGGCATTCAGATAAAAACGAATCGAATGGAAGTATCTTCAGAGATTTTTGCAGAGATTTCCCGACTGCATCTTCGTCTTTCTGAGGTGCCTATTAAAGTGATTTACACTGATTATTCCCGGCAAAAAGGTCAGACAAATATGAATGCATTAGCAGTACTATTTCGTCTCTTTTTACGCGTGTTTAGATAAGAATCATGTTAAGATAGGAAGCATATGATGATTCGAATTAGTCAAGTTGTGTTATCCGTCTTTTTGTTATTTGCTTTGTCTCGAGTGGTATTGCGTCTCAAGGACGGGCAACTGCGTTTGGGTGAGTTCTTATTTTGGTTTGGATTATTTGTACTGGCTCTCATTGGCGTAATTGAACCTGCATTTACCACTTACGTTGCACACCTGATTGGAATTGGCCGGGGCGCAGACGTGGTTATTTACGGATCAATTGCTTTACTCTTTTATCTCATTTTTCGAACCAACATTATGTTGGAAAACCTCCGAAGTGAGATTACTGAGTTTGTCCGTAAAGAGGCAATTCACGAAGCTGAAAAAACATTGAAAAAATAATTTCTACATCTTTCCAAAGGCGATGGCGTTGGGTCTAATGTTTGTTTATTCTGATAGTTTGTTTATTCTGATAGTTTGTTTATATTGTCGTTTCCCAATATCGACCGCAACTGTCGAATAGCGATTTGGTTTAGCTGAATGAGACGTTCCGGCTGTTTTAGTCCTTGCCGAATTAATTCAGCGTTTATTCCCTCCATGTTCGATAAAACAACCAGCTGTGAGACGTCTGCATAATCTCTGATATTGCCATCTTTATCAGGATTTTCATCTCTCCATTCTTTAGCTGTTTTACCAAACAATGCCACGTTTAATATATCTGCTTCGTTTGCATATACTATGTTAATTCTATTCTGAGAAATGTTTTCTGGAATTAAATGCGTTTTTACGGAATCGGTATGAATTTTGTAATTAATTTTCGCCAACATTCGCTTAATATCCCACCCTTGTACCAATCGAGTATTTTCTTCTTCTTTAAGCCTTTGAAACTCTTTAATAAGGTAAACTTTAAACTCAGGGCTTATCCACATTCCAAATTCAAAAGCGATATCTTTATGAGCGTACGTTCCTCCATATCGTCCTGCCGTAGCTTTTAGACCAATGGCGTTTGTTTTCTGAACCCACTCTTTGACGCTTATTTTGTAACTATTTAACCCTGCCCTACTTTTAATTATGGCGAATTCGCCATAATTAAAGTTTGGATTATGCAACTTTTCCCATGTTCCCAAAAATTCAACCGTATTTCTGTTGCGTAACCAGTCGGAAATAAAAAAATCACCGTCTTTAGCCTTCAACATGTCGGTTAGGGAAATGAAATCTTCGTTTTTATCTTGAAGAATAATACCGATTTTGCGGCCTTTAACGATTATTTTTTTAATTTTTGTTTTCATATTTACATTGTAACTCTTTACATCTTTCCAAAGGCGATGGCGTCGGGGACGTAATCTTTGGTGCCAATCATAGGTGCAGGAACAAGAGTGAATGACCCAAAACGATGATTGATGGTATCAACGGCCTTATCCACACTTTGGTGTTTTTCTTCATCTTCAAAAAGATTGAGTTGTAAACCAATATCAGGTTTTACATCTCCGCAAAAAACGGTGATTTTTTTTATTTCGGAAAAAGGGTTTTTATTCATCAGTCGATGAAATTCATGGATTATCTCTTTTGCTTTGTAGGTTGACTGTGTTAATCGCACGCCTGAGTGCCAATGTTTGTGTTCAGCTGAACTAAGCATGAGCATGAGATATGTTGCTTGATATCCTTCTTTTCTTAATCGTTCAGTCAGTTTGTGAACCAGTTTTATCATGATGGGAAAGGCAGCAATTGGAGAAGTGGGATGTGGTAATACATAGGAATTGCTTAGTCCCCCTTTATGCGTAGGAGCATTGTCTATTTCCATGCTATGAAGCCGCATATACCAGTAAGTGGCAGTAATTGATTTAAACGCTGCTTTTAGTTGGGCTGGCGAAGCATTAAGAAAATCTACCGCTGTAGTGATGCCTACTTGGTTTAAGCGGAGTGCATTGCGAAAACTGATACCGCATAAGTCAGTTAGAGCTAACTTTTTAAACACATCCTGAATATTGCCTTGATCTATAACATCTAATCCGTCCGGCTTATGGATTCCAGCGGCAGTTTTGGCTAAAAAGCGATTGGGAGCGATGCCGATAGAAACAGAAATATGCTCACCAATTTCAGTGCGAATACGTTGTTTGATCTCCTGAGCCACTTCTACTAATGACTTATTGCAGGAAACAGTAGAAAAATCTAGTGAAAATTCATCGATAGATTTAGGAGTTATATCTGGAGTATATGATGATAATACGTGCTTGAGTTGATGATGAATAAAACGATATTTATTTGGATCAGTGGGTAATACAACTAATTGAGAATCGATTTGTCTTCCTTCCTTGACTCGCATTCCGGTCTTAATACCTTTTTTCTTGGCTTCAATGGATGATGCCAAAATGCAGCCAAAATCTCTCTCTGAAGCAGCTACCACAACGGGTTTGCCCCGAAGCAATGGATTTGCTTGCTGCTCAATAGTGGCAAAACACGAATTGATATCGATATGCATGACCAATGGATCAGCAGGAGTCACTTTTTTCTAATCTCCAAGTTAGATCTTGTGTATCAAAAGATAGTTCAAAAAAAATATCTTTACTGGTGACGGAAAAGATATGCTTGAGTGTTTGACCTTCGTGGTACGTGTGATGTAGACCAACCTTCGTGATGGGGTAATGCTGATTCCGCCACATCAGCTCGATAGGCATAGTCTTGTGTTGGTGATGGTTGTACATCATGGTGACTGAGACTGGTTCATTGATGGTGAGTGACATACATTTCTCCCGTATTTAACCCGAATATCTCCTTCACTCTAACCCGAATAAATAGCGAAGTCAAGTCATCAAGTCAGACTAGATTGCGTGAGAATAAGCCGTTAGAATGAGGCTGTTAAAAATGAGGAGAATTGTATGAAAATTACATCCATTGTGGCTCAAGAGATTTTAGATTCCCGAGGGAATCCTACGGTTGAAACAACTTTAACCTTGGAAAATGGCACGATTGCAACCTCCGCGGTTCCTTCAGGAGCTTCCACTGGTAGTCGGGAAGCTTTGGAACTACGTGATGGTGATGTAAAACGATTTGGCGGTAAGGGTGTATTAAAAGCGGTGGCGAATGTGAATGGAGCTATTGCAGCCAAAATCGTGGGTATGGATGTGGAAGATCAAGCTGGCATCGATAAGGCCATGATTGAACTGGATGGCACAGAAATTAAATCAAATTTAGGTGCTAATGCAATTTTGTCGGTATCCATGGCAGCCACAAAAGCCGCTGCCACATCTCTCAACATGCCTCTCTATGCATACGTGGCAAAATTGTTTGGTCGATCACAGGATTCCTACCTCATGCCTATTCCTATGATGAATGTCTTAAATGGTGGAAAGCACGCAATTAAATCAACTGACATGCAAGAATATATGCTCATGCCTATTGGAGCTCCAACTATTCAAGAAGCAGTCCGTTGGGCAGCTGAAGTATTCCAAATCCTGGGTAAAATCCTGAAAGAAATGGGGCAGGCAACTACCGTTGGTGATGAGGGTGGTTATGCTCCTTCTCTCCCCACCAATCAAACTCCGTTGGAATTGATTGTAAAAGCAATTGAAAAAGCGGGGTATCGACCCGGTATTGATATTGGTATTGCTCTTGATCCTGCCTCCACTGAATTTTATGAAGATGGAAAATATCAATTGAAGACTGAAGGTAAAGCGTTGACCAGTGACGAGATGGTAGCTTTGTACAGCGGTTGGATGCAACAATTCCCCATCGTATCTTTGGAAGACGGTTTGGCTGAAGAAGATTGGGATGGCTGGACAAAATTGAACGCTGCCATTGGCGGATCAGTTCAAACGGTGGGTGATGATTTGTTTGTCACCAACGAAAAATGGGTGAAAAAAGGAATTGAATTAAAAGCGGCTAATTCCGTTTTGATAAAGTTAAATCAAATTGGTACTGTGTCAGAAACGATCGAGACCATTAATGTAGCTCGAGCTGCTGGTATGACTGCTGTGGTATCACACCGTTCCGGTGAGACTGAAGACACCTTTATTGCTGATTTCGTCGTAGGTGCAGGAACAGGACAAATTAAAACTGGTTCTCTATCCCGGTCTGAGCGGATCGCAAAATACAATCGCTTGATGCGAATTGAGCGAGAATTGGGAGCTAAAGCTTCCATTGCTCCTTTCCCATTTACGAAATAATATGATTCAAACGCTTCAACTCCCTCATTCATATGTCCGTAATTCCGGCTTGTGGGTGAGGGGGTTGTCGCCGATTTTGATTCCAGAAATTTCTCAACCATTAACTCAAATTTCACTGGTATGTCTTCCTCCCAAACAAGTGGGTGGAAATCACAAACATCCGCGAATAGAAGTGTTTGGCCTTATGTCAGGTAACCTTGAGCTTCATTACCTCGAAGCCGACAATCATCAAATATGCACCATGGCCACGCCAACCTCTCAAGATATGACACTCTATGTGATTCCAACTCTATTACCACATGCGGTCATAAATCGCAGTGACGGAAATGCATATATGTTGGAGTTTGCTAGTGAACCACAGCATGATATAGAATCAGTTGTTTTGTGTTAAAAAATTTCAAGTAAATTTTATATGGATCTCGGATCAAGTCCGGGATGACGAGGAGTTGCTATGACTAAACAAAATGATGAAAAGGTTTTATTGATTATTCTGGACGGATGGGGAATAAAAGAATCCTATGAAGGCAACGCTATCGCCCGAGCCAAAACACCGTACTGGGACGCATTGTGGCATAGTTTTCCTAAGGCAATCCTTAATGTATCTGGTGAAGATGTAGGCTTGCCAGATGGACAAATGGGTACTTCGGAAGTAAATCATTATACGATAGGGGCGGGTCGGATCGCGTATCAAGATTTGGTTAAGATTAATAATGCAATTAAGACGGGAACGTATGCGGACAATGAAGTTTTTGTCAAAGCATTTAATCATGTCAAAAAGAACCACTCTACTCTTCACATA
>CAZKZW010000002.1:0-11677 GCA_964557365.1 uncultured Pseudomonadales bacterium | reverse complement strand
GGCGGAGTTCATTCTCATCAAGATCATATATTTGAATTGTTGAAAGCAGCTGCAAAGCATGGAGTGACACGGGTCTATCTTCATCTCTACACTGATGGGCGTGATGTATTACCAAAAAGTGCAAAAAAATATGTCGCTGAATTGGAAGATAAAATTCGAGAGATTGGAGTAGGAAAAATTGCTTCTATAGGCGGACGTTATTATGCCATGGATCGGGATCATCATTGGGATCGGGTAGATAAAGCCTTTGAAATTTTGACTCAAAAAGGTGGGAAGCGATTTAAAACAGCAGAAGAAGCAATCGATGATGCATATTCAAACGGTTTAACTGATGAATATATTGAGCCGACTCACATTGAAGTTGAACCAGGTGAAGAGGGTTGTATTTCAACTGATGATGCTGTGATTTTTGTCAATTTTAGAAATGATCGCCCACGCCAAATTACTGAACGGTTTTTGGAAAAGGGACCAAAAAATGTCTTTTTTGCTACCATGACCCAGTATAGTCCAGACTACCCCGTGGCAGTTGCGTTTCCTCCAGAGAAAATTGACCATACGTTGGGAGAAGTATTGTCCGACCATGGAATTAAACAACTCCGGGTAACTGAAACGGAAAAATTTGCTCATTTAACATTTTTCCTAAATTGCAAACACGAAGCGGCATATGAGGGTGAGGACCGGATTATGCTTGATTCCTACTCTGATGTTAAAACACATGATGAAAAGCCAGAAATGCGAGCTCCTGATATTGCTTCAATGATTGTGGCAGATATTGAAGCTGGCAATCATCAAGTGATCATGACAAACATTTGTAATGGTGACATGGTAGGACATACGAGTAATATTGAAGCGACTATGAAGGGATGTGAATTTGTTGATGAGGCGCTTGCAAAGATTATCCCTGTCGCTCAAGCTCATGAATTTCACATTATTATCACGGCTGATCATGGTAATGCTGAGGAAATGATTGATGAAAAGACCGGTGATCACCTAACACAACATAGTTTAAACCCAGTACCATTTCTGCTCATTTCTCCAACAAAACACTCACTTGCCCGAGATGAAGGGCTTCTTTCTGATGTTGCTCCCACCATACTCACGCTCTTAAATCTTCCTATTCCCAAAGAGATGACAGGTAAGAGTTTTGTACAATCCTATGAATAACCGTTTTCCTGCCCTTGGGTTTGTGGTGGCAATATGTATTGTCGCGGCAGGAGGAGTGGCATATTCATATAATCAACAACGAGTCATTGGGCAAAAATCAGTTACCGAATCAAAGTTGCCATTGGCAATGGTACCTACCCCTGTCTCAACTCCTTCGGCAAGCTCAGGACCTACGGCTACTCCCACGCCAACTCCTAAACCACTTACGTTTGCCGAGATGAATGCACTGTATGGCCCCTGCGTGAATTTACCCATTCTCATGTATCACCATATTCAACCGGAGGAGCAAGCTAAAGCAGCCAAACAAACAGGGTTGACGGTATATACTCCGACATTTCGAGAACAGATGCAGTATTTAAAAGATAAGGGGTATACCACGGTAACTGCTGTGGAGTTGAAGCGTTTTTTTGACAATGGAACCACTCTTCCCGCTCATGCGGTGATGCTTACGTTTGATGATGGGTACAGTGATAACTCTACCGATATGTTCCCTGTCTTGAAAGAAATGGGCTTTAAGGGAACTGTGTTTATGATCACGGGACTTGCGGAGAATCCTGGATATCTTTCGTGGGGACAAATTAATGAGATGGCGGGAAATGGAATCTATTTCGGTAACCATACGTGGTCCCACCACAATATGAAGGCGGTTTTAGATGTGATTAAAAAGGAAGTCGGTACAGCGGAAACTCAATTATCAGATCATGCTTTGAATCAAGAAAGAATCTTCGCTTACCCTTATGGCCTCATGAGTCCTTTGGCCGTAAATTACCTATCTACAAACGGTTACAGTATGGCTTTTGATACCGTGTCTGGCCGAATTCAATGCGCTAAAAAGAAATATGAGCTAACTCGCATTCGAGTAGGCAACACCAAACTCTCCGCATACGGATTATAGCTCGATAAAATCGCCGGATTGAGGAAAGGTAAGCGATGAGTTTTGGTATTGCTGGAGGGTTTGTTTGTCGATTCTTCGACTAATGTGAACACAGGCGATTTGCGCAATGTTATGTGTTTTCTGATAATCCAGAATGGCTTCTATAGATTCATGAAACATGGACACATCAGAATTACCATTCTTCTCTTGGTGCGTTTCATGAATGAGGAGGTCACAATGGTTAAAAAGATGTTTGGAAGCATCGGTCATTTTGCCATCACCACTATAACAAATCGTTTGTATCCCGTTGGTGATTTTGACAGCCAGATTACCTCGAGGATGTTGTGTTTTGGCAAAGGTGAGTGTTAATTCTCCGAGAGTAACAATGTCATGCTCTTCAATAGGTTCAAAGTTAATTTTAAATTTTGCTTCATCAAGAAAATTACCAAACGCTAAGTCGATGGCTTGAGGAATTAATTCTTTGAATTCTTGCGGATAGATGATGGTTAAATCTTTTGACCGGTTATCATCCATCATACGGAGAATGACAGCAGGAAGCCCAAAGAAATGATCGCCATGAAGATGAGAAATGTAGATGGCGTCTAAGAAATTTGGATCGACTGAGTACTGCCATAATGCGGGAGGCACGGAATATCCACAATCAAGCAAGAGGGTTTGAGAGTCTTCAACAAGAATTGATGTGTTGGGAATTAAATCGATCGCTTCTCCCACACCAATAAAGGCAATTTTCATATTACCCCTTGTGCTGAGGTGCATTAATCATCCCGCACTTCTTGTATTTTAAACCAGAACCACAAGGACAGGGGTCGTTGCGGCCGATTTTAGGTTGACCTGATTCAACTTTAACCAAGACTGGCGAACGACCATCAGAAGATGGAACGTAATTAGCAGTTTTAGCCAAAGCAGCGGCAAATGCACTTGTAGAAGAGGATTTAGGGTTTTGGGTAGAGGGTGTAGGTGATTCGGGAACGGCAACATCTTCGGGGATATAATCCTCGTCTTTACCTGCAGTAACCATTTCAGGTCGGATGGATTGAACAGGCATCTCAGCTGGTTGGAGCCGGAAAATAAGCTTTGCCATGGAAGCATCGATGCCATTTAATAGATGTTCAAACATATCAAAGGCTTCCCGCTTATATTCGGTAAGTACTTGTTCTTTACCGCCGCGCATCCAGATACCTTCACGCAAATCATCAATGGCGTCTAAATGATCCATCCAAGCTTGGTCAATGGTGGAGAGAGTGACATAACGCTCTAATTGACGCATGGCAGGCTCACTCAATTGAGTTTCACGGTGTTGATAGGTGGTAGTTACCACTTCGTATAATTTGTCTTTAATAGCTTGTTCATCCTCCAATTTCATCAGTTCGGTAGCGATAGCATCTTGGGAGTTTTTATCAAAGGGAATAATGCTCAGGAATTCTTTCACAAAATCACGTATTTCTTCCTCGGTATACGCGCCCGCTATGGGAGGAGCAATGATTTGGTCAATTTCTGTTTGACATGAATTTAGAATTCTATCTTTAAGGATGGTAGTGTTTTCGTCTATTGCCTCAATGTCTTTAAGAATTGCTTGACGGCGCTTGTAGATGATTTCCCGCTGCTTATTCATAACATCGTCATACTCAACAACGTGTTTTCGTTGATCGAAATGGAAGGATTCAACCTTTGATTGAGCCTGTTCAAGACTCTTGCTGACCATACCGGATTCAATAGGTTGATCTTCGGGAATCTTCAACATATCCATGAGTTTGGAAACTTGTTCACCGCCAAAAATGCGCATTAAATCATCTTCAAGGGAGACATAAAATCGGGACGACCCTGGATCACCCTGACGGCCAGAACGACCTCGTAGCTGATTGTCGATTCGACGCGAATCATGTCGCTCTACACCCAAAACGTGTAACCCTCCTGCTTTGAGCGCTTCTTCATGGAGTTTTTCCCAGTCTTTTAGACGAGCTTCATATTCTTTTTTCTCTTCTTTTGAGGCAACTTTATGCGGTTTTTCCGGCATGGAACCACCCAAGACAATATCCACTCCCCGACCAGCAATATTGGTAGCCAACGTGACGGCCCCTGGCTTACCAGCATCGGCTAGAATTTTGGCTTCTTGTTCATGGTTTTTGGCGTTCAAGACTTGATGAGGAATTTTCATCTTTTTCAAGTATTTTGCCATGATATCGTTTTGTTCGATGGATTTTGTACCGATCAAAATGGGTTGATTTTGTTCATGTAATTCTTGAATTTCTTTAACAATAGCTCCCATCTTGGCACGCTTGGTCTTGAAGACTAAATCTGAGGCGTCTTTTCGAGCTATATCCCGATTGGTAGGAACGACCACTACGTCCATGTCGTAAATTTGACGGAACTCTTCTGCCTCAGTGATGGCAGTCCCCGTCATACCAGCTAATTTCTCGTACATACGGAAATAGTTTTGGAGTGAAATAGTAGCAAGCGTCCGTGATTCTTGTTGAATCGTCACACCCTCTTTGGCTTCAATCGCCTGATGGAGTCCGTCAGAATAGCGACGGCCAAACATTAACCGACCAGTGTGTTCGTCGACAATAATAACTTGATTATCCTTCACGACATAATCACGATCTTTTAAGAAAAGTGTTTTTGCTTTTAGAGCTGCTTCCATGTGATGAACAGTGTCGTAATCTTTTTCATACAAATTATCGACATTTAAGCGTTTTTCCAGGCGACGTAATCCGTATTCAGTCAGATTAGCTGTGCGTTGCTTTTCATCGATGGTGAAATCGATTTCTTTGGTCAAGGAATCAACCAGTTTGGCAAATTCAAAATACTTACTCGTAGGCTCAGTGTCGGGCGCAGAAATAATTAAGGGAGTACGAGCTTCATCAATCAAGATTGAATCCACCTCATCTACGATGGCATATGCATGACCACGTTGTACCATCTGATTAGATGACTGGACCATATTGTCACGTAAATAATCAAAACCAAATTCATTGTTGGTCCCATAGGTGATATCAGCCTGATAGGCTTCTTGACGGGAAACCGGTTTTAAGTGTTCGAGTCGTTCATCACCTCTTTCTTTGCCTTGGTATTCAGGATCATATATGAGGGCGGGCTGCTCACCTTGACCAGAGAAAATAACACCAACAGAAAGACCAAGGAAATGAAAAATAGGCGCCATCCAACCCGCGTCACGTTGAGCTAGGTAATCATTAACTGTGACAAGATGAGATCCTTTGCCAGGGAGTGCGTTGAGATATAGTGCGGTGGTAGCGGACAAGGTTTTACCTTCTCCTGTTTTTTGTTCGGATACTTTTCCTTCGTGAAAACCGATGCCTGCCATCAACTGCACATCGAAATGACGCATATTAAGGGTGCGAGAAGCTGCTTCACGAACAACGGCAAATGCTTCGGGAAGAATATCATCAAGCGATACACCTTGAGCGATTCTGGTATTAAAATCTTGAGTTTTCTCTTTTAATTCAATGTCGTCAAGAGCCTTAATTTCCGACTCGTATTCGTTGATCTGATCAACAATTTTTTGATACCGTTCAATTGTTTTTGCGTTGGAATCGAACAGTTTAGTTAAGAAGTTTAGCATAACTTTGCATTCTACCTACTATCTTTTGATTTGACTAGAGAAGCTTCTTATCTACAAAAAAAGGTGGATATACCACCTTTCAAATCAGCAAAACCTACCGTCTTTCGACCGCTTAGGTTTGTGCTGTTATTTCCCTCGCCGTTAATTAGTATTGTAGCATGCTGGAAGCTGTCCACAAGCTGTATTGGTTACATATTTTGATAGCTGCATCAATAAATATCTCTGTTTGTGGAAGTTTATTTAACCTATATAATTCTTCTCTATTCAACCAAGCATAATCGAGTGTTTCTGGGTCACCAATGCGAGGTATTTGTGAGCCGATAGTGATAATGTAACACAATAATGTGACTGAAACTGACTTGTCCGCATGATGCCATACTGATGTTTTGCAGATTGGATAAGGATACAAAATTGTGGGGGTGACATTAAGCTCCTCCTGCATTTCGCGGAAAAGTGTCTCTTCAGGCTGTTCGCCAAATTCTAAACCTCCTCCGGCTATTTGCCATTTTTCATGTACTTCGGGGTGTTCTGGCTCATTACGCTGAGTTAACAAGAATCGATGTTCCGCATCTATTGCCAACCCAAGTACACCTGGTGAGTAATTTATTTGAGGTTTCACTTTAATCCTAGGTCTTCAGCGATGGATTGCATGGCGGCAAGTACGGTGGGAATGTGTTCTTCCCACAGATCAACATTTAATTCTTTCGCACCTTGTTCAACCTCTTCACGATTTACTCCCGCGGCAAAGGATCTTTCTTTGAATTTCTTCTTAATCGATTTTACTTCCACATCCATAATGCTTTTTGAAGGACGAACCAAAGCCACTGTAGTGATTAGCCCCGTGATTTCATCGCAGGCAAACAGCGCTTTTTTAACGTTGTTATCACGTTGTACTCCAGAGAAATTAGCATGAGAGATGATTGTTTGGATCATATCTTCGTCGATTCCCCGTTCACGAAGGATTTCTGCACCTTTCATGGGGTGATCAGGAACTGTCGGGTGGATTTCCCAGTCAAAATCATGCAACAACCCTGCTACCCGCCATCGCTCTTCATCTTCGCCGAATTTTTTGGCATATGCTGCCATAGCAGCTTCGACAGCCATCATATGACGGACTAAATTCTCGTTTTTTACAAATTCACGAACAAGTGTAAGTGCTTCATCCCTATTCATTAAATAACCTCGCAAACGTTTTTGCAACTTGATAGATATCATTGATAGCAGCTGACTCATTGAGACCGTGGATATTACTATCACCACGAATAACTCCAAGACCAAAATGAGGGAGGTTTTGATCAGCTGCCCAATGGGCTAGCGGGGTAGAACCCATGGCACAATACATCCCATGTTCCCCAGAAATAGAAGCATAAATTTCTTCAAATTTAGTTGTAAGCGGATGATGACATTCACCGCCTTTTATTAATTGTTTTACATGAATGCTGATATTGAGATAGTGGCTTTTTGCAAACTTCTCAAGTCTTTCAATAAGTGCTTTATTTTCAGCCGCAACATCAGCTTCTGGGATATAGCGGCAATCTACGGTCAGCACACATGAATCTGGAACCACATTGGGAGCACTACCTCCGGATATCATGTTGGCATTCACCCGTCCGCAAACAGGAATGTCACCGAGTGAAGGAAATGTCTTAAGTTTTGAATGAATTGATTCAGCATTCTTCTTCTCTGTGTCAAAAAAGTTGGTTATCAAAAACGATGCTTGCTCAATCGCATTTGTGCCAAGATGGCTCATACCTGAATGGGCAGATTTACCATGAATAGTAATTTCCAACTGGGCAAGTCCAAGGTTTCCTACAGTAATTCCACCTGCAAACGTGTCTGGATCGATAATAACCATATTCGAGGACAAGTCTAATTTATCCGACATATATTCAAGTTGGGCAAGTTGATTGGTTTCTTCATCGGTAGTAGCCCAAAACATAATGTTGTAATTAAGGCGCTGTTGTTTGACTTGTTCAAAGGCAGAAAGCACGGCAATGGTTCCTCCTTTTTGATCAGCTGTTCCCCGACCGAATATTTTTCCGTCTTTGACCGCGAAATTAAATGCATTTTCATACACAGCGGAAATAACGTCTATATGACTATATATAAGGAGAGTGGGCAATTCAGAACCTACAAATCGTTTCGCAATGAGATTTTGACGATTTGGTCCGTTGGCAACTGATTCAGGAATATCGATTGTTTCAGTCGTGAAATTGCAGTCTTTTAAAAATATGGAAAGTAATTTAATTGCCGTGGGGTAATTGTCTCCAGAGGGAAGACTTGTATCAAGTTCAATATAGGTTTTGCACAACTTTTGAAGACTGAGTGATAAAAATGATAAATCATTCATTCTTTGTCTCCTTGATGTTTTTTATATGGGTGGGCCCATTCGTGGACTAAGTGGGGTACGATTTGATCGACTGGTAACCCATTCAACCCCGTCAACGAACCTTCAATTTTACTGATAAATAATGTTGCCGATGAGAGAGCTGCGTTATATCCAGCCGCCCATGACGTTACTGGATTATCATTAACGTATTCCACTATTTCTTGATGCAAGAGTGGTCGAAACGTGACATACGTTTCTGAATATCCCTCGTACCAGCTGTCTTTATAGTTGTTATATATCGCCCAGCCCGTCAAAACAGCATGAATACTATTAGAAAGTTCTTTTAACATGGTTACGGCGGTCATTTTATATTTGGGTTTTTCCAACACCTTGTTATTAAACACAACCACCGTATCCGCTCCAATAATAAGAGCCGGATGTTTTTCATCGGTGATCGTATTAATTTTCGCTTTTGCTAGGGCAACAGCTCGTTCTCGAGGATTTTTTAGCACAATGCTTGATTCATTAAATTTACTTCCCTGGCAAGAAAATTCCAACCCTGTTTGACGTAAAATCGCTTGTCTTGATTCAGATGTTGAGGCAAGGATGAGGGGAAGTGGATGAATGGCCATACATTTATAGTACTGTTGGGACGTCGATAAATTGAACGTTTACATTGATTCCAAATTTTTTGGTTAATTCTTTGCCAAGAGCTTGAACACCAAAGACTTCTGTGGCGTAATGACCACAAGAGAAGTAGTTAAAACCGACTTCTTCGGCAATTGTTGGGTTTGATTCAGTAATTTCTCCTGTAATATGAGCGTCAATATGTTTGTCGATAATTTCACAAATTGTATTCGTGCGAGGTCTGGCACCACCAGAACAAACACCAATTCGTTTTATTTTATTCGGTCCGGCTTTAACGACATATGAAGGATGATTGGTAATCGCTTCAAGCCTTGAGTTTAGTTCATTGACTGTAATGGGAACGGTATACTCTGCTATCCAACCCCAGCCATCAAAATAGGCTTCGCCGGTTGGCTTGGCAACTAATTTCTTGATAATTTGAGCATTATTACCAATCTCTGGATGCACGTCTAGAGCATAATGGTATCCGGCTAGGGTGAGGTCATTTTTAACGATCATCTTTAAGCGCGTTTCAACCGAACTAAATCTGCCACGGATAATTTCATGATCAGTAAAAATGCCATGATGACAAATGAGATAGTCAGCTCCAACCTCTATAGCCCGGCGAATAAATGTTGGAGAGCATGACACTCCCATGGCAATGGTTCCTACCTGCGGTTTCCCTTTGATTTGAACCGCGTTTGGCCCCTGATCCACTATCGCAGCTTGGTCAAGAATTGGACGGCCGATAATTGTTTCAATGGTTTGGGTGACCGCATCTCGAGTAACCATGATTATTCCTTTGATTGATTGGTAGGACGCATGAGTGGGAAGGCAATAACTTCACGAATGGACCAGGTGTTGGTGATAAACATAACCAATCGGTCAATGCCGATGCCAATACCACCCATGGGTGGACACCCATGAGAAAGAGCTTCCAAAAATTCTTCATCTAAGGGTTGTGCTTCCGCATCACCTGCTTTGAGGTTTTTCTGCTCATTTTCAAATCGAGCACGCTGCTCGAGAGCTGACACAATTTCTGTCCAGCCATCACAGAGCTCTTTACCACCCACATAACCCTCAAACCGTTCAACCCGACCAGGTTTGGAGCGATGACTTCGAGCTAACGGACTAACTTCTTGGGGATAATCGATGACCCAGGTAGGTTCGATAAGATATTTGGGGACAAGGTGGTCAAAAATAACGAAGAGAGCTTTGTCTCGACTAAAGACACCAGGAACATCAAAATGTTCTTTGGTTAAAATCGTTTTAATTTCATCATCAGAAATGGTTTGCCAATCGATTCCTGCATATTCCTTCAGAGCTTCATCCACGGTAATTCGACGCCAGTTACCAGCCAAGCTGATAGTTTTATCCTCAACTTGAAGTTCCAAGGACCCGTTGACTTTTTCAGCCACCGATTTGATCAAATCTTCACATAAATCCATAATGCGGTGATAATCGGCATAGGCTTCATATATTTCCATCATGGTGAATTCGGGTTGATGCGATTGATCCATGCCTTCGTTTCTGAAATTGCGAGCAATCTCAAAAATACGTTCATACCCACCCACCATAAGTCGTTTGAGATAAAGCTCTGGAGCAACTCGTAAGTACATGTCGATGTCTAAAGCATTTAAGTGGGTAGTGAAGGGCCGTGCATTGGTGCCCCCATAAAGGTTTTGAAGCACGGGTGTCTCAACTTCTTTGTATTTTTGAGACCACAGATATTCTCGAATTGCCCGTTCGACTGCCCAGCGCTTATCTAACGTTTGTTTGGTGGCTGGATTAATAATGAGGTCGAGGTAACGTTTGCGCAATCGATCTTCTTTGTCTTTGAGACCAAAGTGGAGACTAGGCAATGGTTCAATGGCTTTGGAGATTTGACGCCACGATTTGGCAAGCACAGTCCTTTCACCTGCATGAGTGGTAAAGGTTGAACCTATCACCTCTATAAAGTCATTGATATCAATGAGGGCTAATCGATTCCAGGTTTCTTCTGTGAGTTCGTCAGCTTTGAAGGCAAGCTGAATTTTCCCCGATTCATCAACGAGGTCTGCGAACTGTAATTTACCGTGACCACGAAGCGACATCAACCTACCCACAACGGTAACCTCAAGATTGTCTGCTGTTTGAGCTTCTGCTGAGGTATGAGTTCGATTTATTTTTTGAGGAAATGGCTCAACCCCTTGATTAATAAGTGTTTGTAGTTTTTCTGAGCGAGATTGCTCCATAGCATCTAAACGACTAGACATAGTGTGTTTTCTTTCTGATTTTGATGTATCCCTATTTTATATCAAAAAGCCCCAGTTTCCCGGGGCTATATTTTTATTTTCTTTTTGAAGTTTAGTTTATGTTCTTTACTTCGTAGGTAACTTTGCCAACCGGGGCTTCGAATTCGACTGTCTCTCCTACTTTCTTACCCATCAGGGCTTTTCCTAAAGGAGAGTCGTGGGAAATCTTTTTCTTGATAGGATCAGCTTCAAATTCACCCACAATCGTGAACGTATGTTCTTGACCGTCGGCATGAACGGTGACCTGACACCCAATGTCAACTTGCCCATTCCCATTTGTGGCTTTAATAACTACGGCCCGAGCAACCATATCTTCCAACTCTTCGATTCTCCCCTGAATGAAGGCTAAATCTTCTCGGGATGCATGGTACTCACTGTTTTCTGATAAATCACCAAATTCACGGGCTTTGGTGACCCGATCGACTGCTTGAGGTTCTTTTTCCTTAAGTTTTCCTAATTCATCTTTTAGTTCATTTAACCCACTTTCGGTCATCTGAACTTTACCATTTAGGTCTGTCATGAGATTTCCTCATTTAATTTCTACATTATGATCTGGTTTTAGGGAATTTTTACCCTTGAACAAGAAAATGTCAAATTTTTACAAAGAGAACCCATCTGTTATGGATAGGTTCTAGTGGTTGATACTAGTTGAAATCATTTTTTAACGCAATACGTATTTTATGTGTACGTGGTTTTGTTATCGTTAGAAAAAAAATGTTTTACTTCACTCTTCTCTCTCTTTTTATATCTGGTACAATAACTGGCTCACGTATGCAAAAAGATAATGT
>CAZKZW010000001.1:39767-57915 GCA_964557365.1 uncultured Pseudomonadales bacterium | reverse complement strand
TTTTTGGTGACAGCAACCGTTTGGTGGTCGTGGAAAATCTCCACAAAATGCGATCGAAAACAGAATTAAAATCAATTCTTGAATATCTAACTCACGAAGATCCTAAAAACCTCAATCTTGTTCTATGGGAAAACCAAGAATTAACTCCTGCCCAAGTAAAAAAGTTCACAGGTGCAAAAATAGTCACCGCCAAAATATCTCCCCTTATCTTTAAATTACTTGACAGCATCACCCCACAATCCGATCCAAAAACGGTTCTCCCTCTTCTTCAAAACGCCAATAAAACAGACGCACCTGAAAAAATTATTATTCAGATTGCGGGCCAGCTCCGCCTCATGATCCAGACCTTTGATCCAAAATTTACATTTCCACCCCAACTGTCCTGGAAAAAAATGAATCTTACCAAAAACGCCACAGGGTTTGGTTTGTCCAAACTTATTGAACTACATCACCAACTTGCTGATATAGACTACCGTAATAAAACCGGCCAACTCCCGCTTACGCTGGCTTCTGAACTTGAGATGTGGTTTGCTCAACTTTAAACGTATCTTCGATTGGTCGTATCGTATTTTTTACAGGAACTTTAACAATCCTTGATCCGTCCATATAATGATCACCAATCCCTCTATATGGATTTTGCAATAAACTAGTTTCCTCAATATTCCTTGGCTCACCTTCATTCATATGTAACCTCAGTACAATCACTTAACTTAAGTGAATTATACTCCACTGGCTAAATATCCTGTTTGAACAAGAAGATTGACGGTGTAGGGACAAACTTGATGTGAGGCAATAAAATCAGACAACATTGTAGTATCGCACCATTCTGTGCCCATGACCTCATCAGGATCTGGGGTCAATCTAGTGGCTTCAGGAATGATCGTTTCATACATATGGATATATTCCTGCTCACAATTCAAATCATATAATTCCTCTCCAAGGTGAATTACGTCATCCACAACAATACCCAATTCTTCGCACAACTCTCGTTTTACAGCCACTTCGTTTGAATCTCCAAAGGTTACATGTCCACCCACCCCCACACCCCACATTTCAGGATTTAAATCTTTTGTTGATGAACGTTGTTGAAACAAGATTTTTGATTTATCCGAATTAAAAATAAGAATTGTCACCGATCTATGGATCTTTCTTGATCCATTGTGAGCAACTTCACGAGTAATCGCACCCAACTCTCGATCTTGCTCATCCACCCACACAAATAATTCCGACATATCATCAGCTGGCATACGTACATATAGTGTACGATATATTTGTTGACGTGAGAAAAAGAGATTGGTACTATGGGTAAGGTTTAAAAAGTATGACATAGTATGATAATTACTGAATAGAGGAGAATCCATGTCAGAAACTACGATTAATCCGGGAATTTTTAAAGCCTACGATATCCGCGGCATATATCCCAGCGAATTAAACGAAGAAACGGCGTATCGCATTGGTCGAGGTTTTGCCACGCTCCTTCAAAAAGAAATGAATAAAATTGATCTCCATGTCGGAGTAGCCAACGATATGCGATTATCATCGCCTCAATTAAAAGGGGCTTTGGTCCATGGATTACTTGACAGTGGTTGTGTCGTGTATGATCTAGGCTTTGCCTCCACTCCCACCTTTTATTTCAGCATCGGCTACAACCAGCTTGATGGAGGCATTCAAGTCTCTGCGTCACATAATCCAGGTGAATACAATGGATGCAAAATGGTTCGTGCCCAAGGTGTTCCTGTTAGTGAAGACACGGGAATTATGGAAATTCGCGACTTGGCAATAAAAAATGAGTGGCCAACCATAAACCAGCCAGGCATCTATCGAACAATTCCTTCAGTCACACAAACGACGGTTGACAACTTAAGTGCGGGGATCGACTTTTCTACTATTAAACCGTTTCATATCGTGATTGATGCGGCCAACGCCATGGCAGCACTTGACCTGGAAGCCATTTTTGCCAAAGTCCCTCAAATCAAACTAACTAAACTAAATTTTGATCTAAACGGAAATTTCCCCGCTCATGAAGCTGATCCTCTTAAAGACGAAAATCTTACCATGCTTCAAAATGCTGTATTGGAAAACCACGCTGATTTTGGACTCGCTCCTGACGGTGATGGCGATCGATATTTCTTCGTTGATAATGAAGGTAATAATATTCGTCAAGAAATTATCCGCGGTATCATGGCTCAAATTGCCATCAAAGAAAATCCCGGTGCCACCGTCTGTTATGACATCCGCCCTGGGCAGATTACCAAAGACATGATTGAGGAGGCTGGTGGTAAAGCATCAGTCACTCGAGTAGGTCACTCACTCATCAAAGAACAAATGCTCAAAGAAGATGCGGTGTTTGGCGGTGAATCGTCAGGTCACTACTTCTATAAAACCCAATGGGGTACGTTTGAAACTCCCACTCTATTGCTCTTTAAATTTTTAACGTACGTATCATCACAAAATAAGTCGCTTGCCGATATCGTGCGTCCGCTGAAAAAATATGTAAATTCGGGCGAAATCAACTCAACCGTGAGCGATACGCAAGGAAAAATCAAAGCACTTGCAGAAAAATACTGTGATGGAGAGATATCGTTCCTAGACGGTATTACCGTCACCTATAAAGATTATTGGTTTAATGTCCGTCCCTCAAATACAGAGCCAAAACTTCGCCTCACCCTGGAAGCCAAGACAAAAGAACGTATGGAAGAAAAACGTGACGAAGTCCTCACCTTTATTAGAGGTTGATAGTCAAAGTGCTACAATGAAGATATATCACGCTTCATGCGAATTATTCGCTATACAATTTCATCTATCTATCAAATAAGGGAGGAATCTTATGCCTGAAAACAGGGTGGTAATTTTTGACCTTGATAATACCTTAGTCATCAATCGTCCCGCAGCCAAACTTGCGTACGAAGCTGCTATCAGATATCTGGCAAAAGAAACCAAAAATGATTTTGATAAACTCCACAACCATTGGAAACGATTAGTACAGCAATTTCAAATTGAAACTGAACCCGAGAAACGAGCCTTTGAGTATTCACTCAGGAAACTGGCCGAGCTTCACCACATTGCAGATAATCTCATCCTTCCCGCAGTGAAAGTGTATGAGAAAGAATTATTGTCCAATTTGCGCCCTATGCCAGGATCAAAGGAAATTGTCAGCTGGCTAAAAGAAGAACATTGCCTGGTCGCTGTTGCTGCCGGTACTGATCGAAGTATGGCCAAGAAAAAACTCAAACAAGTCCAGCTCTTACCCTATATTGATCTCATCATATCTACCTCAGAAGTAACAGTAATGAAACCACATCCAGATTATTTTCAGTTGATTATGAAGGAATTAAATGTTAAACCAATTCAAGCATTGGTTGTCAGCGACTCAAAAAAGGAAGATATTGAAATAGCTCGGAAAATGGGACTTGCTACCATTGAAATTCCGATCAACAACACTCAATTGACCGCACTCAAGCCGCAACTTTCTGAATTCTTAAGCTTTGCAAAATAGCATGATTGAAGTTAGACCCTACATTGTCATTCCCAATCTCATTGCTCAACCTACATGGGGTGGTGAATATATTGCAACCCATAAAGGGCTTTCACACAGTCGTATTGCCAATACATTAATTGGACAATCGTATGAGTTATACCGTGAAACAAAGTTGTCTCAAAAATGTACCTCCCTCAATCACCCCACCATAGAGTTTGGCCAACCACAAAATCCTGAAGCAACAGTCGTTGATCAAAAGGAAGATGATCCATTCACACTCCAACAACTAATTGATGAGAATCCCGAGCATATTCTGGGTCCTACTGGTGTCGCACGTTACGGGAAAAAGATGGACATCCTCATCAAATATACCCAAAGCTTGGGCAATTCATTCCAACTCCACGTTTCTCAACCTGTCGATTCTTGGGTGCCAAAACCAGAATCGTGGTTTTTTATAAAGCCTGGGTCAATCACATTGGGAATTAAACCAAGTTGTAATTTAGACGATTATGAGAAAGAGTGTTTTTGTATTGATAATCAGGTTAACACGATCAGTAATGAAGTCATTGCGGGAAAATTAACACGTGCAGACGCAAATGCGAAAATAAAGTCATTTTTATCTCAGCATAATCTTTACCAATTCGTCAACAAGATTGCCATCTCCGAGAATACGGCAATCGATCTATCTGCAGGTGGAATTCACCATTCATGGGAAAATAATCCCATACAGCATTGGGGTAATGTTGTTTATGAAATTCAGAAAAATGTGTACGACCCTATGAGTACCATTCGATCTTTTGATAAAGGCAAATTAAATCCAGACGGCACCTCTCGATCTCTTCAAATCAAGGATTATTTTGAATACATTGATCGAAGCGCGGCTGCAAACGATCCAAGTAATCATATTTCAAACAAAGAACAAGGCAGGATATTCACCACACCACTCTACTCACTAAATCGAGTAGTAATGAATCACGAAAATGAAAAAATTAATGAGATAAACAAAAGCTCTTTTCATCACCTATTCGTTCAGTCAGGCTCTATCATTGTTACGGGAAATCATTCCTCCAGTAAACCCTATCAAATATCACAAGGCTTTGGTATCTTTATACCAGCTTGCATAGAATATACTGTCCAATCAGTATCCAAAAATACAGTAATTTTAAATACGTTCGTTGAATAAGGGAGGTCATCATGCTTGACAACACTACAGAGATTATTGAAGCAGACAAATTAGGTGTCATCAAAGCCACAATGATGCTGAGCAAACAATGCCAACAAGCGTGGGATGAAACAAGATCAATTTCGTTACCTGAATCATACAAGGATATTGACCATGTCATAGTCGCAGGTATGGGGGGTTCCCATCTTGGGGCACAATTGATTAATGCCGTCTATGAAAAAGAACTAAAAGCACCTCTCATCATCCAGAACGAATACACTCTTCCAGGTTATGTATCAGAAAAGACACTCATTATCGCGACTTCATTTTCAGGCACCACTGAAGAAACGCTCTGTTTCTTAGAACAAGCGGCGGCAAGAAATGCGAAAGTCGTCTGTATCAGCGCGGGAGGTCCCATTGCGGAAATTGCCAAGGAAAAAGGATATCCGTATTACACGTTTGAATCAACATACAACCCTTCACGAATTCCTCGATACGGATCTGGATATTTATTCATTTCTCAAATGGCCATGCTTTCAAAACTGGGTATTATTCCTTTTGCTGAGACAGATTTAAAGCGAATCATCGACGTCATGAATCAGGCCAATAATAAATATCAACTTGAAGTTGAGACTGCAAAGAATCCCGCCAAACAACTAGCCTTGAAGCTACAAAATCATGTCGTCTGCCTCATTGCTTCAGAACATCTGGCAGGGTCAGCATACATTTTCAAGAATCAACTCAACGAATCTGCCAAGCAGTTTGCAGTCATGTTTAAGATTCCAGAATTGGATCATCATCTTCTTGAAGGCCTTCAGTACCCCGATTCAAATCAAAATGATCTTTGTTTTACTTTTTTTGAATCAGATTTGTACTACGATCGAGTTCAAGCACGATATTCTATTACCAAAGAAGTAGTTACAAAGCAAGGAATCGCCACACAAACCTTTACACCTCAAACACAAGGAGTACTTGACCAAGCCTTTGAAACACTTGTCTTCTCCAGTTTCACCGCAATTTACACGAGTATCTTAAATAAAGTCGATCCTGGACCTAATCCTTGGGTTGACTTTCTCAAGGCACAACTCAAATCATACTCATCATAACCCTTGTAACTTACGTCTTCTGTTTCTACAATGGACTTTGAGAGGATAAAAACTGCCCGTATGGTTAGTGTGCCAGAAATTATTATTATTCCAACTGATGTGGGGGACTATGGTCCTGCAGATATTGGTTCCCGGGCATATTCTAGATTCGTTCTTACCTCTCTAAAACTATCCACTCCTCCTTCATTTGTGGTTACCTCCACCGCGTTTTATCATTTCCTAAGTTTTGAAAATGGCCTTAGTCAGTGGCGTCAAACTATTGAAAATGCACATGCATTTTCTCCCGAAGATATGGTAACTGCATCCCAAACATTACAAAAATTGATTAATAAACAATGTTTTGATCCACTCATAACTACCAATATCTTTGATGCGTATGATCATGTCTTACATAATAAGTGGGCACATCTCACCATCAGTCCCACCCCAACTACTCAATCTCCCGTCAGCCTACCTCTTCCGGTCATTAAGGGCGAAACAGCCTTCCTAGATTTCTTACGTCAGTTGTGGAGTTCTCAGATTACGCCTCAGGCTCTCGCACTTTCACTCACCAATCACCCCCAACGAATGTTCCAGCCATCTCCGATTCTTGTCAGCGCATTTGAGACCGCTGAGGTAAGCGGAACAATCACCACCATCGATCCACTAACTAAAGACAAACGCCTTATTCGAGTAGAAGCTATATGGGGGACAAATCCCCAACCTCAACCGGAAAATATCCCTGCTGACATATATATTGCTGATAAACAACACCAAACGATTATTAGTCGGACCCGTACACATCAAGCTTCGCAAATTACCACGGATCATTTCGGTCATTACCACACACAACCTGTTCCTCCCGCAAAACGCGAAAAACAAAAACTAACAGATGATCAGGTCATCACACTCATTCAAGCCGCGCAAAAAATTCATGATTACTCACTTGAACCTCAAGTAATCAATTGGCTCATGGTCCATAATTCTATATTCTTTACCCGCTTTACCACCTTTGATCCAAATAGCACTCCACAATATAAACCAAATTTTACCTCTCCATCAAAAAAAACCTATGATGTCATCGCAACTGGACTCGCAGCTGCCCCAGGTATTGTAACTGCCCCTATCCTGCGTCCAACAGCACGTCATACATCTCTAGCAAACCGTATCGCCGTCTTCAAAACAGGGGACCCACAACTTATTCAACGCGCCAGAACTGCTGCAGGTATCATTATTGAATCAGGTGGACTCACATCCGAACTCGCGCTCGTTGCCCGCGAAACAGGGATTCCTACCCTGGTTGGAACGGGTCGGATTACGATAGAAGATGATCATGTTGTCACGCTTGATGCATCCCACAATCAAATCGTCACTGCCCCTACTCCAACCGTAATTCCTCATCTCTCTGTTGATAATCATCTCAAGCAAACTGAGGACCCTCTTATTACTGCGACGCCAATTTACCTTACTTTAAGCCAAATAGATCCTGGTCATGCAACCGCATACACCCAAACTGCTGGTATCGGTGTTTGTCGTGGTGCTGACATATTTAGCGCGACCAATATCCACCCCAAATATCTCTTGAAAGATAATTGGTCGAAAGGGGAATCACTCCTCGTTGCCTCTCTTCAAGATTTATGTCAAACATTGGGAGAACGACCAGTCTATTACCTACCGTATGATCTGGATACCGCCAGCGCTTCAGCACTCAATCAAGGAAAAATCTATGAACCAACCATAGAGCAAAATCCAATTATCGGTTATCGTGGCGCTTATCGCATCACCAAAGACCCATCAATATTTGAAGCTGAACTCAGAGCCATAAGCACCTTGCGGCGGAAATATGGCATTAAAAACCTCTCACTCTTACTTCCTCTGGTTCGTTCACTCGATGAAATTGAACCACTCATTAGACTAATCGGTGACAATCAGCTCTATGCATCTCCCTCCTTTCAAATCTGGGCTGAAATTGGCACTCCCGCTGCAGAATCATTTATTCCCCATTTGACTGATGCTGGAATTCAGGGAATTCACCTAAATCTTGATCTTCTCGCCACTCTTATTCTTGGCTATGATCCCAACAGTGCAGAGGTTGATCAAAACCTCACCATTTTGCATCCCAGTGTGTTATCAAGTATTCAAATGATCGCAAATCAAGCAAATAAGGCGAAATTACCCATTATTGCTTCAGCATATCAACTAAATCAGTCTGCCGATGCAATCTACGAAGTACTTGCCCGAGGAATTGGTGCCATTTCAATCAGCCCTCCTCGTTTTACTGCTGTTCAAACATGGGTAAATCAAGCGGAAAATAAAATTGCCTCCTCTCAAACAGGAGCGAAATAGGATAATATACATAGCATATGGTACTGCCCAAAATTCACACCATAAAAGCCCACGAGATACTTGACTGTCGCGGAATACCCACTATTGAAGCCACCTTGTGGTTGGAAAACGGTGTTTCAGTAACTACTTCTGTACCTACGGGAGCATCAACAGGTAAACATGAAGCTATTGAAGTTCGCGATGGAGATGACACTCGCTATAACGGTATGGGTGTTTTAAAAACGGTCAATTCCATCAATACATTAATTGCACCTAAAATTCACGGTCTCGATCCATCTAATCAATCTGCCATTGACACGATGTTGATTGAATTGGATGGTACAGAAAATAAATCTAAGTTGGGAGTGAATGCCATCCTGGCTGTATCACAGGCAATCTGCAAAGCAGGCGCGGCTGCATATGGAATTCCTGTCTATCGATATCTCGCGCTCAAATATCGTTTGGCAGGCGATAATCTTACCATACCCACACCCTCTTTTAATGTGATCAATGGTGGAAAACACGGTGCCGGTAATCTAGATTTTCAAGAATTTTTAATTATTCCTTCATCCCGTTTTCGCTTTCATCAGGGACTCCAAATGGGCGTGGAAATCTTTTTTGCCCTCGAACAAGCTTTAATCAACAAAAATGCGATTCATTCTACCGGTGTTGAGGGTGGCTTTGCACCTAATCTCTTCACCAACCTTGACGCACTTGAAATTATCATGCAAGCGATTAAAAACACCCGATTCCAATTCGGTCATGATGTCTTTTTGGGACTAGATGTTGCTGCCAATACTCTGCATAAAAATGGTAAATACTCCATCAAGGATCGATCTCAAGCCTTTACCAGTAAAGAATTTATTGAATATTACAAAGACTTAAATGATGAATATCACGTTTTTTCTCTTGAAGATCCATTGTATGAAGATGATTGGACGAGCTGGGCTGAATTAACCAAAGATTTACAAGGAAGAGTGGTCGTGGTGGGTGATGATCATTTAACCACAAATAAAAATAGACTTCAAAAAGCTATTGACCTCAAATCATGTAACGCAATTCTTATTAAACCAAATGAAGCTGGCACTATTACTGAAGTTATTGATGTTATTAAGACGGCTAAGGATGCCAACTTTTCAGTTCAAGTATCCAATCGATCTGGCGAGACAAATGATTATTTTATCGCTGATTTTGCAGTCGGTATTGGTGCTGAATATGCAAAATTTGGATCTCCCAGTCGAGGAGAACGTATTGTGAAATACAACCGCTTGCTCCAAATTGAGCAGGAATTATTTCCCGATCTTGATCAACACGAAGCAATAAAAACAAACACATGACCGATATTCCAAAACCAGTTGTCTTAATCATTCTTGATGGGTGGGGCATTGCACCATCTAATCGTGGTAATGCAATTGCATTAGCCAAGACTCCTTTTCTTGATCGCTTATCAAAAGATGCTCTTTACACTGAACTTGAAGCCTCGGGCGAATCTGTTGGTCTTCCCAAAGGTGAAGATGGCAACACTGAAACAGGACACCTTAACCTTGGGGCTGGCCAAATTGTGTATCAAGATTTGCCGAGAATAAATCAATCCATTGCAGATGGTAGTTTTGTTCATAATCAACAGTTCCTCGCAGCCATTGAGCACACAAAAAAACACAACAGTACCCTTCACCTTCTTGGTTTAATTGGTTCAGGTGGAGTTCATTCACATATCGACCATCTCTATGCACTCTTACATACCTGCAAAAAATGGGACGCAAAAAATGTTGCACTTCACATCATTACTGATGGCCGTGATTCACCACCAACATCGGGTTTAAATTTTGTCCATCAACTTGAACGACGCCTAAAAGAGCTTGGACTTGGATACATTGCCACAGTATCTGGACGATACTATGCAATGGATCGAGATCATCGCTGGGAGCGGACTGAACTTGCGTACAAAGCTCTAACACAAGGAGTGGGTGATCGAATATCCAGTGCCGAAGCAGGAATTAGCACTTGTTATGCAAAAGGAGAAACTGACGAATTTATCAAACCACTTATCGTCGTTGATCGAGATGGACAACCAAAAGCCCAGATAAAAGAAAATGATGCTGTCATCTTTTTTAATTTCAGAATCGATCGACCTCGACAATTAACCAAAGTCTTTGTCTATCCAAATTTTGAATACATCTCGGTCAAACAAGATGGATTTGATCCATATGCTATCAAATACTATAAATCTCATCTTGTAACCTCTCCAGTTATTAAAGAATCAAGAGCACCATTTGATCGAGGGGCTTTACTAAAAAACCTCTATTTTGTCACCATGACAGAATACGAAACAGGTTTGCCCGTTCACGTTGCCTTTCCTCCAGAACATATCGATATGCCACTGGGACGAGTCATCGGTGACGTAGGCTTGAGACAGCTTCGCATGTCTGAAACTGAAAAGGAGCGCTTCGTCACATTTTACTTTAATGGCCAACGAGAAGATCCATATCCAGGAGAAGATCGTATTATTATTCCTTCACCCCCTGTCTCCACCTACGATCAAAAACCAGAAATGAGTTCGATTGAATTAACCCAAACGTTGATTGAGCGGATTAACACCAACCTTTATGATTTCATCGTCGTCAATTTTGCCAACCCGGATATGGTGGGTCACACGGGAAATTTAGAAGCGGGGATTAAAGCTTGTGAATATGCTGATCAAAATATTGGGAGAATTATCAAAGCCGTTGACGAACATCATGGAGTCGTTGTTATCACAGCTGATCATGGTAATGTTGAAGAAATGATCAACCTTACCACAGGCGGTATCGATACGGAACACTCCACTAATCCGGTTCCACTCATTATTCATGGTGGAACGTTCGCTCATTTACCAAGACAGCTCCCTAAAGGAATTCTTGCAGATGTAGCTCCTACAATTTTAAAAATCATGGGTATTGAGAAGCCTGCATCCATGTCAGGTCAATCCCTTGTCTAATTTGCGACGTCACACTCGACACTTAACACTTAACACTTTACACTGGTAGTATCTATGTCTGCCCGTAATCCTTTTGACAAATACTTTGATCCACGATCCGTTGCCGTAGTCGGTGCTTCTCGGTCACCAGAAAAAGTTGGCTATCAAATTCTCAGAAACATTATTGATAGTGGGTATACGGGTAAAATCTATCCTATTAATCCTAATGCCAAAACGATTCTTGGACTCAAGTGTTATCCATCACTTTCCGTTGTCCGCCGATCAATTGATACTGCAATTATTGTCACTCCAGCTCCACTTGTAACCACCATTATTGCTGAATGCTCTCAAAACAAAATTGAAAATGCCATAATTATCTCGGCAGGATTTGCCGAATCAGGGCCAAAGGGTGCAATTCTTCAACAAGAACTCAAGCATACGCTTGAACAATATCCTGTAAACGTACTTGGACCAAATTGTTTGGGAGTCCTCAGTCCCGAAAATCATCTCAATGCAACTTTTGGACCAAAATTGCCCCAAAAAGGCAACATCATGCTTATATCCCAATCTGGTGCACTGGTGACGGGAATTATTGATTGGGCTATCAAGATGGATGTTGGCTTAAGCCATGCTGTTACCTTGGGAAATCGAGTAAATATTGGCGAAATTGAAGCACTTGAATATGCTGCCAAGGATAAGAAAACACAGGCAATTCTCGTTTATTTAGAGTCATTTCAAAATGCCAGAAATTTTTTTAGCACGTGCTCTAAACTTACCCCAAAAAAACCAATCATTTTTCTCAAAGGCGGTCAGTCTTTAGCTGGACAAGCTGCATCTGCTTCTCATACTGCAGCGCTTGCTTCAAACTACATCCTTGCAAAATCATTCGCCCATCAAACCGGCGTGATTATCACCGACACAATCCAAGAATGGCTAAATTTAGCAGCGGCGTTTGCTCATGTCCCTCCGGCTTCTTCAACCAACCTTACAATACTGACAAATGCCGGTGGACCAGGAGTTTTATCCACTGATGAAGCAGTAAACATGGGACTAGAATTAACTGAACTTTCACAAGGGATAAAACAAAAAATTACGCATGTATTACCACGGCTCAATCCACACAATCCACTCGATATCCTTGGCGACGCAACTCCTCAGGATTTTGCCACCGCACTCTCAATATTAAAAAAAGAGCGCTCTATTCATAATTTACTCACTATCGTCACCCCACAAACTACAACCAAACCACTCGAAACTGCTCAAAGTATTGTTGATAGTCAAATTCATCATAAAATTCCGAGTTATACCGTGATGATCGGCGGCGAAAAAATGGTTCCTGCTCGACAATTATTAGGAAAACACCACCTATTAAACTTCGATTTCCCCACTCAAGCACTTCAAATTATTGCAGCCAAAGCAGAATATGAAACATCAAAATCAGCAATTAATATTTATCCAGCCAGCAAAACATCATATATTAGTGACCCCGTAAAAAAGAAATTAACCAATCATCTTCTTGAAAAAATGTCACTTGCACATGCATTTGAACTACTCTCCGCCTACCATTTTCATGTACCAAAATCTGCCATCGTCACAAAATTAGAAGAAGTCGGTGAAGCCATGGAATATGTTGACCGACCCGCAGTTGCTAAAACCGCAGGACTCGCTATTGCTCATAAAGCAAGTGTGGGTGGAGTTATTCTCAACATCATGTCCACCACAAATGCCCGAATTGCTTTTAGAAAACTACAAACACTCTATTCTGAAGTCTTGTTCCAGCAAACAATTAAGGGTGAATTAGAGTTGATAATCGGAGCCAAACGCGATCCTCAATTTGGACCCTTTGTCACAGTGGGCTTGGGCGGCACGCTCACCAACACCCTCGAAGATCGAGCGTATGCATTTATGCCAACCACCAAAACCTATCTCACCAGAGCCTTTAACACCACTAAAGCTGCCAAGGTTCTCCATAAAAAAGGCATTTCGATTGAACCCATTATTGATATGATGATGCGTTTAGGATCCGTACTATTAGATATTCACTGTATTAATGAACTCGAGATTAATCCTGCCATCGTTACCCATAAACAAATCTATGCGGCTGATATAAAAATTACGATAGAAACAAAATAGAATTGCGTTAGAATGGAGCTACTATGTCCAAAACTGTCCTAAATTGGAAGATTGCGGGACCAGCAGGAGAAGGAATTAAGTCAACGGGGCTTATCTTTTCCAAAACATGTATTCGCTTTGGCCTTGCTACATTCGATTACACGGAATATCCCTCCCTTATTCGAGGTGGCCACAACACCTATCAAGTTTCCGCCTCTATGGACAAAATCCATTCCCAGCTCTATGCGGTTGATGTACTGGTAGCGCTCACTGAAAATGCCATCCACGAGCACCAAGCAGAATTAACTCCAGATTCAGTAGTTGTATATGACGCCGCTGACAGTAAATGTGATGTTTCCAAATATACACTACCTTGTCCTGCAATTAATGTCCCATTGGTAGAACTCGCCAAAGGTGTGGGTGCAGATCGCTTGATGTATAACAATGTTGCATTGGGCGTATCAGTCTATTTGCTCGGCCTAGATATGTCTTTACTCTATGAAGTTATTACTGACATGTTTTCTTCAAAAGGGGACAGTGTCATTACGCTGAACAAAAATGCAGCACAAGCTGGTTTTACTTGGGCTGCCGAACATCTTAAACCACTCACGTCGATTTCGATCTCCAAACAACCTCCACGAGACACGGTTACTGTCTGTGGTAATGAAGCTTTGGCTCTCGGCGCAGTTGCTGGTGGAATGAAAGCATATATCGCATACCCCATGACTCCTGCGTCCACGCTCCTTCATGTATTAGCAGAATGGTCAGAAAAAAGTGATTTTTTTGTTAAACATGCTGAAGATGAAATTGGTGTTATCAACATGGCACTAGGTATGAGTTTTGCTGGTGTTCGAAATGCCTGCGGTACATCAGGTGGTGGCTTTTGTTACATGACAGAAGCCGTTGGTTTTGCCGGTGTAGCCGAACTTCCACTGGTTATCTATGAAGTTATGCGTCCTGGTCCTGCACTCGGGATGCCAACATGGACAGCACAAGGAGATTTGCAATTTGCCATCTGGGCTAGTCAAGATGAATTCCCCCGAATCGTTATTGCTCCTGGAGATGTGTTTGAAGCGTTCGAATTATCTCGCCAGGCATTTGATTGGGCTGACAAATTTCAAATTCCCGTTATTATTCTGTCTGATAAATATTTGTCTGAAAGTAATCAATCAACTCATTTTCCCAACACACGTTTTAAAACTGATTTATTAAGTCGCCAACCTAACCCCACTGTTGATGAAACCGGCTTCCACGATCGATATGCGATTACAGAAAACGGCATTACACTCCGTTCTGTACCAGGTCAAAAAGATGGCTACTACCTCGCCAACACCTATGAGCATGATATTCATGGTATTGGCAGCGAATTAGGCAAGGATCGAGTTGAACAAAACAATAAGCGCATGAAGAAAATGGCTGCAATCAAATCATCGACTCCGATTCAGTTCTATGATGGTTCAGACAATCCTGAAATTACCCTCATAAGTTATGGATCAACACTTGGGCCAGTCCGCCAAGCGCTAAGAGTACTTCGTTCACAAGGCATTGACGCCGCAGCATACAACCTGTCCTGGTTGTGGCCTTTCCCTGTTGAACAAACCACCGCTGTCATTCAAAAATCTAAAAATGCTGTTGTCATTGAAGGAAACAGCCTCAATCAACTAGCTAGATTGATCCGTCAAGAAACCGGCATCGACGTTTACCACAAACGAACGAAATATGATGGTAGACCATTTTACCCTGAAGAAATTATTCAATACGTTCATGAAATTTTACATCGATAAACAATGAATAAAGGTGAAAATTATGCCGATAGAACAAACCAGTCTTGATTCATACATTCAGCCCACTTGGTGCCCAGGATGTGGTAACTACTCCATCCGAGCCGCTCTCAAACAAGCCATCGCTCAATTAGATGTTCCGAAAGAAAACATTGTCATCTGTTATGACATTGGTTGTTCTGGAAATATGGCTGATTTTAATAAAATGTATGGGATTCACTGTCTTCATGGACGGGCAATTCCTCCTGCTGTAGGAGTAAAACTGGCTAATCATGAATTAAAAGTCATTGTGGTGATTGGAGATGGTGGGGGATATGGCGAAGGCTTAACCCACTATCTTAATGAAATGCGCGGTAATCATGACATATCTGTATTTGTTCACGATAATCATCGATATTCATTGACGACGGGACAAATGAGCCCAACCACAGCCAAAGGTACAAAAACGAAATCAACCCCATACGGGTCTATCGAACGAGAACTTAATCCGATGGCACTAGCAATTTCCAATCACGCCACCTTTGCAGCCAGAGAAGTTGCTACCGATATTCCCAACCTAGTCAGTACCATGGTAAAAGCAATTAACCACCCAGGTTTTGCTGTCATCGATATCCTCCAACCCTGCATGATTTTTAATCCTACCATGGATGCCAACTGGTACCGCGAGCACACAATCAAACTCACTGATGAAGGATACCAAATGGAATCTAAAGAAGCTGCTTGGAAACAAGCTGTACGGACAGACAAACTCCCCGTAGGAGTCTTCTGGCAAGATACCCATGAATTACCGTATCACCAAGAAGATGGCATCTTAAAACAAGGTCCTCTCGTTCACCACTCGCTTGAAGTGGACATTGCTCCATTATTAACCCAGTTTAAATAATAAATATTCCAGGTAGAATACCTCTATGCAATATCTCATGATGTTTGTAAATTTTATTCTTCACATCGATGTCCATTTAGCAGAAATTACATCTGCATATGGAACATTAACATATGTCTTTTTATTTCTGATTATTTTCGCTGAAACTGGCTTTGTGGTCACACCATTTTTACCAGGTGACTCACTCCTCTTTGCTGCTGGTGCCATTGCTGCACTAGGAACCCTAAACCCATTTCTGTTATTTGCCATCCTTGCCCTGAGCGCAATTTTAGGAGATACGGTAAATTACTGGATCGGTCACTTTTTCGGAGAAAAAATTGTATCCAATCCCAAACTTCCGATCAAACCAGAACATATCGAAAAAACCCAAGAATTTTACAAAAAACACGGTGGCAAAACAATTATTCTGGCTCGTTTTGTCCCCATCGTCCGCACTTTTGCTCCTTTTGTTGCTGGTATTGGCACCATGGATTACAAAAAATTTATTAGCTACAACATAGTGGGGGGTATAGCCTGGGTAGCGGTATTCACCTTCATGGGATACTTCTTTGGCAACCTGCCAGCTGTACGACACAACTTTAGTTTCGTTATCTTTGGCATCATTGGTGTCTCTATCATTCCCATGATTATCGAATACATCAAATCAAAACGAAGCTAGGTCACTGTAAGACTAGTGATACAATCAAACCATCACTATGTCTAAAAGTCGTCTCACCATCACCATTTCACCAGAAATCGTTCATCAGTTAGATGTCCTTATTGACGGTAAAACGATTCGTAATCGCTCACACGCTATCGAATACCTTGTCAATCAGCAACTGACTGGACAAGTCAGTCAGGCTGTCATCTTAGCAGGAGGTTCTAAGGCAGCAATTGACCACACCACAACACTCGTGGCTGGTCAAAGCATTTTGCAGCACCTCATAAATTTATTGCACAGCTACAACATTTCTCAGATTTTTATCATCACCGATCAACCCGATAAAGAACTTCATGCCATCACTGATGGAGATACTACAGTTACAATTATTAACCAGCCTGAACACGTAGGAACTGCTGGGGCATTAGTCTCTGCCAAACACCTCTTTGCCTCTTCTCCTATTGTAGTGCTTCATGGAGATATTTTTACCGACATCAACCTATTCGATCTTATCCGCTTTCATCACGATCATGGTCAAGAAATTACCCTCTGTGTTAAGCCTAAACTAAATCAGCAAGAATTTGGTAAAGCCATCATGAATGGACATAAAGTCATCCATTTCTTAAACAAGCCAGAGAAATCTGAAGTGGGTATGGTTAATACCGGTGTGTATCTTATCAATCCATCAGTTTTAAACAGTGTGCCCAAAACTACGCCGCTTATGCTCGAAACTGATGTCTTTCCCAAACTTGCCGAGCAACATAAAATCGCCGGTTTCCTCTTTGAAGATCTTTGGTACGACATCTCTAACAAAACTTAGTTATATCTTCGAATCACTCCCACACACTTACCTTGAATCTTCACTCGAGTCGCATAGATAGGGGACATGGCTGAATTAGCTGGTTCTAATCGAACTCTACTCGCCTCTTTAAAGAAACGCTTGAGGGTTGCCATACCATTATCCAAGAGCGCCACCACAATATCACCGTTATGTACTTCCGGCTGCTCTTCAATCACCACATAATCTCCATCCAAAATCCCTTCCTCAATCATACTGTCGCCTTTTACCTTCAATACATATGCACGCTTCTGACCACTTACCATGGCAGGTGACACCGTAAATCGAGCATTTGGATCTGTGTATGGTTCGATTGGTTTACCTGCGGCTATAAAGCCCAAAACGGGTAATTCAATCCCATTCGCATCCGATGCATACCGCTCATCCACCAGCTCAATTCCTCGGACAGCTCCCTCGTATTTTTTCAGCACACCTTTTTTTATCAGTGACTCCAGATGCTCATGAATCGTGGCCAAGCTGGACACGTGGATAGCATCAGCAATCTCTTGTAGTGTGGGGGAATAGGAATTTTTCTGAATATACTGAGCAATAAATTCCACAATTTGCCGTTGTCGGCGATACAAAGTAACTGGCATACGTCATCCCTCCACACTACTATATATAAAACCCGAAGTGATACCCACATACTACCCGAACAACTAGAGTGTCGTCAATGTGTAAAATCGGTTATAATGATGCACGACTATGGAATTTAAGTTATTCAACAAATTTACCCCAACCGGAGATCAGCCTCAGGCAATTACTGAGCTGACCAAATCACTGCAGGCAGGATCACCTTACCAAACCCTCCTTGGTGTCACGGGATCAGGAAAAACGTTTACCCTTGCAAACGTGATTCAAAATCTTCAGAAACCGACGCTGATTATT
>CAZKZW010000001.1:17777-39757 GCA_964557365.1 uncultured Pseudomonadales bacterium | reverse complement strand
TTATTTCTCATAACAAAACCTTGGCTGCTCAACTGTATCAAGAATTCCGCGATTTCTTTCCTGAAAATGCAGTCAACTACTTTGTGTCTTATTATGATTACTATCAACCAGAATCGTACCTTCCTGCTTCAGACACATATATTGAAAAAGAAACAGATATTAATGATGAAATCGACAAACTCCGTCTCTCTGCCACTGCACATCTTCTAACCCGAAAAGATGTCATTGTTGTTGCTTCTGTATCTTGTATTTACAATCTAGGCTCACCCGTGGAATACGGCAAAAATTTTCTCGAACTAATTGAGGGAGAGATTATTGACCGAGAAACAGTCAGCTCTCGTTTGATCGACATGCAATATACCCGAAATGATTTTGAATTAAAACGTGGCTGTTTTCGCGTTCGAGGTGAATCATTGTTTATCTGGCCAGGCAACACTGATTATGTAGTCCAACTTGATTTTTTAGATAATAAGATCGAATCCATGCGGACAATCGACCCCATTACTGGTGAAGTACGTGACAATAAAGCATCAAATCGCTTTACCGTTTTTCCCGCTAAGCAGTATCAATCTGCGGGTGAAAATCGCGAAACAGCCATCGCAAAAATCGAAACCGATCTCAAACTACGACTGGTTGAATTAAAGGCAGCAGGCAAGATTGTTGAAGCATACCGCTTGGCTCAACGAGTTGGACACGACTTAGACATGCTCAAAGAACTGGGATACGTCAACGGAATTGAAAATTATTCCCGATACTTTGATGGTCGCGAACCAGGCGATCCTCCTTTCTCGCTCCTGGACTACTTCCATCACAATGCCAAGATATTTGACACAAATGGCTTCCTCACGATTATCGATGAATCACATATCACCATACCTCAGTTGAGAGGTATGTATGCCGGAGATCAATCACGCAAGCAAACCCTCATCAACTATGGTTTCCGACTTCCCTCAGCGTTAGACAATCGTCCACTTAAATACAACGAAATCATGGAGCGCTTACCTCAAATCACGTTTGCTTCTGCCACCCCCGACGAAGTTGAACTATCCCTCTCTAAAGATAATGTAGCCGAACAGCTAATTCGCCCCACAGGTCTCATTGACCCTGATATTGAAATTCGCCCTAGTGAAGGTCAAATCATCAATCTCATGCAAGAAATTCTGAAGCGAAAAGAGAGAGAACAACGGACATTGGTCACCACCCTCACCAAACGGACTGCCGAAGCATTGACTGATTACCTCAATGAAAAATGCAATTCAAAAATAAAAGTAGCGTATTTACATGCTGACGTCCATACCCTTGATCGATCTGACATCTTGGATGATTTACGAAAAGGGGAATACGATGTTTTAGTTGGCATCAATCTCTTGCGTGAAGGTCTCGATCTTCCTGAAGTATCACTTGTTGCCATTCTTGAAGCCGATAAGGAAGGTTTTCTCCGCTCCCGCACATCACTGGTTCAAACCATGGGACGAGCTGCCCGTCATGTGGATGGACATGTCATCATGTATGCCGACCATATTACCAGATCGATGCAAGCAGCCATTGATGAAGTGCAGCGTCGTCGAAAAATCCAAATACAATACAACCAAGATCATGACATAACCCCTCAAACCATTTCTAAATCAATTCGAGAAAAATTACTTATCCGTGCTCCTGAAGAATCAGCCGAAGATAAAAAAGTCTCCAAAGAATTAAAAAAATACGGTTGGAAAAAATTAAGTGATATTAATCCCAATACCCTTACTCCCAAAGACACCAAATCGCTCATCAAAGAGCTAACCAAACTCATGCACACTGCTGCCAAAGCCTGGGAATTTGAACTCGCCGCCCACTATCGTGACATGATCAAACAATTGAGTGCATAATATATCCATGAACAGCATTACACGTGCAAATGAAATTCTATTCCGAAACGCATTTCGTCAATCCTTACAAAAGATACGAGCCACCTCACTTGTAGATATTGGATCAAGTGATGGATCGTATAGCGTTGAGCTAGCCAACATTGTCCAAGCAAAAAAAATAACGTGTATTGATCATGATCAAAAAGCACTCAATCATGCAAAAAAAATTGGTTGCAACACATTGCAAGCTGATCTTAATCAGCCGTTAAAAATACGCTCGAAATCATACGATTTAGTCCTCTCCAACCAAGTAATTGAGCATATTGCTAAGACAGACACACTCGTCTCCGAAGTATATCGAATCCTCAAACCTGGAGGAAAATCACTTTGGTGTACTCCAAATTTAGCCTCGTGGCACAATATCATCTCCCTCGTGGCTGGCTACCAACCATTTTCATCACAAATTTCTGACCAAGTGTATATTAGTAATCCTTGGCACCCAAATTACCACCAACCTATTCACGAAGTTCAGGCTCATCTCCGCTTATTCACTCCATTCTCTCTGAAAAATCTCCTAGAATATCACGGTTTTCATATCGAGTTTGGACAAGGAGTGGGATACTATCCATTGCGCGGATGGTGCGCTCAAACAATGTCCGCGCTTGACCCAACTCACGCCGCATACATTCTCGTTATGGCAACAAAAACTATATAAGTTTCATTTCACGATAGATATGTCTCAATTCACGGACCTGTTGGGAATAATCATAATGATCCCGGGCAAACACTTTTCCGTTTTTCCCGAATTTATTCATTTTCTGAGGATCTCTAATCAGTGTAATAATTGCATCTGAGAGTTTATCTATATTGCCATAAGGCACTTTAATCCCCGTTTGATTATTGATGACGGTTTCCGGAATGATTCTGTCTCCATAACAAATAACCGGCACCCCCATATAAGCAGCTTCTGCATTCGCCATTTCTAGAGGGTGTTTTACCAAACAAGGATTGACTAATACACTCATTTTTCGCAACAACAAAAAATTTGGTTGAAAACCAACAAATGTAACTAAGTCATTTAATTGTAAGAACTCAACAAGCTTTTCCAACTCCGCTCGTGTTCTGCCCTCTCCCGCAATTACGACGCTCCAACCCAACTGTCGTAATTCCTGTTGTATCTTCGCTACTGCTCTCAGAAAATGGTTAATTCCTTTTTCAGGCACCAGACGACCGAGTGTTCCCAACCACTTATGTCGCTTGCACGTATTATTTCGTGGAGCGTACTGAATTCCCGGATTAATCACCACACTTCTGTATCCCATTTTCTGTATTTGACGTTGATAAGTGATGGAATTCGCTACAATCATTGAGGCTCGAGAATAGACAAAATGTAACACTCTTACAAGTAATTTTTGTTTTATTTCAAAAGGAATCATTTTTACCCGATGTTTGATCAATTCATCATATGATGCCCGCACCTCAATCAATACCGGAATCGAAAAAAGTTTTCCCAATAACACAGCTGCTATTCCAGATAGGATGGGTGATTCCGCCTCTATTACAACTGGATGAAACCTCATTACATGAATAAAACCATACACAAATAAAATAATCGGTGAAAGGTAATATGGCCACTTAATCGTCCAAACGATATGAATTTTCTTTTCAATTTCTGTTATTTTTTTGTTATTAATCTCCACAGGATTTCCCGGTAAACAAATCGCCGTAATCCCATCCACTTCCAACAAAGCGGCTCGTAAGCGCAGTTCTTTTCCCGCAATGCTACCTTGAGTAAATTGTTTTGATAAGGGATTCTCATTAAGAAAGAGCGTATTCATATACCTGCTCCGTTTCTTGAGTCATTCTTTGAGCCGTACGTCCATTGGCAAACTGATAAGCTGCCTCTATAACACGTTTATTACGCTTCGCTTGTTGGATTGCACTTGCCAAAGCATGCGGATTATTTGCCGGAATAATCGTAGCCAAGCCCTTGTCCCGTAATACGGGACTAATACCCACTACATCAGTAGTTATCGTTGGTATTCGCGAGAGCATTGCCTCCAATAGTACTAATCCAAAACCCTCGGATTGACTCGTCGACGGCATGATATGAACTGTACTGGCCGCATAAAAAAACGGTAATTGCGATTCAGGAATTGAACCGACAAACAACACTCTCTCTTGAACTCTATTTTTACAGGTTAACGCTTTATACATATCAATCAATGGTCCATCTCCACCAATAATAAGTTTATATCTGACAGGTAATAGTCGAACGGCACGAATCGCAATTTCCACTCCTTTGTAGTAATGGTGTTGATCCAATCGAGCCAACATAAATACGTATTTGAACAGAGGGGAAAGTTTTATTTTTTGTAATGCCACACTTCTCTCGCAAGTTTCTGGTACAAATCCATGTTTACGACACAACAACACTGTCTTTATTTTGCGCAAACTTCCATATCGGGATATATACCTGGCATTCGCTGGAGAAGTAACAATCACATATCGCGATAATACAACAGTTAGCCATTCATCCAAACAAATAATTTTTCGCCACCAAGTTGATGTGTTAAGGGGAGCCTGGAATGTCGCAACCCGGGGAATACCCCATAGCCAGCACCATATCCCCACCATCGTCAACATAAATCCTGTCCCCGTCGTATGCACTATTTCTGGCTTCAGTCTTAATAATGTCGAAAACCAATTCCACCAGGAATTACATTCATGAAGCAGGTAATGCTTTGACGCTCCATGCGAACAGAGATAGTGAATCTCATGACCTTTTTTATGTAATTCATCCGCAAGCGTATCACTATACATTTCGTTTCCACCCGAATAATTCGATCGATGGTGAATGGAACAAATCGCAATTTTCATAATCATCAACCCACAAAGTGTGAATTTTTTATCAATACATAATAATCTTCATCAGTAAGAAAAGCGGGTAGTGAAAATCCCAATAAAGCAAGCGGTTGAGTAATAAAATGAAGCACTTTTAACCAACCAGAAATTGACCATTGTGAAGTAGGGGAGTTAATAATACCAGACGACCAACAGCGTATGGGGATAAATCCATTCATGCGAAAAAGATGATGCCAGTCAGATCGAGAAATGATTCGAACATGGCTTGGATCTTCAAAACCAAGCCAACCTTGCTCTAGTGTCTTTATCGCAATACTGTCAGCGATGGGAACTGACACAACGAGCCACCCATCGTGTTTTAGTAATCGCCAGAATTGAGACAATACTTCCTCAACTTGAGGTAGATGCTCCAACACATCAAAACAGGTTATTATCGAGAAAGAATGCTTGGAGAAACGCCGTAATAATGGTGTGGAACCTACTTTAAACGCTGCGTGAGGTACATTCTCCCGCGCCATCGCGATAGCTCCTTTAGAAAAATCGACACCCACATACTGAAAAGATGTGTGTGCTATTGCTGCAAATGAACCACAGCCACAACCAAAATCAAGAAGTTTAACGTTCCGCTCAAACCGCCGAAGCAGTCGTGAATAAACCGGTTCTCGCCGATCTATAAAATGGTAATAAAACCATTGCTTTAACGGTGATACGTGTTTGAATTTTAAATAGTAATTACCGGTAAAATGACCCGAATTAAATAATGGCATAGTTTCACTGGTACATACAAAGATATCTCTAAGGTAAGATATCACATATATGAGGTATTCTCCCAATCAATACAACCATCCAATCGCCTACGGAAAAACACTACTCATCCATTTAATAAAAGGGCGTAGTTTGCGACAAATCATGTCGTATCTTTTCATTGATATTTTACTGAGAAAAATATATTCATGGATGAGTTACGTAAATTACATGCACCTGAATAAAACGGTTTTTCCAAACACGTATAATCAAGCATATGCAAATGAAAGAATCATAGAGATTCCACTTGCTCTGTCACACATCAAAAAAACGAAGCAAATCCTTGAAGTAGGTCGCGTCCTGACTCATTACACGACACAAACATGGAACGTGGTTGACAAATTCGAAGTTGGATCAGATGTAATCAACCAAGATATTTTAGACTTTCACCCTAAATCAAGATTTGATCAAATTATCAGTATCTCCACTGTCGAGCATATCGGTGTAGATGATACAACTAACAATCCATTGTTGGGTGTGAAGGCCATCGAAAAGATGAAAACCTTACTCACTAAACACGGTAATCTTCTAATCACTATTCCTATCGGATACAATCAATCGCTTGACAAATACTTATTTTCTCACCCAACACTCTTTACCACGGCTTACGGAATGAAACGTATAACCCCCTGGAATACATGGAAACAAGTTCCTCTGGAAGAAATACAAAACTCACGCTATGGCTGGCCGTTTAATAATGCAAATGGTCTGTTTGTTGGTGAATTTACGCAAAGATAACCCTTGATCTTTCGGATTACCTTCGTGTAAACTACATCATCTATGTCAGTTTCGCCCGCCACTCACATCATTGTCAAAGGTGCCCGTCAACATAACTTAAAAAATATTGACGTCGTCGTTCCAAAAGGTAAATTGGTCGTTTTCACCGGCCTTTCAGGTTCAGGTAAATCATCACTCGCATTTGATACCATCTACGCTGAAGGACAACGTAAATATGTCGAGTCACTCTCTGCATATGCACGTCAGTTTTTGGGCATCATGCAAAAACCAGACGTAGATCAAATTGATGGGTTAAGTCCTGCGATCTCCATCGATCAAAAAACCACTTCCCACAACCCAAGATCCACTGTAGGGACAATCACCGAAATTTATGATTATCTTCGACTCCTCTTCGCCCGAGTTGGCCATCCTCATTGTCCTCAATGCGGCAGAGAAATTGCACCTCAAACTCCCGATCAAATCGCGCGTCTTATGATCCAAGAAATGAAAACACACACCACCAGCACGCCAACACGCTGGTATATCCAAAGCCCTATTGTGAGAGATAAAAAAGGTGAATTCTCTAGTCTCTTTACTAATCTTAAAAAACAAGGATTTTCTCGTCTTCGAGTCGACAACACCACCTATCAAACCGATGATGATATTTTTCTATTAAAAACCAACCGTCATTCCATTTCGGTTATCATGGATCGAATCACGGCTGATAAAGCGTTATTAAAAAATGACAGTCAGGTCGAACAACTAGAAAACCGCTTGTTACAAACTATCAAACAAGCTCTTGAACTAGCTGATGGTCAAGTGATTTTGAGTCAGATCAATGATGCTAGTCTTGAATTTCCCGAAAAACCTCATGATCTCACCGACCATCTTTATTCTCAAAACCTTGCCTGTCCTGTATGCAATTTGAGCTTACCTGAAATCGAGCCTCGTTTATTCTCCTTCAATACTCCCCATGGAGCCTGTCCAACCTGTACCGGTTTGGGCTCACTCCTGAAAATAGATCCGGAAAAACTCATTGCCCCTGATCTCACTATTTCTGAGGGAGCCATCATTCCGCTGGCAAATATGTTGACGACTGGATCTTGGTACGCCAACCAAATAAAAGCGGTACTAGAAGCTAACGGTGCCAACACAACAACACCCTTTCAGGATTTAGATTCATCTATCCAACAATTAATTCTCTATGGTGATAAAAAACGTACCTACGAAACCACCGGAACCAATCAACAAGGTCTCTTACGACATTACACCTTTAAATTCGAGGGAGTTATAGTTAACCTTGAACGCCGATACACCGAAACGAATTCTGATTTTATGCGTACCGAAATTGAGCGCTACATGCGCAAAGAAGAGTGTCCCACGTGTCACGGTAATCGATTAAAGAAAGAAATTCTTTCCATTACAATTTTGGATAAAAATATTGTGGATATTGTCAATCTACCCGTTCTCGACACATTATCTTGGATCAACACCCTTCACCATGTCGTAACCACTGATACTGACCCAACTCTCACCCCATCGGAAAAAACAATTGCATTTCATATTGTGAAAGAAATAAAACAACGACTTCAATTCTTGGTTACTGTTGGATTGGATTATCTTACGCTCCACCGTGAAGCGGGAACTCTCGCAGGTGGAGAAGCTCAGAGAATTAGATTGGCCTCACAGATCGGAACTGGTCTCACGGGGGTTCTCTACGTTCTTGATGAACCCACCATTGGGCTTCACCCCCGCGATAATGACAAATTAATTGAAGCAATAAAAAATCTTCGCGACTTGGGAAATTCTCTGATCGTGGTCGAACATGACAAAAGTGTTATGTTGGCAGCTGACTATTTGTTTGACTTTGGGCCAAAAGCTGGACTTGGCGGTGGTTATGTTGTGGCGGAAGGAAAACCTGATGAAATTGTCCACAATTCACACTCTCTTACCGGACAATATTTAAGCGGAAAAATGGTAATCGATAAAAAGAGTTTAGATAATCAAAAGAAAAGTTTGGGACTCGATACCAAAACAGATGTTCCCAAAACCCAAGGCACAATTCATCTATCCGGCTGCAATGAACACAACCTAAAAAATATTGATGTGTCTATACCTTTGGGCAAGCTCACCGTGGTTACAGGTGTATCTGGATCAGGTAAATCATCACTGGTTCATGACACCTTATATCCCGCCATTCGCCATGAATTGGGATTAGAAGCCGAAGCGACACCTCACTACAAATCCATCTCAGGCGCAGGCGATATTGCCCATGTGAAATTGATTGATCAAAGTCCAATTGGACGTACACCTCGATCTAATCCTGCCACGTACACTAAAGTCTTTGATTTCATCCGAGCTCTCATGGCTGAGACCAAAGAAGCTAAACTCAAAGGGATGAACCCTGGGCATTTCAGCTTCAATGTCAAAGGTGGTCGTTGCGAAGCCTGTCATGGTGATGGGCAAGTAAAAATCTCCATGCAATTCTTAGCTGATGTCTATGTCCATTGTGATGTTTGCCAAGGTCAGCGATACAACCCCGAAACACTTGGTGTAAAGTTTAAAGATAAATCAATCGCTGATGTTCTTAACTTAACCGTTGATCAATCATTGGAGCTGTTCAAAAACCATGCTCAAATTACCCGCAAATTAAAAACGCTCCAAGCTGTTGGTTTGGGATACATAAAACTTGGTCAACCAGCCACAACCTTATCCGGTGGAGAAGCACAGCGTGTCAAACTGGCGAAGGAACTATCCACCGCCAGCACCGATCATACACTGTATCTCCTAGATGAGCCCACCACTGGACTCCACTTTGAAGATGTCAAACATTTGCTCGTCGTGCTCAAAGAACTTATTGCCGCCGACAACACTATTGTGGTGATTGAGCACAACTTAGATGTCATTGCCAATGCTGATTGGATTATTGACCTTGGCCCTGAAGGTGGGGATGCGGGAGGAACAATCATTGCCACCGGCACCCCTGACCAAATCAAAACAATACCTGCAAGTTATACAGGTAAATACCTCACCCTCGATAGACTGCAATCTACTTAAATCTGATTTCCGGTTCTGTTATATCCAACGTTTCATTTGGATTATCACTCACTAATTGAAGCATCGTGATCCCATCTTTATCACGAATCGGCTGTGCGACGCTCATACTCCGACTAAACACATTCCATCCTTCTGGAAAAATCCGAGGCTTGGTAAATGTAGTCCAAACATAATCTGGAGGAATAGTTGATGAAACATATGATTCAAGGGGAATAAGTTTTGATAATTCAGGGAATCTCATTGAGTACCATGAAATCAGATTTGAATCTGCCACAACAACACCATCGTGATGAGACGATTTTAAGAAATCATCAATCGTACGATACGATACGATCTTTTGATAGAGTGATGTTCCTTTTGAGTAAAACGATTGGAGGAGGTGTCGGCGAAACAACTCATGATCAACCAAAATCTTCGATCCACCTCCAACTTGCTGAGTTGGAACCATCAACCAAGCAGATTTAAACGAGGGGGAGACACGATATTTAAACGTCACAATAATATATTTCGCATGTTCTGGAACTTGAACAGGAATCGAAAAAGGTAGTTTTACTCCCTCCAAATACCTTCCCGGTTGAGGAGCAGCATACACATAATCAGTATCTTTATTTGTCGGCACCTCACGGTCAGTACGACTATTCCACCATCCACTGAGGCATAGTATTATGACTCCAATGATCAGCCAGAAATTCACGCCCAGCTTGACACTAAAAACACTACTCCTGACGCCTGTCATTTTTTTTGGCGGTTTCGCCGTATGCAACTTCATTCTCAAACAACTCCAATCACGAATAGAGTTTATCATGGGTCCTTATTGGCCGATAAGTATTATTGACTTAAAAAGACCATATTTCCCTGACACGATCACCATTATAGGTATTATTTTTCTCGGCACGGCCCTGTGGAAAGCATTTTCTTCCAAACGCTCTTTCATTTTTCAACTTGGTATCATTTGGCTACTAGTTCTTGCTACCAATTTACTCCAAGGCTATCGCCTAGGATTTATCTGGCCTACTGATTCAAAAATCCCTTACGAAGTGAACTACTGGAGTGATGCTCAAACCATTTATGACCCCTTAAATTTCATTTCTCACTACACAGCTATGCAACCAAACCTGGGATACCATGGGCGAGTTCACCCTCCATTACCAGCACTGATTATGTATGCATTTCAACATGTAAGCTCCAACGCCATTCTTGCTAGTGCAATATTGTCAATCTTTTCACTTGGTTCTGTCTGGTGTCTCTATCGTTGGCTACATGACCACGTTTCTGAACAAACAGCTCAATTTGTCGCTCTTTTGTTTGGAATCAGTAGCGCATTTCAAATATATAGTATGTCCACTATTGATAGTGTTATCGCTGCAGTATTCACTGCTACCCTTTGGTTATTCGACCGTTCACAAAAAACGACTGACGCCTGGATCGCTGCCGGATTACTCTGTATATCCAGCTTACTCACATTTGGTGTTGCTTGGGTCATCCCTATCATGCTCGTCATAGACTACACCAAACATAAAAATCTCAACCATTTCATACATGTCATTCTCATCGCAACAGGATTATTATTTGCAGTCTACTTGACTACTCAATACTCGTATATCGAGGGATTTTTGATTGCAAAAAAATTTGAAAACACAAATCTCTTCTCATTTACGCCCGTAGGCGTTATGAATTATCTCTCAACACGTCTGGCTGATATCAGCGAACATGTGATCTTTTTAGGACCATTCATCTCTTTATATTTATTCCATGCTCTCAAGACACTCCCAAAAAATATCTTTGAAAAAGCATTACACTTTAATGTCATCAGCCTTGCTGCTATTTGCTCTTTCTTAGGCTTTATTGCTACCGGCGCCTATTACACGGGCGAAACTGCCCGTGCTGCTCTCTATATCATTCCCACCACCATGACCATTCTTGGCCCTTACTTTGAAAAAAGCCCTCTTTCCTTCTCAACTAAACGCATGTTATTTGCACTCGTTTTAGGACAAACTACCCTGATGCAACTGTTCTTTTTCTTCAACTGGTAATGCACATGAAATATCCCATTATCTTTTTACAACTCATCATTTTGTTCACCCCATTGCCCTGCCTAGCTTCAGATTTCTCATCCTCATTACACTCCATCTATACTCTTTCTGCCAATCAAAAAGTGGATGTGAATCACTCCATCACCATTACAAATGGTACGGCAACCAGATACCCTACGGGATATAGTATTGTCCTTCGTTCCACGGACTTTACGGATCTCAAGTTGGTTGGTCCAGCAGGGCTTGTGCTTAACCCTACAATCTCTTCCACCAAACTGGGAACAGAAATATCTTTCTCATTTCCCAAACCAATTGTTGGCTTGGGTAAGTCACAAACATATCGGCTAACCTATCAAGATCCAAGTCTCATTTTTAATCATGGTGCCGCCACTGAAATGGTTGTTCCTCCATTAGGGGTACATGATCCCAATGCTTCAATCAGTGCTCAAATTATTCTCCCCTCAAGTAATTGTTCAACCCCCGTGACAAAACCCGTCGCAACTTACACAAACACACAAGACGGAGTTGTGTCGTTTGAATTTGACCATTTAACTCCCACATCATCAGTCATATTGCAATGCAACAATATGCGGTATATCACCATGAATCTTAATTATATATTAGAAAACAGCAATATGACTCCCATAGAAACGCAGATCACCCTACCTCCCGATACTGATCATCAGCTGTTTTCTTTTTCGAAGATTGAACCCAAGCCCATTAACCTCACTACTGACATAGATGGTAATCCTATTGCCACGTACAAACTTGAGCCTAAAGAACAACGTCATATTACCGTTCAAGCCAACGGCATACTGTCAACACATTCAAATGGACTTTCTTCTTCACTATCCATGATTCATGAATACACCTCCTCACGACCGTATTGGCCAACTTCAGATAACGTCGTAAAAAAATATGCTCATGAATTAAAAAATCCATCTTCAATTCTTGAGTCATTAGTCACTTCCACCACTTTCAATGAACCGAAAAATGATCAAGCATCTCGTCAAGGAGGCAAAGCGTTTCTTACCAACCCAAAAGAATTTTCAGGACAAGACTATGTTGATTCTTTCATTACTCTAAACCGTGCAATCAACATCATGAGTCGTAGATTGGTCGGTATCGTTACTACCCCAACCACCCCACTTCGTCCAAATGCCCTTCCTCAGCACAAACTCCATGTGTGGGCTGATTACTATGATACAGGAAATAAAACATGGGTTTCTGTCGATCCAGTATGGGCCAAAACAATGGCAAGTAGTGTTTTTGCTCCCATCAGTGACCTCAGTCACATTGTCCTGGCAATTAATGGAGCATCCGATACCATTCCCTATCCTGCTGGTTTTTACTACACTCAAGATAATCCTGCACCGGAAATCACCGTCACTGATATTAATCCATTCACACATCCAGTACCCTCAATTACAGCAAAGGTAACTTCATCACTCCTATCCGCTCCAAAATTAAGCGTAAAAAACACGGGAACCGCTTCTCTCTATCATCAACCAATCAAGCTTTCGTCCGGCAGCTTTACACAAGAAACATTAATTGATCGACTTCCCTTGGGGGGACAGGTTATAATCCCTCTACACCTGCCTCAAAAACATGATCAAATCACACTCACAATCAACCAACAAACAATCATCGTCAATGACCCCCCCTTCAACATCACCTCCCAGATTACCGTCGCCGGCGCTGTGGTCACAATTGCCAGTATCCTTGCCGTCGCAACCAGGCGTGTATTGGTTTCTCGACGCAAACGGTAAAGTGATCTATGTCGGTAAAGCCAAAAATCTAAACAACCGGTTACGTAGTTATAGTCACCTCAAACAACTCTCTCTCAAGACGAGTCAGTTGATTCATGCTGCCTCAACAGTAAAGTATCAAATTCTAGACAGCGAATGGACCGCACTTCTTGTCGAAGCAGAGCTGATTCAATTACATCAACCGCATTACAATATTCTCCTCAAAGACGATAAGTCGCCGCTCTATATCATTACAACTAAAGAAACATATCCTCGAGTGTTGGCAGTTCGTAAATCAGAACGTCTGCAATATCCACTTCGTCGTAGTTTTGGTCCATTCTCTTCTTCACTCCAAGTAAAAGAGGTATTAAAAATAGCTCGAAAAATTTTTCCCTACTGCACGGCACTTCAAACAAAACAATTAAAGAAATGTTTTTATGTTCATCTTGGGTTATGTCCGGGAGCATGCAATCATTCAATAACACCTTCCAAGTATCAGCAAAATATTGGGAATCTTGAGCTGTTTCTGCAAGGAAAACATCATCATATTATTAAAGATTTTACGACCCAAGTCACCTTTGCTGCCTCAAAACAAGATTATGAAACAGCTGGTAGGTTTAAACAGAAAATTGATGCCATCACCTATGTCATTGATCGTTATCGTCATAAGACAAATGATCAACCATTACCCAACATTACTGAAGACAGTGGAATCCACAAAACAATCGAACTTATCCGGCTGTTAAAAGAGCATGGTCTAACTTGCCCAACACTATCCCGGATAGAAACGTATGATGTGGCCAACCTCCAAGGTACATCAGCCGTTGTATCAATGGTTGTTGCTATTGATGGTGTTGCAGACCATGATCATTATCGACATTTTTCCATCAAAACTCTTCATACCCCTAATGACGTCGGCATGCTTAAAGAAGCTATTACAAGGCGCCAGCAACATCCTGAGTGGGGAGTTCCTGATTTGATCGTTGTCGATGGAGGAAAGCCACAGATCAAGGGAATTCAGAGAATACTCACATGGTCAGTTCCTGTTGTTGGTATTGCCAAACAACCTGATCGTTTACTTATACCCCTAAAGACAAATCCACCACTCATCACTTCGATCACACTTGATTCCAGCAGTCCTGCCGGACAACTCATTATTTCTATGCGTGATGAAGCTCACCGCTTTTCACGCCGCCTCCACCACAAAAAAGCACTTGACGCGCTTTTATCATAAAATGTGATATGGTAAACGTATGAAGCAGGCACTACGCGGAATTCTTATCAACTCGATCGCCATCACGTTAGGCTCAGCACTCTTACCAGGCATCGATTATGGTCACAAATTATCTACTCTCATTATTGCCGCCACCATGTTGGGAATAGCCAATACCTTTATCCGTCCCATTCTCACGCTCGTACTTTTACCCATCAATATCATTACACTTGGCATTGCAGGTCTATTCATGAACACACTCTTGTTATTTATCGTCACCCTGGTCGTCTCTGGTTTCAATGTCATCCCGTTTGATCTCACCTGGACAGCAACCCCCATCCATGTCACCCTTGTCTGGTCCTACATCCTTTGTTCATTCATCATCAGTCTGATCGGCAATCTTGTCCGCAGTATCGTCAACTCCTAAAACTGTCCTGTCGCATGATACAATAACTTCATGACTATTCTTCTACTTGCTCAAATCTTTTTTAGTATTTTGCTGGTGGTTCTTATTTTCCCCCAGAGCCAAGGTGGGGGACTAGGCAGCGCTTTTGGTGGTGGATCCTACCATACTCGACGCGGTATTGAAAAAGGTATTTTTACGTTGACCATTATTACAGCAGTTATCTACACAGGTATCTCGCTTGCGCAGTTGTTTTAACAAACACGGTACGTGAATCATGCTGAAAAAAATTCGTATTTGGTATTGGACAGCCTCAGTATTTATCAAGAAATACGCACTCGGATTAACCATAGGAAGTGTCATTGGAATTGTTTTAGCTCTCTACAGTGATCGCATCATCAATGCCTTACCCATAAATCGCACGATTCATATCGGTCGAGTTGGTACATACACACTTGCTCAAATACCATTGGATATTCAACAAAAAATTTCTCGTGGACTTACTAGCATGGATCAAACGGGAGAACCACAATTAGATGCGGCCAAAAGCATATCCGTTGATAATGATGGGAAAACATATACCGTTAAATTAAAAACCAACCTCCTGTGGTCCGACAATGTATCATTTACCAGTCAAGATTTTGATATGACCATTGCTGATGTCGATATTCAAAAACCAGATTCTGAAACGATCGTTTTCAAACTAAAAGAGCCATTCGCTCCGTTTGAATCTATTCTTTCTCAACCAATTTTAAGAAAAAAGAAAGTTGGATTTATTCGCAAGAAAACTGAAATTATTGGTCTCAACGAGTATACATTTCAAAACGTTCAAACCACCAACCAACGCTTAAAAACAGTTACGTTAGCCTCACCTGGATCAACGCTTGTCTACCACTTCTTTGCTACCGAAGAAGAAGCTCTCACCGCTTTCAAACTTGGACATATCGATAGAATTGAAAACAGCACCGCCCCATACCTAGAAGATTGGCAAAATATCACCCTATCAAAAAACCCTGCCTCCAATCGATATCTTGCTCTATTTTTTAATACAGCCAACAAAGATTTGCAGGACAAATCTATCCGCCAAATGCTTGCATATGCTTCACCAAAAAAGACAGATGATACCAGGATTATTAGTCCTATCAGTCGACTTTCCTGGGCATATAATCCCCAAGTAAAACCTTACTCACAAAGCCTTGATACTGCCAAAGCATCGTTTGCAAAACTAAAAAAAGCAAATTCTCAATTCTCTCTATCGCTTACCCTCACCACTACACCTGCATATGTGGATATGGCAGAACGAATCATTGAGGCATGGAGCCAAATTGGGGTTCAGGCTCAATTAAAAATAGTTCCTTTCCCAGATACCAATGATTATCAAGTTCTCTTGATTGGTCAGCAGATTCCAGACGATCCTGATCAATACCCTCTATGGCACTCTACTCAAAACACAAATATTTCCCATTACCAAAACCCCAAAATTGATAAATTACTCGAGGATGGTCGAAAAGAAACGAATCAAGAAAAACGAAAAGAAATCTATCAAGATTTTCAGCGATTTTTAGTCGAAGATTGCCCTGCAATATTCCTTCATGAACTTCCCACCTACACCCTAAATAGGGGAAAATCACCTTCCTAATACGCTACGCAATAAGAGAATTCGACTCGAAAAAAATAGTGCTTCATCATGGTTTCCTGTTTGCCTAGCCTGTTCGGCTCGCTGTTGCCATTCTTCTATCGAAAGACGCTTGTACCACCAATAACTTTTTCCAGACTCAAACCGTGCTGTTCCAACTTGAAGTGTTGAGTCAACCACGTTTTTGCTCGCGGATTCATAGAATAATTTTTTTGCTATGTTTGCGTGCCAAAGAGCTTGGTCACTAAAACCTAAACGAGCCAAATAATACGTTTGTTGTGTGTGGAGAGTCGCGAGGTGAGTTCGAAACCCCCTAAACCAATTATCCGAAACTTGTGTTTTTATAGGAGCAAGCTGAACAGACACACCATAGTCAGCACTCGGCAACATTGTGGGGGGTTCTCGTTGCACCCGCAACAATAATCCTTCAGGGACACTGTAAAAAGGATCTCCTTCCAAACCTAAATAACTCAATATCGATGCATCCACCGCATATAAATATACAGGTCGTTGTTGACGTAACCCTGTAGTTACAACATCAGCAACAAATGCTTGTTGATTATCAGTAAACCCATTTGCAGCAAGAGCATTGTCCCGCCACTTTGACGGTTCAAGCACCATTCCAACGGGCACAATTGATACATCCGGACGAATATCCAACGCCAACTGTGTATACAAAAAATTAAACACTTCATCTGTTTGCGTCACCATTATTGCTCGTTCTGGCAATGAAGTGAGTATTTGCTTTGAGTACACTGCAGCCGCATTTGCCCCTGTATCCATTGACCTTTGAATGGACTGAACATATACCCGCCACCCACAGAAAGTGAGTAATAAACTCAAAGCGATGTATTGAATCCAAGTATGTCGTCTGATTGAAGAAAAAACTAAATATATACCTTCAAACGCAATCAGTGGCAGAATGAGAAAAAACACATAAAACATTCGTTCCCGAAGTGCCACTCCCCACCACACCGCCGTTTCTGCCAAACCCAACACTGAGGGATGTTTGATGTAATACGCCACCCCCGGACCATAGATAAATAGTGTTCCCAAGCTTAAACCAAACCATCTCCATTGACGAGTCAAGACAAATCTTCCTAAACCAAACAGGGAAAATCCACCCAACACCCATCCCCATTGGTCGTTTATCCACCATCTCATCCAGAGTGAAACTGATGTTAATCCTGTGCTAACCCTCGTTTCTTGATTAAACATTTCAATTGCTGATCCTGATTCTGTATAAGATTGCCGATTAAACATTTGCCACCAAGCACCCAACGATTGGGGCACTTCCCAAGAATATCGCGATGCTGTGTGGGCCAATATCCCATAGCTCATGACAGTGACTAATACAGCCATTCCCATACCAAAACCTAAGCGATATAACTGCTTTTTTGGAAATCTAGAGGAAAAGAATGGACTTGTCCAAATAATCACAGAAAGTATCATTAATAACGGATGGTGTAGTGAAGCAAGAGTGCTAGAAAATCCTGCCAATCCATACTTTTTTTTGCACCAAAAAAATGTTCCCAAGACAATTAATACTATTCCCAGTGGCATCACTTCAACCACCGTTCCCAACATCCAATTTAATGGGGTAGTCACCCACAACAGAGCAGGAATGAGAGCGTATACATCATGAAAATGCGACAACCTTTTTATGCGTGCTATTTCTCGGATAGTCAAAAAAAGTAACCCTGTAGCAGTTCCCATTAATATTGCTGTGAACCAACCAGATACCAATGGTAGAGGAGTTGTTTGAAAACAAAACTTTAATCCGGCCAATATCAGAATCAGCAGAGGATATCCAGGCGGATGCGCCAAACCCATAGATTCTGCAGCTAAAAGTAAATCATTTGAATCAGCAAAATTCACTGCTTGATCAGATGTTTTGACCCTCAGCATCACTACTATCAGTACTGCCAATAGAAATGCTCTGATATAACGATTCTTAAACCACCTAAGTGGCTCGCTATGTGACGTTTTAGACAATAGTTTCATGGATATAAAAAGTGCGAAGCGGATGCTAAATTATGTCCTGGTTTATATTTTAATTCACGCACGTCCGTTGCATCAATCAATCCAAGGGATGCGGTAGTTCGTAAGGACTCGCCTTTCCCCAACGCACGTGAGTCTGGCAACGACAAGGCCGCCTCCTTCACAATGACATTTCCATCTTTAATAATTGATGCGGTTAATCGTACATCAATACCTTCAGCCACTGATTTGTTTACCAACAAAATATCTACAAGTAGTTGACGTTTCCCATTCGATTTTTGATCAAAAGAAATTCGAGGGTTAGAGAATTCAATTGAATACTCCAGAAATTCATAGATGCCAGGTTCACCATAGGGCACCTCTGTATGCACCAATGCTCCCTCAGACGCAGTTGAAGCTGCTTGGGTATATTGCTTTAACGTATCTAGTTGAGTTGCAGACAATGTTGCCGCTGACGGCACAACATCTTGAGCTCCTAATGTTTGGGGCACAACACTTGCGGCAGCTTGTAATACTTCTTGTGATATCTGAGGTACAGGCTTTGAGATGAGTCGTTCCGTCACTAAAAAGGTTCCCAAAACAAGCAAGGACAATGTCATTGCTGTTGCTACCAACTCATCTCGATATCCACCCCACAGGCTGATCCGCTTCTCGATTTCCCGCACTTCATTACTGACCATACCTAACCTCGGGATTTACCGGTAATTTGTTGCCGTTCACGATACACTTTCTCGGCTTCAAGATATACCTGATCCTCCACCCCGCATTCAACCAATCCCGCAAAAACAGGATCGTCAAACAATTGAGCAGGACGCAAACTTGTCCACAATTTAATTTTGTCCATCAGCATATCCAACACTCGTACCAACGCTATCAACTGATCATGACGAATTTGGAGTGCCCAAAAATAATCTTTTTGTTGATCACTACTACCCAACTCATGTGCTTTGGATAAGACAAAAAACTCAAATCGCTCGGGTGTATCTACCGCAGTTTCGATCCAGGTTTCAATGTACTGAGGCAAACGTACCAATTGATGAATTAAAACAACCACGGAACTCTTCTCATCTCCAAGTGATTGATTTGCCGCCATTTCCACCCGTTCCCAAAAAGATATCCTATCAATACAAACAACATCTGCTGTTTTTTTTAGTTCCACTAAGCGTCCCAACACATGCGTACGCAGCGCTTCTCGATCTACTTGACTACTCGCATTCACAAACACCGTTACGCCCCTTTGCATTGCTTGATAGAGGTGATAAATAGTATATTGATCATAGACCAAAAATCATGCACTTGCCAACAAGATTTCATCAGTTACGGTGGATCGTTAGCTTTGTCCTTGCGGGCATCTTTTTGTGTGCTGTGTCTTCTGTCGTACAAGCAGTCACCACCTCCTTTTCATTAAGCAATCTTAATGTTGGTAGCCCAAAGATTGCCGGAGTTCCGTTTGACGTCACAATTACTGCGCTCGACGAAAATGGTGATATCGACTATGGGTATGTCCAAACTGCCAATCTTATCGATGAAACAGGAACGCTCTATCCGACCCAGACAGGAGCTTTCGCACAAGGAATCTGGCGAGGAACTGTATATATCACCAAAGCAGCCACCGCAGACCACATTACCGCTTCATTTAATTCTATTGTAGGTCAGTCCGATGCGTTAACCATCAATCCCGATAGCCGGATGGGTTTTTTAAGTATTTCCGCAGGTAATGCTCAAACTCAAACTGTAGGCACCCAACTACCTATCGCATTGCGAGCTAAAGTGAGTGATCCCTATTCCAACCCTATTCCTGGACAGGGTGTGAATTTCTCCGTCATTAGCATTCCCACCAACGCAGCCAACTACAGCATTACCAACAACAGCCAAAGTTCGGATGCAAATGGATTCGTATCCACCACCTTTACGCTCGGCACAAAAGCAGGCATCTATCTTATCGCAGCCAATCTAACATCAGGGTTTCAGCACACGGTCACCTTTTCAGAAACTGCCGTCCCCTCCAACCTGATTTCACTCTCAATCAATCCATCAATCACGATTGTTCCCTCTGGTACTCATATGCCTTTTGCAGCTGTTGGTTATGACCTGTACTACAACCAAATTACACCCATCGCCGTCACTTGGTCTGTCCAAAACGGAGGGGGGACTATCGATAATGCCGGTGTCTTTACGGCAGGGACTAGTTTGGGCAGTTTTTCAAATACGGTTAAGGCAGTATCGGGTACGGTCGGCTCTACAGCCAGTGTCAGTATTGTCAATGTCCAGACAGGAAATGCTTCTACGGAAAATATTAATACGGGGCTTACCTCTTCAGCTTCAGCAACGCCCGCTCCAGTCACAGGCGTGCTGTACAACGTTCAAGTTGAGCCTGAAGTTCTCTCCCTCCTCCGCAGTCTCAGTATCCCTATCGTCGCCCAAGGTACTGACTATTATGGTAATCCTGTTTCGGGAGTAAGTTATGACTTTGGTACCACCGGAGATATGGGAACAATCACCCAGACAGGTCCTAATAGTGCGGTAATTACCGGATCTGACACGGGAGTAGGCACCGTCACCGTTACCGCCACTCAAGGAAACATTACCAGAACAGCTAACATCGCTGGTAGTGTCGGCTCTGGTCTCAATCGTCGATTGGTTATTGAAGATATCGCGAGCCCCCAGAGAGTGGGAGAACCATTCACCATCTCTGTGGCTGCCAAAGATATGCAAAATAATTTCATTACGACATACAACGGTCCGCTTGTTTTGGCAGATACCACCGGCACCATTGATCCTGCAGTTGTACAACCTAGCGAAAATGGTATTTGGTACATACAAGCCATCATTAACGCAAGTAATCCCGAAGTATCAATTACAGTAGCAGGAGATGGCATGGTGGGAGTATCTAATGTTTTTGAAGTCACCGGAGATCCTAAAAAGAGCCAGCTTGGATTAGGCGGAAGTGGTGGTGGCTTTGCCGATGTGTTGGGAGCGTCAGTGTCAGCCAAAATCAACGAGCTTATGGTTGGCCAAAATATGGATAAATACGTGGTGGTTCGATATATCGGAGCAGGCCTTGCTGCTGGTTTTGGCATCTTGGGTGCCAGCATTGGTGGAGGCATCATGGCTAGTAAGGGTCTTGAAGCAATTGGTCGCAATCCTTTTGCCAAAGGGAGATTACAAGCCAATCTTTATGTCAGTCTCATCGTGTTTGTTATTGCTGCTTCGCTGGCAGTCTTCGCCAGCACCATCATCATTAAGTAATTGTTTTTTCACAAAAAGCAAACATTTCAATCGTTCTAGCGTGCAATTTTCGCATCCTTTTACTCCCCTGGATTGAGCACTTTTCTGCTGATATAACTGTTAAATAAGTAATTATCATGATAATTATGAGAATTAGTATTGACAGTATATTAAATCGGTGTAGTTTGAGGGTAAAGCTATACAACATTGAAAGGAGGTGAAATAAAACAATGAAAAAAATTTATGCAGGAATTTTAAGTATCGCGGCAGTTTTGGCCGTTGCCGGCGCATCAGCTTACGCTCTGTTTACCGATAAAGTCACCATGACTGGCATGGTCTTGGGAACAGCCACACCAAATCTAGAAGCGAGTTTAGATCACACCAACTGGGGATCAACATTTGGTATTGGCGACTTATTTAAAGCTCTG
>CAZKZW010000001.1:17219-17767 GCA_964557365.1 uncultured Pseudomonadales bacterium | reverse complement strand
GCTCTGGTACCCGGACAAACCGATTGGGGCGAAATTTATTTCCGAAACTCAGGGGACGGTGCTACAGGTAAATTAGATATGAACCTCTCAGCACGCTTAACCAGTGCAGGTGGTGAATGGGGAGCATTAAAAGATGCTATCCAAATGCGGATCTGCGTCTACGACACCACACCCGGACATCATTGCACAGAGGCTCAAGCCACAGGCTGGGGAACACTTGCTTACTGGAATGCCAACAATGTTGCATTACCAGGCAGTCCACTCATACAAGGAACCGAAGTTCACTACACCATGGAATTTAATATTCCATCCAGTTACGGAAATGAAATTGCCGGTAAAGACATCAAAGACATGTCTTTTGAAGTTACAGGAACACAAAATTAATCTCGTTCTTGTTTTTACCGAAAGCATGAGGACGCTCATGCTTTCACCTAAGAACACGAAACAACTATGAAAATAGCAAAAAAAGTGACCACACTAGTCGAACACTTCGTCTTTATTGCCTTGCTTGTTGTGCTGGTTGTGGTGGCTTCGCCATTATTACCCAC
>CAZKZW010000001.1:5783-17209 GCA_964557365.1 uncultured Pseudomonadales bacterium | reverse complement strand
CTGACCACTTATGTGGTATCGTCTGGCTCAATGGAACCAGCCATTCACACTGGTTCAATCATCCTGAGTCGGCCAACAGATATTTCTTCGTTGGCCATAAATGACATCATAGTTTTCACTTCACCCGACGACCCAAAAAAAATAATCGTTCATCGTATTGTAGATATAAAAGATGAAACGGACTCAAAGATGTTTGTCACCAAAGGCGACAATAATGACACCAAAGACAACTGGTTTATCACTCCGTCACTGATTAAGGGTAAAAAAATCGGTCAAGTCCCGTTCATAGGATTCGGTATTGAATACCTAAAAACGGTGAAAGGCTTCAGTGTTGGTATTGGCATACCTGCGTTAATTTTTATCCTGCTTGAAATAAAAAAAATTAAAGAGGGTATCGAAGAAGAAGTGCAGAAACGAACGCAAAAAGAAATCGCTCGAATTAAAAAAGCAGAAGCTGCTGCGATGATTGCAATGCTTATTGTTTCTTTGCAGTGTGCTAAACCGGTTCATGCCTATTTTTCTGCTCAAGCAAGGCTGACTAACATAACCTTAAAAGTAGCTGACATCGTCAAAGTGAATCCGGGCGATGTGGTGATAAACGAAATTATGTGGGCAGGATCATCAGTATCTTTGGATGATCTTTGGTTGGAATTGCGCAACACCACCGATCATGAAATTGACATTGGTCAGTGGATCATAGAAAACATTGCAGTAAAAAACGGATTTCACCAGTCAGATATTCATCTGAAAGGTAATGCAAAAATCGTCGCAGGTGGATTCTATGTTATAACAAAACGAAATGGCCATTCTGCCTCCTCTGCCTTGGCAAAAAAGGGGGATGAGGAAGTGGGAAATTTATGGTTTGGTCACTCATGTAATAGTGAGCCTATTCGGATAAAAACAAGAGATGGTCTGGTAATTGATGAAGTAAAGACATCTCCATGGCCTGCAGGTAGTGTTTCACCTCATCGGTCAATGGAACGGAATGATGCTCCCAACAATGGGTTACAAACAGATAACTGGCATTCATGTTTCGATGGACGATGTGCAAGCACAGAATACTGGCGGATTACGGGTGAAAATTTCGGCACCCCCGGAGCTCCCAATTCTCCAAAATACGAGCCACCTCCGTCTCCACCGCCCCACCACCCCCATCTCACTCTCTCATGGAAACACAAACATTACCGCGCGCACTTTGAATTAAGTGGCATTGACCGCCATCTCTATTCTTCGATTTCCTATCTTTTTACCTACATGGCTGGGAATGTGCCACAAGCAATATCTGGTCATATAACTCTAGATCAAAATATCACAGAAACATCAAAAGATATTGATTTAGGGACTTGTTCAAACAATGACTGCGTTTTACCTAAAGAAACAACTCAAGTCAAAATGGAAGTCACTCTTCTTGGTGACCCATATAATCAGACACTCACTGAGATAATTCAAGACTAATCCACTCATGACCTACGAGGTATCTCATTGCATTTTTATGCGTCATCCTGCTACAGTAATATAGAGGTAATAGGACGCATATGAAGGGCTGCCCATGTCTCCATGGTTAATTTATACCGGTCTTACTGTTGCTTACATCATCATTTTGGTGCTGTATTTTTTGCGCCGTTCCAAAACACACGAGCAAGAACTAACGAGTTTTTTAGAATCCGCCAAAGATCAACTGGAAACACACAAAAAAGAAGCCTCCCAAGAAGCCTCTCTTAAAATCAGTCAAGCATTGGAAGTTGTAAAAAAAGTTCAAAAAATTGCCGAAGAATTTGAAACTCAAGCTCAAGCTGAATACAACCAAATTGTCGATGATGCTAAATCTGAACGGCGAGATATCTTGGCTCAAGCCAAGACTGAGGTGGCCGAATTTTACACCCAAGCCGATGCGGAAATTGAACAATACAAGGCTGAACGGATGCGTGAAGTAGAACGAAATCTCGTTAAGCTGATTATTTCCATCACCCAAAAAGTGGTCGAGGTCAGTCTAACCCCTGAGCAACATGAAAAAATCATTATGAATGCCCTGAATGAAGTCAAGCAAAGCAAATCCAGAATATGAAAAAATCCGGCACTCAGGCCCTAGCCGACAAACTACTATCCCAAATTTTTACTACAGCCATACTTAATGAAGTTTCTATCACGTTGGAAAATATTGCTCAAGATAGACATCTAAAAACTCACGCCGCCAAAATTGTCACTGACGGATCCCTCAACCTCTCACAAAAGAAGCGTCAATTAAACTACCTCATGAGCGGAATCGAAAATTCCATTGTAAGTTCATTTTTTTCGGACGTGATTGGAGCAAATGACCTGTGGCTTTTTGACAGCGAAAAAATAGATTACTTGGATGAATTCATTCAACAATTTCAGCGCACCACCCAAACAGCCAGTGTTTTGCACCTCACCACTGCCGTCAACCTCACCTCCAACCAATTTCGCATGATCTCTCAAGACTTGACACAAGAATTCGGCTACAAAGTAGTCATCAATCATCAACGAAATCCCAGTTTATTAGGTGGCATCCAGGTAAAAATTGATAATTATGTCTTTGATTTTTCCCTTCGCACCAAATTTCAACAATTTCAGCGCGAGTGGCTTGCTTCCTTGGAAAAGACCACTAAACTGGTGGGTAGATACGACCTTGAAGTGTAAATTAAAAACACGAATACTATGGCTAAACTAACTACCACCATCGAGGATGCGTTCAAAGAAGTGTATGAAACCGTCACTTTCAATCATCCAGAACCCACCAAAATTGAACCTCCCAATCCTGATGAATTGTCTTTCCCAAAACTACTCGATTTCTCATTTCCCGATGACGAACCAGATTCCTTGAGAGTGGCTCAAATCGGTGAAGTTTCGTATGTTGGTGATGGCGTTTGTCATGTCACCGGACTAGATAAAGTCAAGATGGAAGATGTTGTGGAAATTCAAACATCCAAAGATGTGCAAAAAGCCTTGACACTCGGAATCTCCGAAGATCATATCGAAGCGGTAGTTTTGGGTGATTACACCACCATCAAACGAGGGGATCAAGTTAAAGCCACCGGAAATAAACTCCGAATCCCTGTGGGTAAAGAATTGCTCGGGCGAGTCATAAACCCCTTAGGACAACCATTGGATGGTAAAGGTCCTATTCGTTCAAAAGCCAAGCGCGATGTGGAATTTCCCGCTCCAGGTGTGATTGACCGCGTTCCGATCACTGAGCCAATGCATACCGGACTCATGGTCATTGACAGTACCATTCCCGTAGGACGGGGACAACGGGAATTAGTCATTGGGGATCGAAAAACAGGCAAAACACGCACCATGATCGATATCATTTGTAACCAAAAAGGTCAAAAAGTATTTTGCATTTATGTGGGTATTGGATTACAAGCCGCCAAAGCCAAAGCTACCGCTCAAATGCTGGAAGCTCGCGGCGCTTTTTCATACACCACAATGGTCATCTCCCATTCCGATGATCCACCCACACTTCAATACATGGCTCCGTATGTAGGAGCAGCCCTTGGCGAATACTATATGTACGGAGGTAAACACGCGTTAATTGTGTATGACGATCTATCCAAACAGGCAAAATCCTACCGCCAAGTTTCACTTCTTTTAAAACGATCTCCAGGCCGCGATGCATACCCTGGTGATATTTTCTTTCTTCATTCTCGCCTCCTGGAACGCGCTTCTCAGTTGACTCCTAAACTAGGTGGAGGATCTCTCACCGCACTCCCAATTGCTGAAACCCAAGGTGGTGACGTATCCGATTACATTATCACCAATCTCATGTCCATCACCGACGGTCATATTCTACTTGATGCCAACCTCATGCATGAAGGCATCATGCCCGCCGTCAACTCTGGTGCATCAGTCTCTCGTATTGGTGGTAAAGTTCAGTTTAAACTGCTCCAAAAAGTTGGTGAGCTAGCTGGCAGAATTCTTTCCCGATACAACGAAGTGAAATCATACGAAACCATCAACACTGAGGTCAGTGACGAAACGATTCGTGATATCAAACGAGGGAAACGAATTAAAGAAGTTTTGGCACAAGATTCAAAATACAATTTATCAGCCACCGAAGAAGTGATCATTTTAGCGCTCTCTTGTTCAGCCCGAATGGATGCCTGGGAATTATATCAAGTTGATCAGTTTAAAGAAGAATTCATTCCGTACCTCCGGTCATTGGATACCAAGGTTCTTGATGAGAAAATTCTCACTGAAAAAAATCTTGAAAGTATTGACCCACACCTAGACACCATCTTTGTTTCATTCTGCCGCCAATTTAAATTACCTATACCATCAGCCTAAAAGGGATAGTATGGCCACCATTAACGCCATTAAAGAACAGCAGGGTGTCGTAAATTCAGTTGGTTCTTTTGCTTCAAGTTTGCAACAAATCGCTGCAGGACGGATGGTGAAATTACGTAATGCCGTTATTGCTGCCAGACGATTTGTGGAAGAGTCCACTCTCATCTTGCGCGAGCTCCAATTAGAAAAAGCAAAAGCACTGGAACGTGACAGAATTGCCGGTACTTCGACATCCAGCGCCTCAAAACATCTCAAACGTTCTGCCATCATCGTCATTAGCTCAAGCCAAGGTCTGTGTGGCAGTTATAACACGGATATTGTTCGAAAATTAGAAAATATCGTTCCTGATTATCCTGATTATGATTATTTTGTCATTGGCAAAAAAGGTCAGGAATATTTTAAGCGAGCAGCTAAAAAATATGGTGTTAAATACTATCCGTTTAATATTCCAGAAGAAGTAAGTATTGAGCATCTCAAGCCACTAATTGGTATGTTCTATTATTACGACCAAATCTATCTTGTATATTCAAAGTTTATCAATACCACCACCCATGACGTAGTATTTATTGAACTTGCAGTCCCACACATTGTGGAGATTGAAGCTCAAAAAGCCCAAACTGAAGGAAAGTACATTTTTGAACCTAATCTAGATGATCTTATCGCATCCACCACTGCTAAATTACGATATGCGCTTTTCCGCCAGCAAATTCTTGATTCACGCCTTTCCCTCTACACGGCTCAAATGATTGCCATGCAAACCGCTTCAGACAATGCCAAAAATCTCATGACAGATCTCCAACTCCAATACAACAAAGCCCGGCGAAAATTGGTAGATAAAAAGATTCAAGAAGTTCAGGCGGGTCGTGCCCTCTGGGACAAACACTAGAAAATAGCTTACACTAAACACTATATGCCTCAGTCAAAACCAACTTTAGAACCCTCAGGAAAAACTACCAACACCCACCACACAGGCCGGATAGTGGCCATGACTGGGTCAGTGGTAGACGTCCACTTTCCGATGGATTTACCCAAGATCAACAACGCACTTGTCGTCCAGACTGATCGCAAACTGGTACTTGAAGCCTACGAACATCTTACCAACCACACAGTCCGCTGTCTTTCCATGCAACCTACGTCCGGCTTACAACTTGGACTCGCAGTGGTTGATACGGGGGATGTACTCAACATCCCCGTAGGTCAAGCACTCTTGGGGAGAATTGTAAATGTGTTTGGCGAACCCATCGATCAACGTGGTCCCATTATGACCAATGAATTTGCTCCGATTCATGTGAAAAGTCCTTCATTCAGTGAGGTTAAGCCCGCAAGCGACATTATTGAGACCGGCATTAAAGCAATCGACTTCTTCACCCCCTTTTTGAAGGGAGGCAAAATTGGGTTTTTTGGCGGTGCTGGTGTCGGCAAAACGCAGCTCGTGACAGAGATTATTCACAACACCACGGTCAAACACGGCACCAAATCTGTTTTTGGCGGAGTGGGAGAACGTACCCGCGAAGGTACCGACCTCTATCTTACGTTGGAAGAAACCCACGTGTTTGAAAACGTTGCTGTCGTCTTGGGTCAAATGAATGAATATCCCACCATGCGGTATCGGACCCCACTTACTGCCGTTACCATTGCCGAGTATTTTCGTAATTTAACCGGAAAAGAGATTTTGCTCTTTATCGACAACATTTTCCGGTTTATCCAAGCAGGTGCTGAAATCTCTACCGTGCTCGGGCGTATTCCTTCAGAAACAGGGTATCAATCTACCATGAGTTCAGAATTGGGTGAAATTCAGGAGCGAATTGTCTCCACCCCTCGTGGATCCATCACGTCTGTCCAGGCTGTATACGTCCCTGCTGATGACTTTTCTGATCCTGCCATTCAAGCTATCTTTTCACATCTCGATTCAGTCGTGGTGTTAGATCGGAAAATTGCCCAACAAAAAATTTATCCTGCCATGGACCCGCTGGCTTCCAGTTCCAGTCTGGATAAAGATATCTTAGGTGAAACCCACTATAAAGCTCTTAAAGAATCCAACAAAATCTTGGAGCGGTATCGCTCACTCCAGAACATTATCGCCATCTTAGGAGAAGGAGAGTTGTCAGAACAAGAAAAAGTGGTGGTGAATAGAGCTAAAAAACTTAATAAGTTCTTTTCGCAACCGTTTTATACCTCAGAACAATTCACCAATAACCCCGGCAAGTATGTCACTCGTGAAGAAACAGTTGCAGGTGTTCAACGCATTCTATCTGGCTCGTATGATGATATTTCTGACGAAGCTTTTTTCATGGTCGGCAACATAACCGAAGCCGAAGCCAAAGCACAGAAAATGAAATAATATGTCAGATTCATTAATCAATTCATTCCATGTAGTGGTTGTTAGTCCTGACCGAGTACTCATCGAAACCGAAGCCTCTAAAGTAACCGTTCCTGGCGTGATGCAAGAATTAGCAATCCTCCCCAACCATACCCCGCTCTATTCTGAGTTGGTCAAGGGCATCATTCGCATTGAACCCATCAATGGTAAAGTGAAGGAAATCGACATTGAAAGTGGTATTCTTCGAGTCCGCCAAAACCAAGTCAGCATTATTCTCGGCTTCGAATCCAGCCTCGAACGCTCCAAAACTTAAATTACTGAACTTTTTGATAATACTTTTCGAGTGATAACCGAATGATTTTCTCTTTATTCCCATTCACCACTGCGGGCAAAGGCAGTGTGGTGGCGGCAAAGGGGGATGATGTCAACCCATTGATACACATCTTAATTAAAATCTCAAACTTACCCAAATTCACCAAGTCTTCTTCCGTATACGTTCCGCCCAATTCGCGCGCCAATGCTGCTGCATCTCCCGCTCCCACTACAAACGTGGATAACGTACCCACATTACCGAAAATAGCTTTTTGGACCCCTTCTTCTACCTGACCAATATATTGGTTTGCCATGATTAAATTCAGCCGATATTTCCGCGCTTCTGATAAAATTTTGGTAAACGACCCGGTGGCAAAATTTTGAAATTCATCTACATACAAATAAAAATCAGGACGTTGATCTGCTGGTCTCCCTACACGTTGCATTGCCGCCAACTGAATCTTGGTAATAAACATTGCTCCCAATAATGCGGTAGTATCCTCACCCAATCGTCCTTGAGACAAATTGAGGATTAAAATTTTCTTCTGATCCATTACCTCTTGCAGTGAAAACGTTGATTTCCGAGTTCCCACCACATGTCGAATCCGTTGTGAAGATAAAAACTGTCCTACCTTATTTAAAATGGGCGAAATGGCCTCAGTCCGCAACTTATCATTCATTTGCTCAAATTCATTCAGCCAAAAATCCCGCAAGAGGGGATCACGCTCAGCAATTTGATTAATGACCTTCTCCCGAAACCGTTTGTCAGTCAACAAACGAGGGATATCCGCAAAAGTGGCTTCCCCGGCGTAAAGTAACGTCAGAATCACATTCCTAAGTATGTATTCCAGTCGTGGCCCCCAAGAGTAACTGTACAATTTATAAAATACCGAAATAATCCCAGAAGCCACCACATCCGTATGAGACGTACCATCGACATCAAAAAGATTCAATGAAAATGCCCGCTCATCAGACAAAGTTGGGTCTAAATAAATCACATCATTCATTCGTCGTTTTGGAATATAATCCAAAATCATTTCCGACAAATCACCATGTGGATCAATTACTGCTACACCCTCACCGTTACGAATATCGTTGATGGCCATATTCGCAATCAGAGTCGATTTACCTGCTCCCGTCTTTCCAATAATGTACATGTGTTTGGTCCGGTCTTCTCGGCTAATCCCCATCACTGCTTCATGATTTCGCCATCCCGTCTTGGCAAAGAAATTAACATGTTGTTTTTGGTCATCAGCAATTTCTTCCGCCACTGGTAAGTGATTAGGCGCTTCTGACACCAATGTTCGGCCCCAATCAATACTCGCAATATGTGATAGCGACAATCCGGGTACATGCCACAGAGAAGCTACTTCATTTAAGTTCAGCGCCATTGCAGGTTGACGCCAATCAAATTCACGAGTTTTAAATCTCATCATCCACCGGTTTCCTGATGCTTTTTTCATGACCAACCCATTTCCCTCAGCCAAGCTATACACCCCAAAGGCTCCCGCTAATTCTCTCAGTTTCGTGTCCGCCAATTCGGTCGTCCCCGCGGCATATAAAAGACGCAGCTGAGCTTCCACAATGGGTGCAGCAATCTTTTGCTCCATCAAGGCCTTGTACGGACTGGTAATCACTACACCCTCTGCATCGGTAGAACTCATCGCATTTCGGACTCGATTCATCCAGTGACGTTGATTTGCCATCCGAATCACCAGTTGGATCGCCGCGCCCTCTCCCACTGCCACCTTTCCCAAATACCCCAACACACCGCCAAACAAAGGCACATCTTCCAATTTAGTACTCGTTTTCAACGGTAACGTTCCGCCAGAAGTCAGATTAAGATTGGCTACAGCCAGACAAGGCATTTCGAGGAGGGGAGCAAGTAAATCCTGCTCGTTCTGTTGTACATACAGTTGAGGGTGGTGAGACAAAAGTTGACTGACAAAATAACTTTCAGTAGCCGGAGGAGCAGTCATTTGAAACACAGTTTGCTGATTGATGGAAGCTACTTCCATACTCAGATGCTTTTCTGATGTACCCGCCAAATACTGCCACCAGGATCGCTTTGCGACCGCCATAAACGTGGACAACAAACCCACCTCTGCTTCGGGTGGAGCCTCATCGGTCTTGATTGGTTTTACGTGAATATACGCTTCCATGACTACAGAGTAGTATAGCCCAAATACACTGACTATTGACAAGAGACTAAAAAAATCCTTACTATGGATCTTAGTGCAGGTTAATCCTGCATTGTGGTTTTAAAAAAACCACACTCCAAACGGAAGGGAGGTGAAACAAACAAAATTATGAAAACATTAAAAGTAATGCTCGCTTCCCTGTTGGCTGTTGTTGGCTTCGTTGCCGCTACTCCCGCACAAGCAGCTCAATTACAAACCGTTCGTGTTGACATGGATGACTCTGGTCCAGGTATTTCCGCTCCACAAACCATCCATTTTACTCACACTACTGGTGCATCAATTGCAAGAATTTTCTTTCAATGGTGTACAGAACCTTCTGGTTCTTGTGTACCCCCTACAAGCAATGTATCAAGTGTTACACCAGGTGTTTTTGACGGTGATTTAGGCCTTAATACAGCCTGGGATCTGACCGCCACGGCAAATACCGTTGAATTGAATTACAACGCTTCCGTCGATATTACTATCGTCGAAGGTGCAGCTCTCTCGGTTCAGCTAGAAGATGTAGCCAATGGTGATCTCACCGCCAACTGTGATGGAGATGCAGCCAACAACAGTGATACTTGTTTTGTGCGTATCTCAACCTACGATGCTGATGATCAATTGGTTGATGATGGTGTAGGCACCTACACAATCGTATCTCAAGTTCAGGTCACTGCTACAGTTGATCCAACCTTCAAATTCACCGTCACTGGTGTTGCAGAAGGCGTCACAGCACATGGGATTCAATCCTCTGTCACCACCACCCCTACCACATTACCATTTGGTAACTTAGATGTTGGTATCCCCAAATATGCTACTCATGCACTTTGGGTCACTACCAATACACAAGGTGGTTACACGGTCTCATCCATGATGCATGATCAAATGACTGGCGTCTACGACGTCAATAACATTGATCCATTCACATCAGATTGGAGCGCTCCAACTATCTGGTCTCAACCAGACTCACAAGTCCGTAATGATAATACGGGCTGGATTGGTGCTCACATCGATGATTTGGATGTTGCTAACTGGGCAAATACCACCGATATTTTATTTGGTGGCATTGACAACACGGAAAATGTAGTTATGCAAAAAGGCTCACCTGATAGTGGCCTCACACCAAACTACGTGACATATGCTATCGAGGTGGATCAGTTCCAACCCGCCGATGCATATGAAGGTACAATTATGTACAATGCTTTGCCGACGTACTAAATCGAGTTGATTTCAAAGCTTCACAAAGCTTATCTTCAATTCCCTTTTTACGTCCGGGATGTAAAACAAAAAGACTCCCCTAAACAAGGAGTCTTTTTGGTTCTATCTGTATACGCTATGATAGATGGTAAAGCTATGAATCAATACATACACCGAATACTGGCATGGTTCTTTTTTGGAGTGTTTTTTCTACTGATTTTGGCAAGCCAAACAGCTGCTGTCGGAATCGAACAACACATTGAATTACTTGATCAAACCCACGCCACCACCGCCACCGCCAGCGCTTATCCCGCTGACCGAAGTTGGGGACTTGCTCAATGGGACAATAATCAATTCCCCGATAGTGCTGTATATTTTGAAACACTTATTCGCTGCACCAGTTGCGAAGGTGGCAATGCCCGTACAAGTGTCGCCCTCTATACTGCTGCGGGTACTATTGTGCCCAGTTCAGTTCTCACCACCACCAATGCGGAATACACCCTTGTCCGTTCGGATAATATCGCCACTAATCTTGCCGATGATACCGATTACACAGTGCGCATGTTTGTTGATGCAGTCAGTGGTACAGCAGAAATCAAAATTGCCCGGCTCATTGTCGTTCAATCAGCTGGTACCATCACCGCTACTCAGAGCCAAGTGGATCTGGCAAGCCCCACTGTCTCCACTAACACAGTCTATGAACTTGTATCTAACCCAAAATTATTCCGATATGATGCAGAAAACTATGCACCCACTCCCACCGTCTACTTTGAAGCCACCATGGCTTCTATGGGCGGATCTGGTACCGCCTATGCCGTACTTTCCACCTCCAGCAACTGTCTGGGTACAGTCAGTGGTAGCGAAGTGAGCACTACCGAAGGCAGCTATAATCGGATCCGATCTAATGCCATTACCCTTGCCGACGACACTTCATACTATGTCTGTGTCAAAGTCGCTGATACATCCACCACCTCACTTGCGGATGCCAAACTGATTCTCAATCAAACCAACAGTATGGGTTTGAGTCTCACAGAGATATCACATCAAATAGTCAATACGAGTACTACAGATTCCGACGATGCATATACGGCGCAAGCCTATCCAATTCAATT
>CAZKZW010000001.1:0-5773 GCA_964557365.1 uncultured Pseudomonadales bacterium | reverse complement strand
ACTATTATGAAACTACCCAAAAAACCACAACTGATATTACCTACAGTCGTCTATACAACTTGACCGACAGTACTGCCATCAGTGGAACAGAAGTATCTACAGCCAACACTGACTATACCCGACTTCGTTCTGGAGAACTAAGTACCCACATGCCAACAAGCACGAAAAATCTCGATACTGAGATTAGAAACAGCGCTTCAGGCACCACAACACTGACATCAAGTCGATTAATCATCATCCTCCACGCCTACCCTGAACTTACCTTTAAAGTTGAAGGTGTCCCTGGAAACACCGCTACCAATGGCATTACCACGACCGGGAACAGCCAAGCCACATCATTAGCTTTTGGCGCACTACAACCTGCAACCGTTCAATATCTAGCACACAAACTAACAGCACGAACCACAGCCTCATCTGGATATAGTGTAACGACCAAATTTTTATATACCCTCCAAGGCAATTATCCTGCAAATCAAATTGTTGATTTTCCTCACACGTGGAACGAATCACATTCCTGGTACACACCCACGGGGACTTCTCCAAATGTCAACACTGGTTGGTTTGGCGCCAATACCTCAGACACCCGTGTTCCAAACTGGAGTAATGCTTCGGGAAAATTTGGTTCCGTCGGGACAACAAGTCAAAAAGTCATGCAGTCAGCGGGAATTGATAGCGGAACCAGCGCCTATGTCACCTATGCATTGGAAATAAACTCACGCCAACCAACCGACACCTACTCCGGCACCATCGTCTACAACATCACAGCTATATACTAATTTTGTAATTGCATCTTTTTTGCTAAGTCAAACCGCACCAAAGAAGTCACCTTGCCCTGTTCCAATCGAACTTCGACAATTCCCGCCATAACTGACACATCCACTTCCACCGTAAACAAACCACCTACTTGTGGTTGAACTACCAAAGGACCATCCCAAATCGGTTGAGCTGAAGCTGAAGCATTTGAATTCTTTTTTTGTTTTGAGTCAGAGCTCGCGGTCCATACCCACAAAAGCTCTTGATTCCGTGGGGCCATTCCTACAATTCTTAGGCGACCCGATTCCGATGCCAATAACACCGCTGTAATCGCGAAGTCGGGCCCAAGAGCTGTCTGTGTTGAAGCTGCAGGTACATTTTGTGTTAACTTCTGTACCAATTCAGTAATTTGTTTTTCCTGAAGCTGTGTATTTTTATTGCCACCAATCGATACTTCTCCCGTAATTGCTCGACTAGCCAAAATCCCCAACGGGAGTAATAACACCAAAAGTAATAAGAGAATTCTGTCAAACATACACAAAACGCGTTACAGTAATAATATGTCCCTTGTTATAGCAAAACCTGCTTCCCAGCACAAGAAATCATTTTTAATTCTCGTTATTATCAGCTTGTGTATTTATGGATGGATTCGCCGGGGGGAAGTAAAAGGGGCAACATCCAACCTCACTGCTGCTGAAGTAATTTCTGTCACCAACGCCATTCGCCAACAACATGGGCTTGAACCACTTCACCCGCAATACCAACTCATGCGTGCCGCTGAGGCCAAAGCCAATGCCATGATTGCTGCCAACACCTGGTCTCACAACACACCCAGTCAAACACCGTGGGACTTTATCGATAGTGAAGGCTACACCTATCTCATTGCGGGAGAAAATCTTGCCAAAGGGTATTCTAGCGCCGAAGCAGTTGTTGATGCATGGCTTAAGTCGCCTGCCCACCGCGAGAATCTTCTCCATTCCGAATACACCGATACGGGGATTGCAGTTGTCGAAGGAAATCTTCAAAATCAGCCCAATACTGTCTTGGTTGTACAATATGTGGCTACTAGACTAGCATCTTCCAGTGCCACCACCTCACCAAGTCCTCTCACACAATTACCGCTCTTGTCATCAGAAAAAATCAATCATGATCTTTGGTTTAATCTTGGTAGAGCAACCATGCTTTGTCTTGTACTATGCGCCATATATATGATATGGAAACACCACGAGCAGCGAAAGCTTCGAATCAAACATCCTTCCACCACCCATTGGCGCCGTTAAACGATTGACCGCCTCTGCATTTTCCTCTACTATGGATGTATAAGGCCTTTATCATGAGGTTCTGTTCTGTTTTATGTAAAAACAGATATTAAGTATCAGAGGAAAAGGAACTATGTCAAACGCTGCCCCCCATGTAGTCTGGTTCAAAGACATTGGGAAGAATGATATTCCATTAGTTGGTGGTAAAGGTGCAAACTTGGGTGAAATGACCCAAGCAGGAATTCCCGTCCCCAATGGTTTCTGTGTCACCGCTCCTGCATATTACTATTTCCTCGATCAAAATGACCTTCGTGACAAAATCAAAGAAGCTCTCAAAGATTTGGATGTGAATGACAATGATGAATTGTTTGCCGCCAGTAAACGGGTAAAAGAAATTGTCATGCGAGCCCGTATGCCCGATGATTTAGCTGATCAAATCAAAAGTGCATATCAAAAATTTCCTCATAAAGATCAAGAAGTAGCTGTCCGTTCTTCCGCTACCGCTGAAGATTTACCCGATGCTTCATTTGCAGGTCAGCAAGCTACCTACCTCAATATTTCCGGCGACACCGATGTTGTCAAAGCCGTCCAAAAATGCTGGGCATCACTGTTTGAAGCCCGGGCAATTTTTTATCGGGTTCAAAAAGGCTTTGATCACTTCAAAGTCGGCATTGCTGTCCCCGTACAAATGATGGTTCAATCCGAAGTCTCTGGAGTCATGTTTACCATTAATCCCATCAACAATGATCCTTTCACCATCGTGGTTGAATCAGTCTGGGGTTTGGGCGAAATGATTGTGCAAGGATCAGCCACTCCCGATCACTTTGAAATTGATCGTGAAAAATGGGTGATTCTGAAAAAGGAAATTTCCACTCAAAAAGTCATGTTGAGTAAAGAGAAGGGGATTACCAAACAAATGCGGGTCCCCGAATCCAAGATCGATAAACAAAAAGTGGGTGACGACATTATTCTTAAAGTAGCTAAGCTTGGTCAACGATTACAAGACCACTACGAAAAGCCTCAAGATGTGGAATGGGCGTATGAAGACGACAAATTGTATATCGTCCAAACTCGCCCCATCACCACCGTATCCGCCATCGAAGCCTCCGGCACCATTGGGGAAATCGCTAACATCGAAGGCGGTACACCCAAAGCAGTCTTAAAGGGTTCTCCCGCCAGTCCCGGCATCATTACGGGCAAAGTAGTCATCATTCGCGATCCCAAAGACAACGACAAGATTCTTAAAGGAGATATTCTTGTTGCTCCCATGACTACACCTGATTTTGTTCCCGCCATGAAACGGGCAGCAGCTATCGTAACTGACCGCGGTGGTCAGACATCACATGCTGCAATCGTATCCCGGGAGCTCGGAGTGCCCTGCGTTGTTGGTACCGGTAATGCCACCACCAAACTAAAAAATGGTGACATTATTACGGTGGACGCGCAAAAAGGTGAAGTGTACATGGGTGAGTTGAAAGTCAAACGAACTGCCCTCAAACTCCCTCGAGACTTTAAAAAGCTTCGTGATGTCAAAACCAAAACCAAAGTCTATGTCAACCTGGGTGAGCCAGAAATGGCTGGTGGAATCGCACAAAAATATGTTGATGGCGTAGGACTCTTGCGGGCAGAGTTTATTATCTCTGAATACATTGGCATCCATCCCCGTGAATTACTCGCTCAAAAACGCCGACAGTATTTTATCGATAAAATGGCCGAAGGTTTGGAATTCTTCTGTCGCGCGTTCAATCCTCGTCCCGTGATTTACCGTACCACTGATTTCAAAACCAATGAATATCGAGGTTTAGTAGGAGGGGATAAATACGAACCTCAAGAAGCTAATCCGCTCATTGGTTATCGGGGCTGTGGCCGATATATCAAAGAAGAAGATATTTTTGCCATGGAGCTGGAAGCAGTTAAAAAAGTCCGCAACAAATTTGGCTACAAAAACCTCCATGTCATGATTCCGTTTGTCCGCACGGTCAAACAGATGAAAGATATCAAAGCTTTGATGGCGAAATATGATCTACAACGCCGTTCCAACTTCCAACTATACATGATGGTGGAGATCCCCAATAATGTCTTCTTACTTGATGAATTCATCGATTTAGGCATTGACGGTGTATCTATCGGTTCCAACGACCTCACCATGTTAACTCTTGGTTGCGACCGTGATTCTGAACAAGTATCCGACGTATATGATGAACGAGATCCAGGTGTTCTCAAAGCACTGGAAATGATCGTTCGTACCTGCAAACGCCGAGGAATAAACTGTTCTATCTGTGGTCAAGCACCCTCGACTTATCCAGAAATTACCGAGAAATTGGTTTCTTGGGGCGCCACTAGCGTATCTGTCAGTCCCGATATGATTGATAAAACCCGCTTAATCGTCTGGGAAGCTGAACAGCATCTCAAGGATCACCGAGTTACCGCTATGGAAAAACGTCGCGCTCAAACATTGACGTTATTCCAACGTATTTTTAAGAAATAAAAGAAAACACCGCGTGTTTCCCCCCGTCAACATGTGATATTGTTGACGGGGTTTTTGTTTATGAACATGAAAACGGCAGCACACCATCCACTCACCAAACCACTTGTTGTGGCCGGTGTTCTCCGTATTGGTTTCCAGTTTTTAAGTCATCATATATATTACCCAGATGAACTATTTCAATCGCTTGAGCAGGCATACCGAATCATTCATGGATATGGTCTTTTGCCGTGGGATATTACCTATGGATTACGATCATTCTTTTTACCGATAGTACTGACAATCCCTCTCAAATTTGCAGATATTCTTCATATGGATACTCCTGAAATAATTCGCTTTTTTCCTCAAATATTTCTTGCTCTCCTTTCGTTGACCATTCCCGCAGCAGGGTACATATTGGTCAAACAGTTCACAAAAAAAACTGCTCCCGCATTATTTGCTGCATATGGATTATCCATATGGTATGAACTGATATATCTATCCGGAAGAGGACTTACTGAAATGGTGAGTCTCGACTGTTTTGCCCTTGCAAGTATTTGCTTGTTTAGAAAAAAACCGCACTTTTTCTGGACTGCGGTATTCATTACACTTGGGTTTTTTCTTCGCATTCAATTTTTCCCCATCGCAGTCATACTGGGAGCCATTCTCATCAAACAACAACGTCTAACTGCAAACATAATGCTTGGCGTGAGTACAGTCATCAGCATCCTTGGCCTAATTGATTGGAAGTTTACGGGGCTGTTTCTTGGTCACCTGTACCGTAATCTTTCTTTAAGCTTTGGCTCAGGCATCAGTACGTTATTTGGTGACCAACCATGGTTTTTTTATCTCATCACGCTCACGATTTCATCATGCGGATTATGGCTTAGTACATTTCTCGTTCCCAAAAAATCATCTGCTAAATGGATTCAATACGTAAGTGTATTACTTATCCTCATTCACAGCTGTATTCCTCATAAAGAATATCGTTTTATTCTTGCTCTCATTCCCATCTGGATCATTCTCTTGAGTGTTGTCCTACACCACCATTTTTCAAAACTTATCAACCAACACATAAAAATTGCCTGGTCATATGCCACAATTGGTTTGTGTTGTATATCGATCTTAGGAATACTTCATCAACTTCCATCTGAATCACGCGTTTATGGTCAACCACTTCTGTATACGGACCCCATCTTTTCTATCTACAATCAACTTTCTCATGAGCCGGTTTCCTGCGGTATTTTTGATACCACGAGAAATTGGGTATATACCCCCGGGTATAGTGGCATCAACA